>CAZXIW010000046.1:0-14996 GCA_964640905.1 uncultured Oscillospiraceae bacterium
CAATTTCTTTGGCGTGGCGTTGAAGCAGCCAAAATAACGCATGGCAGTCATGCCGGAAATGTTGTAACGGCAGCCAATCTCCTTTGCAGAAACGACCTTTTCAAAGGCCTGAATCACTGCGCATACAAGACGGTTTGTGACGCGGTAATAACGCGGCAGGAAGTTGTTTTGCTCAAAGAAGCGTCTGCCACAGGCGCAGCGGTAGCGGCGCTTGCGAAGGACGAGAAACGTGCTCCTGCCGAGGGGAATATCTTTGATGATCTGCTTGCGGTAGTCGTGTACACGGTCGGTCTGGCGCCCGCAGGCAGGGCAAATGTGCGTTTTTCGGAGCAATTCGATCTGGATGAAAAGCTGATCTGATTTGTTTTCAACATTTTTGATGATGACATCTTCCAAATTGAGAAGCTTTGCGGTATAATCCTGATTGAGCATAGAGATATCTCCTTTGAGTTTTTGTAGGGGTACATTATTCTACTGGATTTTATCTCTATGCTCAACCTGTTTTTGTGACAATGAGGGCAGGTGATGCGCCTGACCCCAACATTTATTATAGAGCCAACAAGAACCTGCCGCAAGGCAGGTTCTTGTTGTATGCGTTTTAAAGGGTGCGCGCGCATGGGAAAGTGCAATCAGCCGCGCAGAATGCGCTGTGCGACGCTGAGCGCCTCGTCGTAGGCATTTGCACCGGCGGCCAGCACAGAGCCGCCCTTGCAGTAATCCAGCGCCTCGCCGCTCCATTGCGATGCAAGGCCGCCTGCCTCACGCAGAATCACAGAGCCCGCGCAATAGTCCCACGGCGAAAGCTGATACTCAAAGAACAGGTTAACCCGCCCGGCGGCGACGTAGCACATGTCAAGCGCGGCAGAGCCGGAGCTTCTCAGATCGAGCGACCGGTCAAAGAGCTCGCGCAGCAGCCGGAAGCTCAGCTCCGTCTGCGCCCGGTTATAAGACGAGCAGCCGAAAAGAAACACACTCTCACTGAGCGGCGCGGCAGAGGTATGAAGCGCCTTGCCGTTGCAGAAAGCGCCCTTGCCCTTTTCTGCCCAGAACAGCTCATTCTGATAGGGATTGTATACGACACCGAGAACCGGCTCGCCGCCGCGGGTCATGCCAATCGAGACGCAGCTGTGGCGGTAGCCGTTGATGAAGTTCTGTGTGCCGTCCAGCGGGTCGACGATGAAGCACTCACCGCTGTTCGCGGCAGTGTCGTGAACAGCGTCTTCCTCGCCCATCAGAGCCGCTTCGGGATGAATTTTGCGCAGTCCTTCATAAATCAGCTTCTGCGCCCGGACATCGTAATCCGTGACAAAGTTTCCGATGCCCTCCTTCGCGGTCACCTCGGCGGAAGCGGCATGAAGAAAAAGCGCACCGGCCTGCATGGCGAGGTCTTTGATTTGCTGTAGCATGGTGGGTCTCCTTTCAGACTTTGGTTTTTGTTGAACGGGAGCGGAATTCATTGGGCGTCATGCCCATGATCCGCTTGAAGATCACGCTGAAATAGCGCTGGTCTGTGTAGCCGCACCGGATGGCAACCTCATAGATGCGCAGCTGCGGGTCTTTGAGCAGCGCGCAGGCGCGGCTGATGCGGTAATTGGTCAGATATTCTCCAATCGTGGAGTGTACGGTATCTTTAAAAACCTTGCTCAGATGGCTTTCGCTGATGTTGAGAGCCTGCGCAATGGAGCGGACGTTGATGTCGTCTGCGTAGTGCGCTTCAATATAGTCGATGGCCTGCCGGGTGTATTCGCTTTTGATGCCGTCGCTGCTGTCGAGGTAGGTGGTGAAGACCTTGATCTTGCTGTCTTCTACGGTTTGCAGCCGCTCCTGCAAATTATGATATCTGCGCATCTCATCCACACGCGCGCAGGCGGCGCGGATGGCGCGGTAGGTATCGTCATCCTCCATGGGCTTGACCAGATATTCGATCGCACCGAGCTTTACGGCCTTCTGCGCATAGGAAAAATCATCGTAGCCGGAGACGATGATGACCGCCGGATTGCACCCGCGCGCCTGCGCGGCCTCGACCATCTCAAGCCCGGAGAGGCCGGGAATGCGGATGTCGGTGATGAGAATATCCGGGTGGGTGCTGCAAATAAGCTCAAGCCCCTCCAGACCATCTCCTGCAGAGCCGATGACCGTGCAGTTCAGACTCTGCCAGTCGAACGTATGGATCATGCCCATCCGCAAAAGCTTGGAATCCTCAACAATTACCACGCGGTACACGGTACACACTCCCTTCCACCTTTGGAATATGCAGCTGAATGCGCGTATAGCAGCCCGGTTTGCTTTCTACATGCAGCCCGTGGGGCTCGCCATAATAGAGCTTCAGCCGCCTGTGAACGTTAATGATGCCGATGCTCTCGCGCCCGGCGGAATCCTCCGGCGACTGCTCCTGAAAGATCCGGTCAATTTTCTGCGGGTCGATGCCGCCGCCGTTATCATAGATCTCAAGGTAAATATCATTGCCATCCAGACGGCCAGTGAGCCGTAGCGTCCCCACGCCCATCTTTGTTTCCAGCCCATGAACGATTGCATTTTCAACCAAAGGCTGCACCACAAGATTTGGAACCATACACGCCATAAGCTCCGGGCTGATGTCGGCGGTGTAGGTGAATTTTCCCTCGTAGCGCACCTGCTGAATGGCAATATAGCTCTCCACGACCCGAAGCTCGTCGCGCAGCGGGATCATTTCCTGTTTGAAGTTCATGCCGCTGCGCAGAAGGATGCCGAGCTTGGAGACGACCAGCCCGACCTCCTCGTTCATGCCCAGGCGCGCAAGAACCTTGATGGACTCCAGCGTGTTATACAGAAAGTGGGGCGCGATCTGCGCCTGAAGATTTTTGAACTCTGCGATTCGCAGGCGATCCTGCCGCTCCAGATTGGTGCGAAACTGCTCCTGAAGCTGCTCAAGCATAAGGTTAAAGCCGCGCGCCATTGTGCCAAGCTCGTCCTCGCCGAGATCGGGGACGCGCGCGTCCATGTGACCGGCCTCGATCTGCTGCATGGTCTGGTTGATGGTGTCGATCGGCTCAACAAAGTCCTGCGCAAGCTTCCGCGCAGCGATCAGCGCGACCACAAGCACAGCAAAGCACAGCAGAATGACAAAAAAGCTCAGGCTCTGGCTGCTTTCAACGACCAGCCCGACCGAAACCTCTGCCGCCACAAGAAGGTCTGTGTTGGCTACGGCTTCAAAGGCCAGAAGCTTTTCGCCAACGTCACTTTCATATTTCGTGCAGCTGCCCGCCTGCGCGGCGGCGCGCAGGGAGGGTGAGAGAAACATGTCGCGCCTGGCGGAAATATCGTCGAAAAGCAGGTAATGGTTGCTGTCTGCAATCAGATAGCTCAGCGGCATTGGCGTTGCATAGGCGGCCAGGGTGTTGGAAAAGGCCTGCTCGGTCAGACACAGCATGGCATAGCCGACCACGCGCCTTTGCGCAAAAACCGGAATCGCCAACGTCAGCCCATATTCGTCTGTCCCGTAGACGCCGGAATAGTATACGGTATCCTGCGCCTGCTCCAGCGCCCGCAGAATCCCCCAGTAGGTGCGCGCGGTGTCTGGCGTGCCGGTCTGGCCGGTGTTGGAATGTACGATGCAGCCATCCGGTGTGAGAAGATAGACGTAGACAGAGCGCTGCTTGCCGCCGGTGATGAGAAAAATTTTCTGATTGAGCTGGATGATAGCCTCCTGGCTGGGGCTTTCCATGCTTAGAAATTCTGCGACACTTTTGTCGCTGGCGAAAATCTGAAGACTCTCCTCGTCCTTGCTCAGCTCACTCTGAAGGATACCGGCAGCGCCGCGGGTCAGAAGCAGAAGCTCGTCTTCCACCTTGCTGAGCGAGTATTCTCTGGCAAAGTACACGATCAGCGCCGCCAGACAGATGATTGGAATGAGCGAGATCATGAGGTAGCTTCGGAAAATGCGCGAATAGATCCGGCCGCTTCTGCCGCCTTGCATGGCGATGCCCCCTTTGCAGAGTTTGTTATATCATATCATAAAAAAGTCAAAAACGGGAACAATTAAGAAAAAAATCTCAATTGTCCCGTTTTCTGGATGAGCTAGACGATGGAGACCTTGCCCTTGCTGATGACCTGTGCCAGCACCAGCATAACAGCAGCGCTGATGGTGAGAATCGTAGCCATGGCAGCAGCCGTACCGAAGCTGTTGCGGGCAACCTCATTATAGATGGCAACGGCAATGGTCGAGGTTTTGCCGGAATAGAGCATGATGCTCGAGGACAGCTCGTTGATTGTTTCGATCCAGCTGAGAATTGCGCCGGAAATGACGCCGGGCAGCATCATGGGAAGGGTTATTTTAAAGAAGGTCTTTCCCGGGGAGACACCGAGGTTGATGGAAGCCTCCTCTACAAACGGGTCCATCTGCCGCAAAAAGCCGGCGGCCGAGCGGACGGTGTAAGGAATTTTACGAACGGAGTAGGACAGGATCATAATCAGCGCCGTACCGGCCAGATAGAACGGCTTTCGGTTAAAGGCGACGATGTAGCTCAAGCCCATGATCGCGCCGGGGATGACATAGGGGAACATCATAACAACGTCGGTAATATGCGTCAGCGCGCTGCGCTTGCGCACGGTCACATAGGCTGTGAACGAGCCAAAGATGATCATGATGACAATGGCATAGAGGGAATAGACGTAGGTGTTCTTGATGCTGCGGATCATACGGGTGAAGATGGTGGTGTAACTCTCAAAGCTCCAGCCGTCTACAAAGTAAGGGCCGTTGCAGTTGCGGAAGGAGGTAATGATGACCACGATCTGCGGCAGCATGGACACCAGCAGAATCAGAACCGTCGGAATCAGAACGGCAATGCGACTGAGTGGCTTGAGGTGAACCGTCTGAGGCGGGCGAAGTGCGCTCATGTTGTAATTGCGCTGGTTGACGTAGAGATTTTGCAGAATCAGAATCAGCGCCGAGAGCGCGATGACCACCATACTGACGGCGGCAGCAAAGTTGGAGCTGGTGCCGATCTCGCTCATGTACTGCTCATAGACAAGCGTTGCCAGAACCTTATAGTTCTGCCCGATAAGCATAGGCGTACCAAAGTCGGAGATGCAGGAGGTAAAGACCATTACCGCACCGGCCAGAATCGACGGCATGACGACGGGAATGGTGATGTCCTTCAGGCGCTGCCATTTGGAAGCGCCAAGGTTTTCTGCTGCCTCCTCTAAAGATGCATCGATGCTTCCCATTGCGCCAGAGGTAAAGAGATAGACATACGGATACATCTTCATCGTAAACACGGAGATGATGCCCCACTTGCCATAGATCGTGGGCAGGGCAAGGCCGAACCAGCTCTCTACCAGCTCTGTGACAAAGCCGGAGCGGCCAAAGAGCATGATCCATGCGTAAGCGCCGATGAAAGGCGGAGACATCAGAGACAAAATGACCAGAATGTTGATGAGCTTTTTGGCCCGGATGTCATATCGGGTCACGACGTAGGCCATGAAAACGCCAAGAACCAGCGACAGAAGGGTCGTGATGGTGGACACGAACAGGCTGTTTTTCAGCACGTCCATGTAGTATTTGGTGGTGAAGAACTTGACAAAGTTTGCGATGGTCAGCTGGCCGTCGGAATTGGTGATGCTTCGGATGACGACTGTGGAGATGGGGTACAGGATGGTCAGGCAAATGAACAGGAAGATCGCCAGCTTTGTCAGCGCCCAGAAATCGACTTGCGTTTTTCGCTTCAGCACGATAAATTCCTCCTTTTCTCAGTTGCCCCAGACTGTCAGCAATTCTCCGTTTTCATCATAAACGCCAACGCGGGCGGGGTCAAAGCGGATTTTGACGGCCTCACCGTCGGGACGGATCTTGGTGGTATCCTTGGTATATTCGTTGAGCTGCAGCACCTGGCCGCTCTCAATTTCAATTTCGTATTCAATAAAGTCACCCAGGAAGGTTGAGAACAGGATTTTTCCGGGCAGACCCTCCTCGCCGAAGGACAGTTGCTCCGGCCGGGCGGAAATCACGGCTTTGCCGTGGTAGTCGTTTTTCAGTATGACCGGAATCTGAAAGCCAGAGCTGACGACCGCGTCGGCAGAACCTGCCTTGGCGTCGAGGGTGCATTCAATAAAGTTGCTGACACCGATGAAGCCTGCAACAAACTGATTTTGCGGATGGTTGTAGATTTCGGACGGCTTTCCGACCTGCATGATGACGCCGTCCTTCATAACGGCGATGCGGTCAGAGATGGCAAGCGCCTCCTCCTGATCGTGGGTCACGTAAATGGTCGTGATGCCCAGGCGGCGCTGGAGCTTTTTGATGACCGTGCGCATCTGCACGCGAAGTTTGGCGTCGAGGTTACTCAGCGGCTCGTCCATCAGAAGGACACCCGGCTCAATGATGAACGCGCGCGCCAGCGCGACGCGCTGCTGCTGGCCGCCGGAAAGATTGCTCGGCTTGCGGTCGGCAAGGTTGGCGATCTGCACCAGCTCAAGCGCTTCCCTGACCTTCGGCCCAATTTCTTTTTTGGGGGTTTTCTTTGCCTTCAGACCGTAGGCAACATTGTCGGCCACGGTCATATGGGGGAAGATGGCATAGTTCTGGAAGACCATGCCGATGTCGCGCTTGTGCGCGGGAACACTGTTCATGACCCGCTCATCAAACGCAATCTCGCCGCTTTCAATGGAATTGAAACCGGCAATCATGCGAAGCAGCGTGGTTTTGCCGCAGCCGGAAGGACCGAGCAGAGTGAAAAATTCGCCCGGCTCGATGTCCAGCGACACGCCCTTCAATGCGTAAAAATCTCCGTAATATTTCTCAGCGTTCCTGATGCTAACCTTCTGACTCACGGCAATCACCTTTTCTTTCGTAGTATTCGCGCCGGATGCGGCGCTTTTTTGTCAAAAAGAGCAGGGGCCTACAGGCTGTAAGCCCCTGCACACAAGTTACCTGTTTTCCAGATGGAAGCGGCGGCTTAGCCGGCGGAGATCACGTTGACAGCGATCTCATCCCAGCGGGCAACCACATCAGCCTTTTCACCGGCCCATGCGAAATCGTAGTCGATGCAGGCGATCTCCTCAAGCGTGGGCAGGCCGCTGGGCTGGTCGACGTCAGTACGGACGGTACGGCGGCCAAACTGGTCGCTCATGATCTGCTGGCATTCCTTGCTCAGAAGGAAGTCCATGAAGATCTTTGCGTTCTCGGGATCGGGGCAGTCCTTGACCATGGCGAAGCCGTCCGGTGCATTGGAGGTGCCGTTGTCAAGATAGACCATGCCGACCTTCTCAGGATCAGCGGAGACATAGACGTAAGCCAGCTGCTCAAGCGTCAGACCCAGAGGATACTCGCCATCGGCAACGCCCTTGTAAACGGAGGAAGAGCCGCCGGAGATGATGATGTTCTTGGCGAGCTTTTCAACATAGGACCAGCCTTCGTCATAGTTCTTGTCCTTGGAGGTGGACATGATGGCGGTGCAAAGGATGGTGTAGGCGGAGCTGGAGGAGCCGGGGTTGGCGGAAGCGATCTTGCCTTCCCACTGTGCGTCCAGAAGTTCTTCCCAGGTGGTGGGGACATTGTCCTCAGAGACGAGCTCCTTGTTGTACATCAGGACGGAGGGCTGTTGGGATTCTGCGGTCCAGAGATGATCGGGATCGTTCAGCTCCTGCGGAATCGCGTCGGCCTCAGAAGAGACATAGGGCTGGAAATAATCCTTGTAGGCTTCCAGAGAGTCTGTGGTCGGACCCCAGACAACGTCGCACTGAGGATTTTCAGACTCAGCGGCTACACGCTGCAACGCGTCGCCGCCGCCCATGGAAACGGCCAGAACCTCGATGTCGTAGATTTCCTGGAACTCCTGAATGACCGTGTTGTACTGGTCGGCGTTATGTGCAACGTAGACCGTCACGGTGCCGGTGGGCTTGGCCTCTTCGGCTGCGGCGGCCTCTTCCTTGGCAGGCTCAGCTGCTTCGGTGGTTGCGGCCGTCTCGGTGGATGCGCTGGACTCGGTGGCGGGAGTGCTGCTGGCGCAGGCGCACAGACTCAGAAGCAGTGTGAGGGCAAGCAGCAAAGCGAACAGTTTTTTCATGTTTTTTCCTCCTTCGATTTTAACAGCGCAGTGGTTCTGGATGGTGAATCCAGTACTGCACATTTTTCATTATATGTAAAATGCTGATAAACGCTAGGAGATAAAATCGTTATTTTGTTGAAAATTCGAGATTCCTGTTAAAAAACTACAAAAATTTGCGCCCTCAGCCGGTCACGGTCAGCCGAACTGTCCGCTCGCGGGCACGAACCTGATCGAAGTCGGCGAAATAGATGCGGCCAAACTGACCAAGCACGAGCTTACCATCTTCGATGGGAACGCTTACGCTGCGGCCGAGCATGACGCTGCGCAGGTGCGCGTCGGTGTTGAGACTCCACCAGAATTCCTCGCCACGCTCGCGCTTGGCAATGTCAACGTGCATGGGGCCGGGATGCAGATACTGCCCCTCGGTTTCGCAGGTGGGGATGATCTTGGACAGAACATTGACCATGTCCTGCAAAATAAACTGCTCGCCGTAGAAGTTTACGTCGTCAGACTGCTCCTGAATCAAAACAGAGCAGGTGGTGTGCTGCGAGTAGACCAGCGCCACGCCGTTGTCGATGCCGCCGGCAGAGACCAGTGCCTGAATCTGATCGGTCACGTCATGGAAGGTGGGTCTGGTGTCGGACTGGATGGTAAAGGTGCGATGATAGCAGGACATGGAAAAATTCCCCTCTCCGTTGTTTTGATGTTGGCCGGATATTCTCCGGCCATTACTGACATTATACCGGAAGGCCGCCGGGTGAAACAATCGGGCAAAACGGGTTTTTTGTTTAAAATACACTTGCTTTCTGCGGGGGCGGGAATATTATTTGTATAAATCATCGAATATCACACCATTTTGCAGTTTTGTCTCCTTTTTCCCCTTTCCAGCCGGTGATACAATAGGAAAAACAGACTGGGGAAGTCTGTAAAGATTTTTTAAGGAGCGTGAGTGCTTTATGAATAAGCCCAGAATTGGTCTGCTCGGTTTGATGACAGACGGCTATGAAGTTACTTTCCCGGGGATCGTGGCGCGGCAGGAAGGCTATGCGCGCGAGCTTGTGGAATTTCTCTCTCCCGTGGTGGACGTGGATTTCCCCGGCGCGGGTCTCAACCGCCAGAGCATCGAGGAAAAGGTTCGCTATTTCAACGAGCAGAAGCTTGACGGCATTCTGATCGTGCTGCTGGCCTACAGCCAGGCCTCCTTCCTTCTGCGCGCGCTTCAGGATAACCGCCTGCCGCTGGCGCTGGCCGTGGTTCAGGCAGACAGCGTGGTGCTCGATGATTTTGAGGAGCTTGATCTGACGGTCAACCAGGGCATACACGGCGCACAGGACAATGCCAACATGATTACCCGCAATGGCTTTAAGTGCCAGTTCTTTGCCGGTGAGCGCCACAGCGACCGTTTCCTCCGCTTTGTAGAGGACTTCGGCTATGCCGCCCGCACCTATCAGAAAATGCGCACGATGAAGGTCGGCGTGATCGGCAGAATGCCCGGCATGGGCGATATCCTGACCGACGATATGGCCTTCTTCTCCAAGATCGGCCCGGAGATCTGCCACGATACCGTCGGCAGTGTATACAGCCGCATGGAGACCATCACCAAGGCCGAGATCGACGCGCAGATCGAAAAGGATCACGCGACCTTCCGCATGGACCCGAAGCTGAGCTATGAGAGCCATGCAGAGGCGGTCAAGATGTATCTTGGCTTTAAGAAATATCTGGAGGAAAAGGAGTTTGGCGCATTTACCGCCCACTTCGATGTCTTTGGTGACGATGGAAAGCGTTTCCATCAGCTGCCGCTTTATGCAGCCTCGCAGCTGATGGCCGACGGCTACGGCTACGCAGCAGAGGGCGATCTGATGTGCGCGGCCATGGTCGCAGCGGCACACAGTCTGGAAAACCACGGCGGCAACTTCACCGAAATGTATATGATGGACTTTGAAAAGCAGGCCATCATCTTCTGCCATGCGGGCGAGGGCAACTGGGCCACACACCGCGAGGATATCCAGCCGGAGCTGATCGACCGCTATCTTGGCGAGGGCGGTCTGGAAAATCCGCCTACAATCATGTTCACCCCGAAAGTCGGCCCGTCAACGCTGACCTCGCTGGCCGCCGTCGACGGAAGAAAGTTCCGCCTTGTCACGGCCAAGGGCGAGATCCTTCCCAAGAGCGATCTCAAGCGCTGCGAGATGCCGTATATTTTCTGGCGTCCGGACAGCGGCATGACCAACTGCGTCGAGGGCTGGCTTCGTAACGGCGGCACACACCACGAGGTGATCTCCATCGGCGACGTGCGCAGACGCTGGAAGATGCTGTGCGATATGTGGGATGTGGAATATACTGAGGTATAACGCATGGAACTGATCCTCACCTTTGACCTTGGCACGACCTCGGTCAAGACCTGTATTTTCAGCCGGGAGCTGCGCATTCTGGGCAGCTCCACGCTGGAATACCAGCTTGTGACGCCTGCGCCCGGAATCGTGGAGCTTCCGCCGGAGGTCTACTGGGATACGATTTGCAGGGGCATTCGTCTGGCGGCACAGGATGCGAAGGTATCCCTGAAGGATATCCGCGCGGTTTCCATCTCGACGCAGGGCGAGACGCTGATTCCGGTCGACGAAAGCGGCGCGCCGCTTCATAATGCGCTGGTCTGGCTCGACGAGCGCGCGCACACCGAGGCCGCGCAGATCACGGAGCACTTTGACGCGGAGACGTTCTACGCGCATACGGGCATTTCCGAGTGTACGGGCTACTGCCCGGTCAGCAAGCTTCTCTGGTTCCGGCGCAACGAGCCGGCGGTCTACGAAAGAGCATACAAGTTCCTCCTGCTGGAGGATTTTGTGATCCAGCGCCTGACGGGGCAGTTTGTGACAGAAAAGTCCCTGCTCTGCACAACAGGCTATTTTGACATTCTGGCCGATGCATACTGGCAGGATCTGCTTGATACCATGCAGCTTGATGAGAAGAAGCTTCCGCAGGCACTTGAATGCGGAAGCGTGGTTGGCCATGTGCTGCCGGAGGTTGCCGAAATGCTGGGGCTCCGCCCGGAGGCTGTTGTGATCACGGCGGCTATGGATCAGACGGCTGCCGCCGTTGGCGCGGGCAATCTCATGCCCGGTATCGTCACGGAGACGACCGGTACGGCCATGTGCATCGGCGCGACAGCCGACCAGCCGGATATGCACCATCCCTCCCGCATCAACGTCTATCGGCATATTTACTCCGGAAAGTATCTTCTGCTGCCCGTCTGTATGACGGCGGGCATGGTTTTCAAATGGTTCAAGGATTCGTTCTGCCAGGAGGAGGCACGCCAGGCCGCCGAGACCGGCGTAAGCGTCTATGATCTTCTGGGCGCGCAGGCGGCCAGCGCCGTGCCCGGCGCAAACGGGCTGACGCTTCTGCCGTATTTTACGGGCGTCATCCAGCCGGATAACGACCCCAACGCGCGCGGCATTTTCTTCGGTGTGGGGCTTGATACCGGCAAGCCGGAATTTGTCCGCGCCATTTTTGAGGGCATTGCCTATATGCTGCGGGAAAATCTGGCGCTGATCGAAGCGGTCGATGGCCAGAAGGTCACAGGCGTGCGTTCGCTTGGCGGCGGCTCGAAAAGCCAGATCTGGCGGCAGATCAAGGCAGACGTCTGCGGCGTGGAGATCTCCGCCATGACAGAGACAGAGTGTACCTCGCTGGGCGCGGCCATTCTGGCCGCTGTGGCTCTGGGCTATTATCCCGATGCCGCATCGGCTGCGCGGGTCGGCAACGCGCTTGCTTCGACGCTTGCGCCGGAGGCAGACAAAAAGGCTCTGTACGATCAGGGCTTTGCCCGCTATCAGCGCATCTGGAAGCAGTGCCGTCCTATTTTTGACGAAGGAGGCTGCGGCGTATGAAAAATCCTGTCCGCGACTATATCGGAAAACAGGAGCAGCTCTTTTCCGTCCGGGAAGGGAGACTTTCCGGCGGCAAGGCAGACGGTGTGCGATTTATTGAGGTCGATAACGGTACGGGTCTGAATGTGACGCTTTTGCCTGACCGCTGCCTGGATATCTATCAGGTTCGTCTGGCGGGCAGGAGCTTTAACTACCTGACCGCCAACGGCATCGCCGCGCCTGCGTATTACAGCCCCTTTGGCGAGGGCTGGAGCGACGGCTTTTTTGGCGGATTCCTCTTCACCTGCGGCCTGACGAACATTGGTCTCAAGGGGGACGAGGGCTGGGAGACCGAGAAGGAGCACGGCTGCATCTCCAACGCGCCCGCGCAGCACGTCAATCTGGACTACGGCGAAGACGGGCTTTCTGTCGTGATTTCCGGCACGATGCATGAGGGAATCCTTGGCGGAGCGAACCTGCTTTTAACGCGGAAAATCGAGCTGCGCTATGGCGAAAATAGCATTCGTGTGACCGATACCGTCAAAAATGACGGCTGCCGCCCAAGCCCCATGATGCTGCTGTATCACTGCAATACGGGCTACCCGCTTCTCAGTGAAGCCGCAGTTCTGGAGCTTCCCCATCTGGGGCAGGTGCGCGGCCGCACGCCGCATGCCATCCGGCATGAGGACTCCTGGCAGCAGATCGACCCGCCGCAGGATGAATATGAGGAGCGCTGCTATTATTTTACGCCAAGCCCGGATGAAACCGGCTGGGCGCGTGCAAAGCTTTCCAACCCCGAGGAGGGATTGTCACTGGAAATTGCCTACAACACGGCAACGCTCGACCGCTTCCTGCAATGGAAGAACTTCGTCAAGGGTGAATACGTGATGGGGCTTGAGCCGTGCAATGCAACGCTCGACGGGCGCACGCAGGCGCGCGAGAACGGCTCTTTGAAGATTCTTCAGCCTGGCGAGGTAAAGCAGCATCAGCTGTGCTTTACGCTTGCGCAGTGGAATACAAACCCGGAGAAAGGCGGGCAGGAAGCATGAAGGCAAAATTGAGACTGCCGTATTTTGAGATTGGCATCAAAAATTATCTGTATGGCGACGATGTGCTGACGCTTGCCAAGGCGGCGCAGAAGGCCTCTGAGGAAGCGGACATCGACGTGGTTTTCATCGCGCCCTATACCGAGATCCGCCGCGTCAAGGAGCAGTGCCCGAAGCTGACGGTGCTTGCGCCCTATATGGATACCCTTCGCCCCGGTCGGGGGATGGCGGATGTGCTTCCGGAGGCTTTGAAGGCAGCCGGCGCGCAGGGCGTGGTCATCAACCACTGCGAACGCCCGATGTCCCTGAGCGCCATCCGCCAGACGATCGACCGCGCCAACGAGCTTGATATGCTTTCGTTCGTCTGCGCAGACACCATCGCAGAGGCGCAGGCTGTGGCGCAGCTGCACCCGGATATTATCAACCCCGAGCCGACCGAGCTGATCGGCACCGGCAGCACGAGTGATATGAGCTATGTCAGCGAGTCGATTCGCGTCATCAAGGCCATTGACCCCAATATCATTGTAGAGCAGGCCGCCGGGATTACCAACGGCAGGCAGGTCTATGAGCTGATTCTGGCCGGCGCGGAGGCGGCGGGCGCGGCCTCCGGCATCTGCAAGGCAGATGATCCGTGCGCAATGGCAAGCGAGATGATCCACGCCGTTCGCGCTGCGCTGAACGACAGGAAATCATAAATTGTACAGAAGGAGCTTTCCACTATGAAAGTATATCGTGAATCGTTCCAGGTCGACTCTGTTGGCCATCGCGTTTCGTTCCACACCGTTACCCCGCAGGTCAGAGAGATTCTGGCGCGCTCCGGCATTCAGGATGGCATTCTGGTGGTCTACTCCCACCATACGACCTGCGCTGTGATCACGCAGGAGGATGCTTTCGATATGGCCTATACCGGGCTTGACTATTTGCAGCAGGATCTGGTAGACGTGCTGGAGGATATGATTCCCACCTGCCGCCACGAGGGGCACTATATGCACCCGGGTCCCAAGGCAACGGACTTTGCTGCAGAAAACGGCGAAAGCAAGCCGGAAGCGCTGAACACCGACGCGCACCTGCGATCTTCTATCATTGGCCGCAGTGAGACGATTGTTGTCGCAGATGGCAAGATGGATCTTGGCTCGTTTGGCCACATCCAGTTTATCGACTTTGACCAGACCCGCCCCCGCACCCGGACGGTTCAGGTTCAGGTGATCGGCGAATAAGAAAAAGCGCTGCCCTCTTCCAGTATGGAAGGGGGCAGCGTTTCATTGCATTAAAATATGCGTACCAGATTCCTGAAATTTTAATGTACACAGTCGCGTGGAATATGCCATAATAGTCGCAAAGCGGCGCGCAAGGCGCGGCGGAGTGTGCAGCGAGAAAGCAAAATAATATAGTTTAAAATAATGATCAAAAGCAGAATGGAGGATAACGCGAATGTTGGACAATGAACTCATGAAAAAGCTGGACAAGCTTGAGCAGAGAATTGACGCACTGCATGTAATCCTGGAAAACACGGTGAACGATCAATTAAAATTACTTGCAGAGGGACACGAAACAATTTCAGAGACGCTGACGCCCAAGAGCAAAACGGAGGAGCTGGAAAAGAAACTCGTATAACAAAAAGCTCCGCACACGGCAGGACAAGAGCAGGTGCGCGGGAGACTGCCTGCAAAATGGAATGCCCGGAAACGGCTCATACTGGATATCGTGCTATGGAAGCGCCAGCCCGTACAGGAATACTCCGGCGACGGGGTGGAAAAACCTTGGTAAAAAAGCTTTAGGGGGGAACGGTAAGGCGGTACTCCGCCAGCTACGCTGGCTCCATGCCGTCTCGATGTTTGTTTTGCCTGTGCGGCAAACCGATGGCGTTGCACACCATCGCCGTGCTTACGCATGGAGACATCGGACGGTCGAACCGATGGGTTCGCTTCAACATACAGATACCAAAAAAGAAACCATCCGAAGGATGGTTTCTTTTTTGGTGACCCGTACGGGAATCGAACCCATATTACCGCCGTGAAAGGGCGGTGTCTTAACCTTTTGACCAACGGGCCTGGTAGCGG
>CAZXIW010000047.1:0-14277 GCA_964640905.1 uncultured Oscillospiraceae bacterium
CTTTCGCGTTCAATCAACCAGTTTTTCAAACTTTTTTGAAGTTTGAAAAACTGCCTCAGCGGGGCGAAAACACTTTTTCGACACGCTGCTTACTGGAAGAACTGGTTGTGAACGGCGCGCACGGCGCGCTCAGACTCCTCCTTGTCGATGAGGACGGAGAGCTTGATTTCGCTCGTCGAGATCATATGGATGTTGATCTGCGCGGCATAGAGCGCCTCAAAGAGCTTGGCCGCCACGCCGGGATTTCCCTGCATGCCCGCGCCCACGACCGAAACCTTGCAGACGTTGGTGTTGACGTCCACATGGTCAAATTTCAGGCTCTCATGGTTGTCCTGCAAAACCTTCTGGCAGCTGGCCACATCCCTGGCGCTGACAGTAAAGACGATGTCCTTGCACTCGTCATGGCCATAGGACTGCAAAATCATGTCGACATTGATCTTTTCCTTTGCCAGCAGGCTGAATACCTTATAGGCCACGCCCGGCACGTCCGGCATACCGGCCAGCGCAATGCGCGCAATGTTCTTATCCTGCGCGACGCCCGCAATATAAGTCTTTTCCACGTGTTTGACTACCTCCTTGACAATCGTACCGGGATTCCCGGAAAAGCTGGACAAAACCTCCATCCGCACGCCATAGCTCTTTGCAAGCTCCACCGAGCGGTTATTGAGCACCTGCGCGCCAAGCGACGCCAGCTCCAGCATTTCGTTGTATGTGATCTCCGGAAGCTTTCTGGCCTCCGGGACGATGCGCGGGTCGCAGGTATAGACGCCGTCGACGTCTGTGAAGATCTGGCAGAGATCTGCCTCCAGCGCAATGGCCATCGCGACCGCCGTCGTGTCTGAGCCGCCGCGGCCAAGCGTGGTCACATCGCCATGCTTGTCGATGCCCTGAAAGCCCGCGACCAGAACGATGCGCTTTTTATCAAGCTCCTCGCGCACGCGGTCGCACGCGACCTTTTTGATGCGCGCGGATGAATGCGCAGACGAGGTGTTCATCCCGATCTGCCAGCCGCAAAGCGAGACCACCGGGTAGCCCAGCTTCTCGATGGCCATGGCCATAAGAGAAATGGAGATCTGCTCGCCGCAGGCCAGCAGCATATCCATCTCGCGGCGCGAGGCGTTGGGGTTGATCTCCTCTGCCTTGGCGATGAGATCATCGGTCGTGTCGCCCTGTGCGGATAAGACGACGCACATCTCGTTTCCCTTCGCGTAGGCGTCGGTGATGATCTTTGCCACGCGGAAGACCCGCTCTGCGTTTGCAACCGAGCTTCCGCCAAATTTCTGTACAATTCTTGCCATTACCTTCCTGCCTCCTTACTCGAAGACTGGCCACGCCGCTGCGGGCGCAAGTTCTTTGAGCGCTGCATATTTCATGCGCCGCGTGATTCCGGCGGAGCATCCGCCAGAGTGCGGCAGCCAGTCGATTTTTCCAAGCGCCGCCTCGGCGCGCTGGCGGTCCTCGGTGCGAAGATACCAGGGCGCAGAGAATTCTTCAAAGGGCGCGGGCGCAGACGCTTCCTTTTCCCATCCGGTCGGCTGCGCGCGGCCGGGATTTTTCACGATGTCCACGATATCGCCGATCACGGCGCTGGCCGTAGGGTAGCGCCCCGCGCCGGGCCCTGCGAAAAGCACCTCGCCGACGGCGCTTGCCCGCACGCAGACGGCGTTAAACACATCGTTCACGCCCGCAAGCATGGCCTCTTTTTTCACAAAATGGGGGCTTACAAAGCAGAAGCGGCGGCCGTCCTGTATCATCGTTCTTCCAAGCAGCTTGATCTTCATCCCGGCGGCCTCTGCAAAGGACGCGTCGAGCGCCGTAACGTGTGTGATGCCCTCGATGTGGATTTCATCCGGGCTGACATTCTGGCCGAAGGCAAGGCCGGAGAGGATGCAGCTCTTTCTTGCCGCGTCGATGCCTTCGACGTCTGCCGTGGGGTCTGCCTCAGCGTAGCCCAGACGCTGGGCGTTTTGAAGCGCCGCCTCATAGCTCTCGCCGTTTTCCAGCATCTGGGTCAGAATATAGTTTGTTGTGCCGTTTAAAATGCCGGAGACCTCGCTAATTTCATTTGCGCCCAGGCAGCGCGTCATCGGGTTCAGAACCGGGATGCCGCCTGCGACGCTGGCCTCAAAGAGAAAGCTCACGCCATGCTCTCTGGCAAGGGCAAAAAGCGCCAGACCGTGCTCGGCGACCAGCTGCTTGTTGGCCGTTACGACGTGCTTGCCCGCCTTCAGCGCGCGCGTCACAATATCAAGTGCCACGCCGCAGCCGCCGATCGTCTCGACAACAAGGTCAATCTCCGGGTCGTTTTCGATCGCGGAAAAGTCCGATACAAAGTACGGCGCGAAGGGGCTGTCCGGCTTTTGCGTGCGGGTATAGACGGCCTTGAGGGAAATTTCCTCGCCCGCATTTTTGGAAACGACAGCCTTCTGGTTGACCAGAAGGTCTGCCACGCCGCCGCCGACCACGCCAAGGCCGGCAATTGCAATCTGTTTCATAAAAATACTCCTTCCGGCTGGGTGTCAGTGGTTTGCCATTGCGAAAATTTCGCGCAGCGCCGCGTGGTCAAGGCTCACGAGCGTCCCGACGCGGCGTGTGCCGCCGAAGCTCACGCGGGTCGCAAGATCCTCCAGCCCGGCCGCATCCTGCACGCCGCAGGAAAGCTCTGCCATCGAGACCGGCATGCCGAGGCTTCTGAAATAATCCTCCGAGGCGGCGATAGCCGCAAGGGCGGCTTTGTCCTCGTCGGGCTCGTCGATACCCCAGACGTTTTTGCCATAGCGCGCGAAGAGCGCGGGATTTGCTTTGTAGACGTATCTTGCCCAGCTCGGCCAGAGCACCGAGAGCGCCTCTGCGTGGATGATGTCGTACTTTTCACTCAGCGCGAAGCTGATGGGGTGGACGGAAAGCCCCTTTGCCCCGCCAAGCCCCGTCAGGCCGTTGTGCGACAGGCTGCCGCACCACATAATTTCGCTCATCGCGTCCAGATTTCCGGGGTCTTTGCAGACCGCAGGGCCGTTTGCGACCGTCACGCGCAGCACAGCCTCTGCCAGCTGCATGGTCGTCTCGTTGCCGCCGATGGGGTTAAAGTAGCGCTCAAGCGTGTGCATCATGATATCCGTCACGCCGCAGGCGACCTGCCGCACCGGAAGCGTCGCGGCAAGGGCAGGGTCCATGATGGCAAAGGCCGGGCGGTTGAAGGGCGTGTTGATGCCGCGCTTTTGAAGCGCCGCGTCATCTGTCAGAACGGCAGAGTCGCTCGTCTCGCTGCCGGAGGCGGGGATGGTCAGAATCACGCCGACGGGCATGGATTTTTCAAGTGCGCGCTTTCCCGTCCAGAACTCCCAGATGTCAGCGTCCGGGTTTGCAAGGCCGTGGGCGATGGCCTTGGCCGTGTCGATGACGCTGCCGCCGCCGACGGCCAGAATCAGCTCCGCCTGCATCGAGGCCGCCTTTTTTACGCCCTCGCGCGCAAGTGAGAGCAGTGGGTTCGGCTGCACGCCGCCAAGGGTATCAAAGCTGACGCCGCTCTCTTTTAAAAGCGCAAAGACCCGGTCTAAAAGCCCGCTTTTCCTTGCGCTCTGCCCGCCGTAGACCACCAGAACGCGCGACGCACCCTGAAGGCGAAGCTGCGCCGGAAGCTTTTCCACGCTTCCCTTTCCAAAAACGATGCGTGTTGGCACGCAATATTCAAATGTCTGCATGAAAGCTCCTCCTTTTATCCTGCGACCGCTTCCGCGCGCACCACGCCGCGCGTCTGGCTGAGCTGGCGCGTAAGCTCTTCGAGCGGGCAGTTGAGCGCGCCCGTCTCAGCCGAGACAGTCACCATCGCCTTGCCGCCGGTCGGAATCGACTGGTTGATGGTCAGTATATTTGCCCCACAGCTGGCAAAAATAGATAATATGGATGACAGAACGCCGGATTTATCCTTCAGCACCATCTGGAAGGTAATGATCCGCCCGGCCATCATATTCTGGAACGGAGAGATGCAGTCGCGGTATTTGTAAAACGCGCTGCGGCTGATGCCGACGGCCTTCGTTGCGACGTTGACCTTATCCGTCTCGCCGGTCTCGAGCATCCGCTTGGCCTCTGCGACCTTCCGGAAAATTTCCGGCAGCGCCTCGGCGTCCACAATGAAATATTTCGGAGCTTTTTCCACAGGTATCACCTCATTTGTCTTTGCTAAGCAAGCACATGTCCGCTTGCTGTGACCACTATACAACAGCAAGCACAAAAAAGCAAGCCTTTTTTCGGAAATTTTTACAAAAGGGAGGTGGCGCTTCTGCGCGCGAAAAAAATCATGCGTCTGGCGCGCATCGCGCTCGGCGCGGCGCTCGGGCTTTGGGTCGGGGTGCGGTTTGTTCTGCCGCTGTTTTTCCCGGTTCTGTTTGGTCTGGCGGTGGCAGCGCTGGTAGAGCGGCCTGCGCTGGCGCTGCGGAAAAAAACCGGTCTGCCGCAGGGCGCGGCGGCATTTTTCTGTGTGCTTGGGCTTTACGCGCTGGCCGGGGCGGCGGGCTTTTTTCTGTGCAGGCTGCTGTGCAGCGAGCTGACGGCCTTTGCCCGCCAGCTTCCGGCGATGGCCGCGCGGCTGGCTTCGCCGCTGGCCGCGCTCAAAAAAACGCTCTTTTCCATTGCCGCGCGCTTTCCGGACGGCATTGGCTCCGGCCTTCGCGCGGGGCTTGAGAGCTTTTTTGCAAGCGGCGCGGCGCTTGGCAGCCGGGTCTATGAGGCGCTGTTTCGCTTTGCCTCCGGCTTTCTCGGAAGGCTTCCGGATCTTTTCCTCGCGCTCGTGAGCGCCGTTCTTGCAAGCTTCATGCTGGCCGGGCAGCTGGGGCAGCTTCGCCGCTGGTGCGCCGCGCGCATCCCGGCGGCGGCGCAGGCAAAGCTCCGCCGTCTGGCAGGACACCTGAAAACAACGCTTGGCGCGTGGGTCAAGGCGCAGCTTCAGCTCATGAGCGTGACCTTTTTCATCCTGACGGCAGGCTTTCTCCTCCTCCGGCTACAGTACGCGCTTTTGTTTTCGCTTCTCATCACGCTCATTGACGCGCTCCCGCTCTTTGGCACGGGCACAGTGCTCATTCCCTGGAGCATGGCGCAGTTTTTGCAGGGCAACAGCCGCTGCGGCGTGGGGCTGCTGCTTTTATATGCGGCAAGCGCCCTGGTGCGCCAGGCGCTTGAGCCGCGCCTGCTTGGCGGGCAGCTGGGTCTGCCGCCGGTCGTAACGCTGGCGGCGCTTTACGCGGGCTGGCGCGTGATGGGTGTGGCGGGGATGGTGCTTTTCCCGCTGCTGGCGGTGCTCTGCCTGCAAATCTACCGCTCGCTCCCGCCCGCAGGCTCTGCGCCGCCCGCCGGAGAGTGAAGGGCGCGCCCCGGTTTTTCTTGCGCTTTTTGCCGCTTTGCGGTATGATGAAGGAAAGCTGACCGGGGAGGGATTTTTATGCTGCTCAACCATACCGCCGCGCGCGAGGGGGAGCTTTTGTCGTTTCTGCGCGGGGAGCTTGCGCTCTCGTCCGGGCTTGTCAAGCGGCTCAAGTGGCAGAACGCGCTGTTTTTAGACGGCGCGCCCGTCCACACCAACGCCCATGTTCGCCCGGGGCAGCGCATCTGCGTGCAGATCGAAGAAGCGCCCACGGGCTTTTTGCCGCAGGCGCTTGCCATCGATATTTTGTATGAGGACGCGTCGATCATCGCGCTCGACAAGCCCGCCGGGCAGCTGGTGCATCCCTCGCCGCAGAAAAACGACGGGACGCTTGCCAATGCCCTGCTCGGCTATTTTGAAAAAACCGGCCAGCGGTGCGGCATTCACCCCGTCACACGCCTCGACCGCGATACCTTTGGCGTTGTCCTCTTCGCGAAAAACGCGCACGTCCACGCCAGGCTCTGCCAGATGCTCCGGTCGCATACGCTGCAAAAGACGTATCTTGCCAGCGTCTATGGCGTGCCGCCCCGCCCGGCGGGGGAAATTTCCTTTCCGGTCTATAAGCTTGGAAACGGAAGCCTGCTCCGCATCACAGACCCGCGCGGCAAGCGCGCCGTCAGCCGCTTTCAGCTTCTGCAAACAGACGGGCTCGTGAGCATCCTCTGCCTTGCGCCGGTCACCGGCCGGACGCACCAGCTCCGCCTTCACTGCAGGCTCGCAGGCTTTCCCATTCTGGGAGACCCGCAGTATGCAACGCCCGCGTCGACGCTTTTTTCCCTGCGCTGCGGCCTGATGGCGCAGCAGCTCTGCGCGGCCAGACTCACGCTCTCGCATCCACTGACCGGCGCGCCGCTTACCATCACCTCGCGCCAGCGCCTCTCAACGGGCCACGAACAGCTCCATCTCGATGCGCTCCTGCGTGAGTGTGATGTGCGCATCGTCGAGAATCTGCCCGACGAGCGACAGCTCTGACGTCCCGGCCTCCAGGTCGATGCCCGTCAGCTCCCAGTATGTCTCGGCCAGCGCCGGGTCGCGGATCTCCGGCTGAAGAAGCCGGCTCAGCGTCTCAAGCTGCGCGCGGTGCGCCGGGTCATAGTCTGCCTGAACCAGAAGGCGCATGCCGTCTGGTTCTTTTTTGACCTGAAAATCGACCTCGTGCGCACCTGCGTAAAACAGGGCGATGCCAAGCTCGTCGATGATCCGGCTCATTTTCTGCCGGTGGTAGTGGTGGTGTTTCATAGATTACTCCTTCGGGCTGCTGCGCACCGCCTCGATGATCGGAAGCAGGAGCACACAGACAAGCCCCGCGGCAAAGCCGTTATTATATAAATTCATGCCGCCATGCAAAACGGCGGTATACTGGACGATGGTCATGTGCAGAAAGCCCGCAACAATGCCCCACCAGACGCCAAACTGACCGGCAATGGGCGCAAGCCCCGTGCAGAACAAAACGGCCAGCAGGCAGCTCGGCTTGGTCAGCGGCACGCCAACCAGCAAGCCCCCCGCAAGGATCGCGCCCAGCATCACCGGCAGCACATTTCGCGGATGCTTGCCGAAGGCGGCAAAGCCCGTCATGCTCAGCACGCAGCAGGTCAGAGGCCCGTTGAGGCGCACACCATAGGGGTAGAGGATCAGAAGATACAAAAGGCCGATTGCGCCCGTAAGCGCCATGTTGACAAGCGTCGGCCCTGCGCCATCCATCAGGACAAAGTCTGCGACCGAACGGCCGGAGTGGCGCAGAAGCGGCGTATAGGCGCGCACCTTCCGGCAGCCAAGCCGGACGCCCGCCACAAAAAGCCCCACAAGGACAAGGACCAGCAGCGTCAGAAATGCCACGTGGTCAGAGCCCCAGGTCATCTCCGTGACGAATTCCACGCCCACGCATTTGCAGACGCTTGCGATGCCAAGCCCCAGAAAGCCGGCGGCAAAGCCGACGTTATAAAGATCGTAGCCCTGATGCACCCGCACGGTGTAGCCCGCGATGGGCAGCATGTAAAAGCCGATGATCAGCCCGAAGATCACCATCGTAAACCAGCGTACGACCGGCAGCAGATGCACCAGCCAGTAGCTCACCATCGGAGACAGGCAGGTGGAAAAGAGCGTCAGGTAGACGTATTTGGAGAACGGCTCGCCCTGATGGCGGGCATAGAGCCAGCCGCCCGCCAGAATCGGCAGGATATTGAGAATGTTTTTTCCAAGCAGGCTGAAGCCCGCCATCATGAAAAGACATGCGAAGGTCAAGCCGGTAATGGGAAGCTTCAGCCCATAGACCAGCGCCGTGCTCAGCCCCAGCACCAGCGCCGCATTCAAAAGCGCCGCGCCGACGCCGCCGACGACCGCCGGGTCGGTAATCAGCCCCGCGTCTGAGAGCATGATCTGCAAAAGCCCGCGAAAAACCTCGCCCGGGCTTTGGAACACGAAGGCCAGCAGCGCCAGCAGCACACAAAACGCGGGCAGAATCCCGCGCAGAAGCGGGCTTTGCCGGTTCGGGCGGTAGGAGCGATTGGGGTCTGGGCTCTGGCGATGTATGCGTATCATAATACCTCTTCACCATCCATCCTGCGCGAAAAGCCGGTCGGTTTTTGGCGCGCATATACTGAAATATTCCGTTTCTTAACATTATTGTAACGGATGGCCGCAGATTTGGCAAGCAGAAAAGACCGCCTGCGGCAGCTTTTTCCAAGCTTTTTGCGATGCAGGGCATGGCGGATACCGCCTGCGCCTATTTGTGGTATTTTGTTCCGGCCTGGATGGACTCGGCGCGGTAGAGCTGCTCCAGCGCCATCACGCGCGCAAGATGATGGGGAAAGGTCATGCGGCTCATGGAAAGAAGCAGGTCTGCCTGCGCTTTAAGGCCACTGTCTACGCCGAACGACGAGCCAATTAAAAAGCACACGCACGAGCGGCCGCTTTTTTTGATGTCTGCAAGCTTTGCGGCCAGCGCCTCAGAGGAAAGCTCCTTCCCCTCGGGGGCAAAGACGCAGAAAAAGCTTCCTTTGGGGATCTTCGCGCGGATGCTATCAGCTTCGCGCGCAAGCCCCTGTGCGATCTGCGCGGGGCTGGGGTCATCCGGCAGGCGGCACTCGGGAAGCTCTAAAAGCTGGAACGAGCAAAAAGCGCCCAGCCGCTTTTTATATTCCTCCGCCGCCGCGATATAAAACCTTTCCTTGAGCTTTCCCATGCAGATGAGCGTGATTGAAAACATCGCCGTACTTCCCTTCTGTTACCTTGCAGCGTTTTAACGCATGCCCCGTAAAAATGGTCAATCCCTCCGTCCCGGCAAGGCCGGGACAGCTCCCTTTCCACAAGGGAGCCTTTGCCACCGGGCTGCTTCGCAGAGCTTTAACGCATGCCCCGTAAAAATGGTCAATCCCTCAGTCCCGGTAAGGCCGGGACAGCTCCCTTTCCACAAGGAAGCCTTTGCCACCGGAGCTGCTTCGCAGAGCTTTAACGCATGCCCCGTAAAAATGGTCAATCCCTCCGTCCCGGTAAGGCCGGGACAGCTCCCTTTCCACAAGGGAGCCTTTGCTGCCGCCGCCCGGACAGCAGACAGCCTCGCAGAGTTCGCGCCGCGCACGGCGCGAAAAAGATGTAAATCATCTTATCCGGCGGCATATAGGCTATAGGCCTCGCAGAGTTTTGCGCCCGCAGGCGCAAAATAAAGTTGAAATCATTTTTGACCGCGGCCAGAGCAGCAGCCTCGCAGAGTTCGCGCCGCGCACGGCGCGAAAAAATGTAAATCATCTTATCCGGCGGCATATAGGCTATAGGCCTCGCAGAGTTTTGCGCCCGCAGGCGCAAAATAAAGTTGAAATAAATCTTTTCCGGCGGCATGTACGGCGGAAAAGATACTTCTCGTCGGCAAGCGTGAATTTTAACCGCCGGAGGCGGTTAAAACTTTGCGCCGCAGCCGACGCATCCCCCTTCGTCAAAAACGAAGTTTTTGACGAATAAAAATTCCGCCCGGCTTTTGCTGGACGGAATTTTCTGTGATCTTATTCTGCTACGTACGGCAGCAGGGCGATGTGGCGGGCGCGCTTGATGGCGACCGTCAGCTGACGCTGATGCGCAGCGCAGGTACCAGTCGTGCGGCGGGGCAGGATCTTGCCGCGCTCAGACAGGTAACGGCGGAGTTTCGCAGTGTCTTTGAAATCGATGTGGGCAACCTTGTCGACGCAGAACGAGCAAACCTTCTTGCGCTTGCGAGGATGGACACGATCATTAGCCATTGCCATAATTTATCCTCCTATCTAGTCTTGTGGAAACATTCGTTTTGGGAATCCCGATCAGAACGGGAGCTCGGAATCGTCGTCTTCGAGCATGGAGAAGCCGGACGCGCCGCCGGGCGCGGGGCTGCTCGGCGCCTGATAGGCCGGAGCGGGCGCGTAGGACGGCGTCTGGTCGAAGCCGCCGGGCGCAGCGCCATCACGCTTGGAATCGCCAAAGTAGACATTGTCCGCCACGACCTCTGCCGAGCGGCGCTTATTGCCCTCCTTGTCGTTCCAGTTGCGGATCTGAAGCCGGCCACTGACCACGGCCATGCGGCCCTTGGTAAAGTAGCGGCTGACAAACTCTGCCGTTGAACGCCATGCAACGATGTCGACGAAATCGGTTTCCTTCTCCGCGCCCTGCGCCGCGTAGTCGCGGTCGACGGCGAGGGTAAAGGACGCAACCGCGATGCCGCTGCCGGTACGACGCAGCTCCGGGTCACGGGTAAGACGGCCCATGAGAACGATATGGTTCAGCATGTGATGCCTCCTTACTCTTCGACAGCCACGATGATCGAGCGCAGAATGCCCTCGGTGATCTTGAACACGCGGTCAAGCTCTGCGGGCATGTCGGGCGTGACGTCACAGGTCATGTAGACGTAGTAGCCTTCGGTCAGATCGTTGATGGGATAGGCCAGATGTCTCTTGCCCCACTCGTCAACACTGGTGAGCGTACCGTGGTTTTCCACGATGCCCTTGAATTTTTCCACGAGAGCCGCGATACCCTCTTCACCCTGTGCGGGATCGATGATATAGAGGACCTCATACTTTGCGGAAAGCTTTGCCATGATGTTGCACCTCCTTCTGGACTTTTGGCCGCAGGTCCTGCCTGCGGCAAGGATTTGCCTGTATTACACAAGCCAAATTATTATACCGGCTCTTTGCCGGAATGTCAACAAAAACTTTTCTTTTTCGGAATTTTTCTGCCCGCGCCCGCTCAATAGGAGAACACACTGCCGCCGACGAACTCGCGGATAACCGAGTCGCGCGGGACATAGCTGGTCTGAAGCGGCGGAAGCGCGCGCACCACGTCCATGAGAAGCTCCAGCCCGTGCGCCTGCATGAACTCATGCGAAAGCTCCTCGGAAAACTGCGGAATCTCGCGCAGATACTTTGCCAGGATGCAAAGCTCATAGTCGTGGAAGGTGTCGATGTGGACGGTGGCGTTGGGCTTGTTGGGCGCAATGTAGCGCACCTCGCCCCGGTCGACCGACTGCGCGCACTCGATGGTCTTGCGCAGTGTCCTGCCGCGGCTTAAATAGTCGCGGATCATGCGCCGCACCACGCGCACCTGCTCCGGCTTTACGATGCGGTCGTCGGGCGTGATGATTCTTGTGCGCGGCGCAACATAGATGCCCGTGGCGCGCGCGCGCATCGGCTCAAAGAGCAGGGGGTTGAGCATATGGATGCCCTCGGCGATGATGACCGCCTCGCAGCTTCCCTCCATCGGCGTGTAGCCGCCGGTCTGGTTCGTCTTGAAATCATACCACGGCACCTGCACCGTCTCGCCGCGGCTGAGGCGGTCGACCGTGTCGAGCAGCAGCCCCCGGTTGACGCAGTAGGGAGACTCCCAGTCATCCGCCTCCGGCGGACGCGCATCGAGCGGGAGGAAGAAATTGTCCATGCTCAGCTGGCAGACCTTCACGCCAAGATTCTCCAGATACGCCTTCAGGCGCATGGCCGTTGTGGTCTTGCCGGAGCCGGACGGCCCTGTCAGGCAGACGAAGGGCTTTTTCGGCTGCGCCGACAAAATGGCAGCGGCAGCGGAGCTGATCTTGTCGTGGAAGACCTCCTCGCAGCGAAGGACAAACTGTGTTTCATTCTGCATGGCCCGGATGATGTCGGCCATATCGATTACGCGCATATGATACCTTCCTTTCTGTCGGGTGATAGGATTAAGCTATGCAGCCGCGCCACTCAGATGCCTGTGGCGGCGCGCTGCTTTGCATACCGGCGGTAGATCACAAGGAAGCAGACAACGTGCGTTGCCGCCGTCAAAACCCAGCTTAACGGATACGAGAGATACAAAACCTCCGGTGTGCGCCAGCGCTGGAAGACTGTGTAGATCCAGATGATGCGCGTCAGACACGCGCCAAAGGCCGTCACGATGAGCGGCAGCCACGTCTTTCCAAGCCCGCGCACCATGCCGCACATCACCTCCATCAGCCCGCAGACAAACTGAAAGCAGCCCAGCCTGTGAAGCCGCACCAGCCCGTAGCGCAGAACGTCTGCATACGACGGGTCGGAGCTTGAAACATAGATCGTCAGCAGCTGCCCGCCAAAAAGATAGCAGGCCGCGCTCATCGGAAGGCCGATCATCAGCGTCGTTACCACGCAGCCGACAAACACGCGGCGAATCCGGTCGATGCGCCCCGCGCCAAGGTTCTGGCTGGTGAAGGTCATGGCCGCGTGGTAGACGGAGTTTGTGGCCGTATAGAGGAAGCCCTCGATATTGCTCGCCGCCGTGTTGGCGGCAATGACGCTTGAGCCGAAGGAATTGACGGAGCTTTGAATGAGAATGTTGGAAAAGCTGAAGACCGTGCTCTGAAGCCCCGCCGGGAAGCCGATTTGAATCATGCGGATGGCCTCATCCTTATGGATGCGGATCTGGCGCAGGGAGAGATGGCTGAGTCCCTCGCTTCTGCAAAGGCAGCGCACGACAAGCACGAGCGAAACATACTGCGAGATGACCGTTGCCGTGGCCACGCCGTCGACACTCATGTGGCAGACGATGACAAAAAAGAGGTTCAGCCCGGCGTTGATGACGCCGGAGACCGTGAGGAAAACCATCGGCTTTTTCGTCTCGCCGAAGGCGCGCAAAACCGCCGCGCCAAAGTTATACATGATCGACGCCGGAACGCCGATAAAATAGATCCGCAGATAAAGGCTTGACAGCGGCAGAACATCGTCCGGCGTATCCATCAGCCGAAGCAGCGGCGTGGAGAGCGTCAGCCCCAGCACCATCACGAAAAGCCCCAGAAGAAGGCTCAGCGCAAAGGCCGTATGGACACTTTTTCTGACCCGCTCATCCTCGCGGCAGCCAAGATAGCGCGCGACGAGAATATTGACGCCCACGGAAATGCCCATGAAGGCATTGACAAGCAGGTTGATGAGCGACGAGGTTGCGCCGACGGCGGCCAGCGCCGTCGCGCCCGCGAACTTTCCCACAACGATGACATCCGCCGCGTTGAACAGCAGCTGCAAAATGCCCGTCGCCGCCAGCGGGAGAGAAAAACGAATGATTTTCGGCAAAACTGAGCCTTCGGTCATATTGACCTGTTGAATGGTCGATGCCATGCCGTTTCCTCCTTTATCTAACCCCATGTGAATTCTGCCATACTCCCTGCACCCGCAGGCGCACAGGTATCATACCGTGCTTTTTGCAAAAAAGCAATCTTCCGGCGTGAAAAAATCGCAATTTCTTCAGCGTGTCGAAAAAGCGTTTTCGCCCCGCTGAGGCAGTTTTTCAAACTTCAGAAAAGTTTGAAAAACTGGTTGATCGAACGCGAAAGAAACCCCTGATAGGTTTCTTTCACACTATCTTCCTTTCCGAAATCTTTACCCCGGTGGATTTTTCGACAGTCTGTTTTCACTCCGCCTCGCGAATTTCAAATAAGTTCCACGGAAAAACCGGCGGCGGCGCGGCGTGGATGGAAAACGGCGCGCCGCTTTGCGGATGCAAAAACGAAAGCGCGTACGACCAGAGCGCGATCGGGCAGCCGTCCTCTTCGCCCGCGCCGTACTTCCGGTCGCCAAGCAGCGCGTGATTGCGCGAGGAAAACTGGATGCGGATCTGATGCGTTCTTCCGGTATGCAGGCGGATTTTGACAAGGGAAATATCGCGCGCCGCGTCATAGCCCAGAACCGCATAGGATAGAAGCGCCCGCTTGACGTCCTTTCCGGGCTTCGCCATGACGCGCGATTTTCGCAGCGACCGGTTATACCACAGAAGATCCTCCATCTGCCCCTGAGAAGATGGAAATGCGCCGTGGACGGCGGCAAGATAGGCTTTGTCAAATGCGCCGCTTCGGATTTGCTCCGACAAAATCGAGGCCGCCGCCTGTGAGCGGGCAAAGACCATCACGCCGGACACGGCCGCGTCCAGCCGGTGGACTGTGCGCACGCAGGCCGCTTCGCTTCCAAGCGCGGCTCTTACCAGCTGCGGCATAGAGCCCTCGCCGTCATCACTCGATATGACACCGGCGGGCTTGATGGCGACCAGAATGCGCGCATCCTCGTATAGAATCTCCATGGCTGCCTCCTTCTTCTTTGTATTTTCTTTTATTATAGCATAACCGCAGCGCCATGCGCTGCGAGCGCGGCCTGTGCCGCGCAAAAATCAGCAGCGCTGATTTTGTTATCACTGTAACAGCTGCGCAAGCCTTTTGCTCTGCAAAAGCCGCGCCTTTGGCGCGGGGCGCGCTTTGCGCGCCAGCTGCGGCTATTATAGCATAACCGCAGCGCCATGCGCTGCGAGCGCGGCCTGTGCCGCGCAAAAATCAGCAGCGCTGATTTTGTTATCACTGTAACAGCTGCGCAAGCCTTTTGCTCTGCAAAAGCCGCGCCTTTGGCGCGGGGCGCGCTTTGCGCGCC
>CAZXIW010000048.1:0-13870 GCA_964640905.1 uncultured Oscillospiraceae bacterium
GGCCTTTGGGCGGCTTGCCGCCCTGCCTTGCGGCAGAGCATAGCGGCCATGCCTGGCCGCCGAAGGCCGCCTATTGGCCAGTTGCCTGGTCGATCAGTGTGACGGCCACGTCGTAATATGCGCCGCTGCGGTAGATGGTGAGCGTAACCTCATCGCCTGCGGAATACTGGTTCTTGACGGTATTGAGCTCGTCGACCGTGGTGATCCGCTGGCCATTGATGGCCGTCACGATATCGCCCTCGCGGATGCCGCTGGCCTGTGCGTCGCTGCCGTCGCTGACAGCTGTCACATAGACGCCCTCGGGGAGTCTGTAATAGGTGCGGTAATAAGACGGCAGACTGTCGCCCGAAATGCCGATGGCGGGGCGGCCTGCCACATAGCCGTTTTCGATCAGCTCGTCAATGATCGGCTTGGCAACCGAAATTGGAATTGCAAAGCCCAGCCCCTCGACGCTTGCAGAGGAAGCATAATAGGAGCTCATCTTGACGGTGTTGATGCCGATGACCTGCCCGTAGCAGTTGATGAGCGGCCCGCCGGAGTTTCCGTTATTGAGCGCGGCGTTCGTCTGAACCAGCGTCATCGTGCGGTCACCCACGGTGAGGTCGCGGTTGATGGCGGAGATGATGCCGTTTGTCATCGTCCCGCGCAGCTGCACACCAAGGGGATCTCCGATTGCGACCACGCTGTCGCCCACGCGAAGTCTGGAGGAATCTCCAAACTCCGCCGCGCTCAGCCGCCGCGCATCGATCTTCAAAACCGCAAGGTCGCTCATCTCGTCGCTTCCGACGAGCGCGGCCTCGTATTCCTCATCCCCGCTCGTCAGAACAGAGATCAGCAGCGCGCCGCTGATGACATGGTGGTTGGTGATGATATAGCCGTCCTGCGACATGATAATGCCCGTGCCGCTGGAGGTGCCGGAGGCACTGACGGTTGAAATGGAGACCACGCTCCCGATCACGCGCTGGTAAATCTCCTGAAGACTCAGCGCATTTTCCGCGTCTGAAAAGACCGTATCGATTCCGGGCTGGGAGGCGGCAATGCTGAGCTTTGTCCCCGTGCCGACATACGCACCGGCAGACGCACTTCCCATCTGCTCCGGCGCGGCGCTGGCGGGCGTCTGCGTCTGCGGCGTCAGCGGATTCTCCGGCGCTTTTTCCGGCGCGGCTGCGGTCTGCTCCGGCTCGGCCGCAAGCTGGCGGCCGGAGAGGGCAATGGTAAAGCCGTCCTCTGTCTTTTCCAGCCGCACGCCGACATGGTGCAGCAGATAAAACGCGCCAAGGCTCACCGCCAGCACCAGAAGCACCGCCAGCGCGCCCGCGCCAAAGCCGCTTCTTCTGCGCCGGCTGCGCCGCCCCATCGGCGTCGGCTGCTCATTGGCCGCAGGGTAAACGTTTGTCTGGTCGCGCCAGCTCTCATTTGGCCGGGAGTCCGGGTCGTAATAACCGTGGTTTTGTTCGTAGCTCATATGCGCGCACCTTCTTTTCGTCATTTTTTATGGTTCTGCGCTCCGGCCTTGCCAAAGCGCCGGGCATTCTTCTTCCCGCCGCGCCCACTCAGCGGACGACCGGCAGCGTGAAGAAAAACTGCGTTACGCCGTTTTCGCTCGTTGCCCAGATCTCGCCGCCATGCGCGCCGACGATGCTCTTGGCAATATACAGCCCAAGCCCCCAGCCCTCGCGATCTTCTGAGCGCGATTTATCCGCCTTGTGGAAGCGCTCAAAAAGCAGCGGCAGCTCCTCCGGGGCAATGGTCGGGCCTGTGTTGCGCACACAAAGGCGCGCCTTCTGCCCGTCCTGCGCAAGCACAAGACCAAGATTTCCGCCGTTCGGGCAGAATTTGATGGCGTTGTCGATCAGATTATAGAGAACCTGCGTGATCGCGTCGCGGTCGGCCTTTGTCCACACAGGCTTTTCCGGCAGCTCAACGCTCACCTGCAAGCCGCGGGCATTGATCTTCTGCTCAAAGGTGATGAGCACATCGCTCATTGCCTCGCCCAAATCGAAGCGCGTTTTTTTCGCCTCATCGACGCCCTGCGCCTGAAACCGGCTCAGATCCAGCATGCTGCGCACCAGACGCGAAAGACGCCTTACCTCGCCGGAGACAATTTGCAGATAATGCTTCTGCACCTGCGGCGGAATCGTCCCGTCCAGAATGCCGTCGACATAGCCGCCGATGGTGGTCATGGGCGTTTTCAGCTCATGCGACACATTTGCGATAAACTCCTGCCGCCGCTGCTCAGACTGCTCAAGAGAGTCTGCCATCGTGTTAAACGCCAGCGCCAGATCGTTCATCTCGCACGTATTCTTTTTGGACTGCGGCGCGCGAAGCTTTGTCTCGCCATAGCCAAAGCGGCGGGCCGTATCGGCCATCTGCCCCAGCGGGCGGACAAGAGAGCGCGATAAAAATGTCGCCGCAACCATCGCCACCACCATCGCCGCAATTGCGGTATAGGCAAAGAAGGTGCTGCTGCGCAGCATGTAGGTCTGCGTCTGATCGAGCGGCGACGTCACGACCACAAAGCCCAGAAGCTCACCTGTCGTGTCTGAGACGATGGCCTGCCCGGCCAGAAGGCGCTTTTCCTCATAGAGCGTTTCCAGCCTGGCGTTCTTTTCATAGTATACCTCATCCTGAAGCATCTGCCGCTGTAAGCTCTCGCTCAGCTGCTTTCCCACATGCTCACAAAACGGCTTATCACAGGAGCAGATCTGCGTCACGCCGTTTTCATCGCAGAGCAGCGCATTGGCCTCGCCGACCTCGGAAAAGAGCGAAAGCCCGATTTGAAAATCCCAGCTGTCTTCCAGCTCGCCCGCCGCGTCATACGCCTTGGCGAGATTCACCAGCGCTGACGCATCGGCAGAGAGGCTTCGGCGGTTTTCCGACTCGATCCAGCTCATCATCAGGATGCGGAAGGCAATGCCCGTTGTGAGCAGACACAAAATCAGCAAAACCGCGATCATGGAAAACAGGCGTGAGAAGGTCGTTTTCATTGCTGCGTGACCTCAAACTTGTATCCAACGCCCCAGACCGTCTTGAGACTCCACTGGCCGGAGACCCCCTCCAGCTTTTCGCGCAGACGCTTGATATGGACATCGACCGTGCGGCTGTCGCCGAAGTAGTCAAAGCCCCAGACCTCGTCGAGCAGCTGGTTTCTCGTATAGACCCGGTTGGGAGACAGCGCCAGATGGTACAGAAGCTCCATTTCCTTCGGCGGCGTCTCCACACGTCTGCCGTCTACGATCAGCTCAAACGAGTCAAGATCGATGATCAGCTTGTCAAACGAAAGCCGCCGCGGCTTATCCTTGCCGCTCTCGCCCGCGCGGCGAAGCACGGCCTCAATGCGCGCGAGAACCTCCTTCATCTCGAAGGGCTTTGTGATGTAATCGTCTGCGCCCTGCTTGAGCCCGGAGACCTTGTCGATCGTCTCGCCCTTGGCCGTCAGCATGATGACGGGAGTCTTGCTCTCCTGCCGGATGGCGCGCAGAACGCCCCAGCCATCGAGCACCGGCAGCATCAGATCCAGCAGCACCAGCTCCGGCTTTGCCTTGCGGAACAGCTCAACACCCTGTCGGCCATCGGCCGCGATTTGTACGCTGTAGCCCTCTTTTTCCAGATACAGACGCAGAAGCTCTGAAATATTTTGATCGTCCTCGACCACCAGAATGGTCTTTGCCATGACGCTTCCTCCTTGTCCTTCGTTTCACGTTTCTTTTATTATATCCCATCGTGGCCGCTTTGCGTGAACTTTTTGTAAAAGCTGGCGCGGGCAGAGCTTTTCTGCCGCCAGAGGCTTTCTTTTTCTCATTTACCCGTTTGCGAACGGCGCATTTTGTGATATGATAGAGGCAGAATCAATGCTTCAGATGGGAGAGAGCCATGGAATATACAGCCAGAATGAATGAGCACGCGCTCGTCAGCCGCGCCGCGGCGGCGGGAAGCTGCGTGCTGCTGAAAAACGTAGAAAATACCCTTCCCTTTTCCGGCGCAGACGGCGCGCCGGTGCGCGTCGCCGTCTTCGGCATCGGCCAGATCTTCACGCCGACCGGCCCGGAGACCGTGACCCCCTGGCGCAGGGTCAATCTTCTCGACGCGCTGCGCGCAAGCGAGGCCATCACGGTCGATGGGCTGCTTGCCCACAAATACCGCGCCTGGGCGCTGGAGCACCCGGAGGGGAGCGAGCTTCCGCTCGGAAACCTCAGCATGGAGGAATTCGCGGAGAATAACGACGCGGCGCTGATCGTTCTTGCGCGCGGCGCAGGGCGCACTGACCCCCGCCTCACCTCCTTTGAGCAGGATATGCTCAAAAAGGTGACCGCCAGCTTTTCGCGCACTGCGCTCGTGCTGGCCGCGCCGGGCTATATGGAGCTGGGCGAGGCGGCAAAGGCCTGCGGCGCAATTTTGTTCCTGGGTCTTGCCGGGCAGGAGGCGGGCGCTGCCGCCTGCGACATCCTGACCGGAAGGGTCTGCCCCTCCGGTAAGCTTGCATTCAGCTGGCCAGAGCACCTTACGGCGTTCGACGCGGCCAACGCGCAGACAGACGCCTTCTGCGGCTACCGCTATTTTGACACCTTCGGCGGCGATATCCTCTACCCCTTCGGCTATGGCCTTGGCTACGGCAAGGCAGAGCTTGGCGCGCTCAGCGTCGGGCTGGACGGGTGTGATATCACGGTCAATGTGGAAGTGGAGAACACCGGCGCAGTCTATCCCGTGCAGGAGGTCATTCAGGTCTACTGCACGCTGCCCGCCAGCGGCGTAAGCGCCCCCGCGTGGATTCTGAGCGCCTGCCAGAAGACCAGACCGCTTGCCCCGGGCGAGGGGCAGAGTGTGCAGCTTCGCTTCCCGATTACAGCGCTTTCGCGCTTCCGCGCGCAGGCCTCTGCCTTTGTGCTGGACGAGGGGTATTATGACATCCGCGTCGGCACAAGCTCCCGCGCAACGTGCCTGGCAGGCTCGATCCGCCTGAGCAGAAGCGCTGTTGTCCAGGCTGTAACGCCCTGCGCGATGCAGGCGCACGATGCCGCGCGCACAGAGCCTGTTCACCTCTTTACCTATCCCGGCGAGGCAGAGGAGCGCGAAAACGCGCACCGCCGCGCCATCCGCCTGTCTGACCGGAATCTTCCCCGCCGCAGCCGCAAAAAGGGTCGCCCGTTTACAGGCTGCCGCGCAGACGGCGAGGTACATACGCTTGCCGACGTGAAGGAAGGCCGCTGCAATGCGTTCGCCTTCGTCGCGGGGCTTGATGAGCACAGCCTGCGAAAGCTTGTCTGTGACTTTGGCTTCTGCCCAAGCCCCGTTCCCGGCGCGCTGGGCGCGTCGGCAGAGCTGCCGCGCTACGGCCTTGCGCCGATGAGCATCGCCTCCGGCGTGGGCGGTCTGGCCTTGCAGCGCGACATTGCGCAGGAGGATGAGACTGTCCGCCATCAGTACGCGACCGGCTTCCCCGCCCCGGCCACACTCGCCTGCTCGTTTGACCCGGCGCTCATTTTGTCCGTTGGCCGCGCCATTGGCCGTGAAATGCGCGAATTTGGCATCTCGTTCTGCCTCTGCCCGGGCGCTGGGCTTCTGCGCACCCCGACCGCGCCGGATGCGGCGCAGTGCTGGTCAGAAGACCCGGTTGTTTCCGGCCTGTGCGCGCGCAGCTTTGCCGGGGGAATTGAGCGCTATGGCGCGGCAGTTCTCTGCGCAGGCACGCTTGCGGCAGATGCCGCGCCCACCCCGGCGGCTCTGCGTGAGCTGGACGGGCTGAGCCTCCAGCTTGCCGCCGGCGCCCACAGCGCCTTCCTCCTGCCGGACGTCAGCCTCTGCGGCGAGCCGCTCGGAGAAGACAGCGCGCTGGTTCGCTCGATGATCCTCGACTGGAAATACAGCGGCATGTTCCTCTCCGACGGCGAGCGCTATGCGCACGAGCCGGACCGCATCACACTTGAGCGCTCGGCGCTTCGCATCGTGCGCGTCATGGCGCAGCTTCTGTAAGCTTTTTCCGCTTCAAATAACAAGCTGCCCGCAGGAAAACCTGCGGGCAGTTCTTTGTCTTTTATACGTCCAGCGCCGTCAGATCGTCAAACGTCTCGCGGCGAACGGCAAGGCTTGCCTTCCCGCCGTACAGCATCACGACCGGCGGGCGCGGGATGCGGTTATAGTTGGAGGCCATCGAGTAGTTGTATGCGCCCGTGGTGCAGACGGCGATGAGATCGCCGCGCACAGGCTTCGGAAGCATAACCTCCGGCTGAACGATGTCGCCGCTTTCACAGCAGCGCCCCACCACCGCACAGCAAAAATCCGCCGCCTCGTCTGCGCGGTTGGCAAGGCAGACCGTGTACCGCGCGCCATAAAGCGCGTAGCGGGGATTATCCGTCATGCCGCCGTCGACCGAGACATAGTTCTTGTAGCCGGGAATCTGCTTGGTGCTTCCGGCAGTATAGAGCGTCATTCCGGCGTCTGCAACAATGCTCCGCCCCGGCTCAAGCAGCACCGCCGGAAGCGGAAGCGCCAGCAAGCGGCAGAGCTCTTTGATCGTTGCCGCAAGCTTTTCAATGTTCGCGGCAATGTCTACCGGCGGGTCATTTTCCGTGTAACGCACGCCAAAGCCGCCGCCAAGATTCAAAACCTCCAGCTGCGCGTCATAGCGTGCGGCCATATCGGCTGCAAATTGCAGCATGATCTTTGCCGCGTCATGATACACCGTCCCGTCCTCGTCAAAGACCTGTGAGCCGACATGGCAGTGGTAGCCCAGCAGGCGGACGTTTGGAAGAGACTTTGCCAGGCGGACAAAGTCCTCTGCCTGCCCGGTCTCGATGGCGACGCCAAATTTTGAGTCGACCTTTCCGGTCGCAACGGCCTCATAGGTGTGCGGATCAATGCCCGGCGTCAGCCGGAGCAGCACCGCCTGCACCGCCCCGCGCGCTTGTGCCAGACGGTCGATGGCGCGAAGCTCATCTTCATTGTCGGCCACAAAGCAGCCAACGCCGCAGTCCATCGCATAGGAAATGTCTGCGTCGGTTTTATTGTTGCCGTGGAAATAGGCGTTTTCCAGCGGGAAGCCGGCCTTGACAGCCGTTGCGATCTCGCCCGGCGAGACCACATCGATGGACATGCCTTCGTCTGCCATGATCTCATAGATGCGCTTGAAGCTCGCGGCCTTGCTGGCATAAAGCGGTCTGCTCCCGCCGCCAAAGGCCTCTTTCATCGCCCGCTGATAGAGCTGGCAGTTTTCCCGGATGCGCGCCTCGTCCATCAGATACACCGGCGTTCCATACTGCGCTGCAAGCTGCGTCGTGTCCTGCCCCGCAAAGCACAGGTGACCCTGTGCGTTCACGGTAATATTTTTGCAAAGCATTGTTTTCCCTCTTTCTGTCTTTTCTCGCCTCCCATTATAGTTGGTTTTGAAATTCCTGTCGATTGTGAGTGTTTACAAGATTTCCATCCCAATTTCCCGCACTTTCCCCGAACAGCTGAAAATCGCCCCCAGACAGAAAAAAGCTCCCGTATGGCAAAGCCAGACGGAAACTTGAAACTGTCAAAAAACGGCCAAAAGGCTACCAAAACAGAGCAGCGTGGGGAAAGCGTAAAGCGGAGCGAAAACACTTTTTCGCTCCGCTGAAGCCTCGCAGAGTTCGCGTCCGCAGACGCGAAGGGAAGCAAATTTATTTTTGGCCGCGGCATGTACGTGGACAAAAATACTTATCAGCCCGCAAACGTGAATTTTGGCAGCTTTGCTGCCAAAACTTTGCGAGGCAAGCGACCTGCAATCTCTTTGTCAAAAGCTCTGAAAGAGCTTTTGACAAGCGCACGCCCGTATGGCAGAGCCATACGGGCGCTTTCTGAAATCAGACGTCGCCTTCAAGATCGATGGCGAACTCGTCGCCGGGAAGAAGCTCTTCTTCCTCTGTCGTTTCCTCGGTCGCGATGGGAACGAATTCCGAGATATATGCGTCCTGGCCGAGTCCGGCGAGGTAGCCCGGAAGGTTAATGACCACGCCGTCCATGCTGTACGGAAGCTTTACTGCGTAGGTCTGGGTCGTCTCGTCGCCGCCCTTTTCCTGCGTGATGACAAGCGTCATCTCAAAGTTCTGGCCAATCCAGGTCGCCATGCCGCGCTCCTTGTCATAGAGCTTGGCCACGCGCTCTTCGCCCACATAGACCTCGACCTTGTACGGCGTATCATAGGTCTCGCCGTTGTATTCCAGCTTCTTGTTGTCAAAATACACCGTATGGCCACGGCCAATGACCATCATCCACGCGGCAATGCCGAGCAGGATTGCAATTGCGCCCAGACGGAACAGCAGTCTACGTTTCGATTTCATTCTGCTTCCTCCTTCTGCGCGGCGGCAAGCTCCTGACCGACGCGGCTCTTATTTCTGCGCTTCTTGGTTTCGTACATAATGAGCGCCACCGTAATAACGCCGTAGGAGATGAACACGCGGAAGTATTCGCCGATCATCGAGTCGCCCGTGACCTTTGCGCCGGCCGCCGGGGCTACGATGAACATCAGATGGAACAGCACGACGCCAAGGAAGACGTTGCCGATGGAGGCTCTGTCGACCGATGCGCCGCCGACCAGCAGCGCCGCGATGCAGAACATACCGATCTGCGAGTGGGAGCTGTAGGTGGAAATGTTGCCCATGTTCTGAAGGTAGAGAATCATGCCGAAGCCCGCGAAGACCGTGGACATGACAACGGAAATAATTCTTGTGCGCTCGACCTTGATGCCCGCGTCGCGCGCGACCTCCATATCCTGGCCAACCGCGCGCATATCCTGCCCGAGCTTGGTCTTGCGGAACCAGATGATAAACAGGCAGAGAATCGCAACCAGCACAAACGTCAGAACCGGAATCTTCACGCCGCCAATGCTGACCGCCCAGAGGTTATCGATGCACTGGCGCATGTTCAGAAGGCTCACGGTGTTTCGGATGCCGTAGCCGCGGGGGAGCTTGATCTCGCTGTGCTTGATGGGAATGATCGAGCCCATCATGTACAGAACGACCAGCTGATAGACGCCGTTGATGAAGTAGGAGATGATGTAGCTTGTGATCATCTCGCGCCCCTTCGAGCGGTTGAGCAGGTTGCCGCAGACGATGCCAAGCAGAATCGAGATGGGAATCGAGACGATCATCGCCAGCACAACGCCGGGAATGCCCCAGATCTGCCAGTCGGCTACGAAAATCAGGGCAATTTCGCCCGCCATCGCGCCGAGCGTCATACCAAAGTTCAGACCCATACCGGCCATGATCGGGAAGATCAGGCAGAGGATGAGGAAGGTGTTTCTGCCCATACGCGTGACGATCTCATTGAGCAGATAGCTCGGCGAGAAGCCCGAGATGGGGATGCAGACCGCGCAGAAAATGATGAACATGATCGGCACGGAGTTGTTGGCCAAAAACTGGCCGAAGGTCATTTTCTTTCTGGCTTTGATGTTCTTGCTCATTTTGATCCCTCCGTCTTTCTGGTCAGTGCGTAAAGGATCATGCCGTTGGAGACGATCATACGAATGACCTCGCTCATATCCATGTGGATGAGGGAGTTGAGAACCGTCGGCGTCATGGTCACGATACCCTGGAAGAGAATGGTGCCGATGATGACATTGGGGATCGACGCCTTGTTGACCGACGCGCCGCCGATCAGAATCGCCGCAACAGCCGGAAGCGTCATGTTGTTGGGTGCGGTGTAGAGCTGGATGAAGCCGAAGCCCTGCTCATAGACCAGGATGCCGACCGCCGCCAGCCAGGTGGACATGATGACGGACAAAATACGAATCTTGTCCACATCGATGCCGGACGCTCTTGCAAACACCGGGTTCGAGCCGACCGCCGTCATGGCCGTGCCGGTTCTGGTGTGAAGGAAGGCCCACATCAGGAAGGCCAGCAGCGCAAAGAACAGAAGGCTTCCGGTGGGGATGACGAGGTTGATGCCAAGGCCATTGAGGTTGATGGAGGCGAAGTTCGCCAGAACCTTGTCGTAGAAGCCCTCAAGCGAGATTGTCGTGCGAAGACCCTTACCGGCCATACCCCAGACCATTGTGGGGCTGGTATACGGCAGCAGCAGCCACATCATGCACATAAACGAGATGGACGAAAAGCCGACATACGTCGCGATCATCATCTCGCCGCCCTTGATCTTGTTGAGAAGCCATCCGTAGCCCGCGCCGAGCAGAATGGCAAACGGCGTTGCGATCACAATGGCCATCACAAAGCTTGCAAGCCCCGTAAAGCCAAGCTGAATCGAAAGCGTCGCGCCCAGAAGACCCGACACCAGACCCAGCGGCAGACCGAAGTTCAGGCCGCAGCCGGAGTGGATCATCGGAACCATTGCCAGAACCAGAACCGCGTTCCAGCTGAAGCGGTTGATGACGTTTGTAACCTGCGTGAAGAAGTCTGCCCCGGCCACCGGCGCGAGGATGAACATCGACAGAAGGAAGGCCGTAATAATCAGTCTCGGCAGGCCGAATGACGCAGTCATCTCAGTCAGAGACTTCATCTCACGGTTAAGCTTTTCAGGGCCCCAGCGATTATCTTTCATATTTTTCATGTTGCCCTCCTTACTTTACTTGGCTGACCATCAGCGTACCAAAGGCTTCGGAGGACTCGCTGGCAGGCAGAATGCCCGCGATCTTGCCGCCCGAAACGATTGCGATTCTGTCACAGGTCTGCCGCAGCTCTTCGAGCTCCGAGGAGATCATGACGACGGTAACGCCGTTTTCGCGGTTGAAGCGCTTGAGCGCGTCGAGCACCAGCGCCTTCGCGCCAACGTCAATGCCGCGCGTCGGCTCGGAAACGAAGAGGAATCTCGGCTCAAGGGCAAACGCCTTGGCAAGGCAGACCTTCTGCTGGTTGCCGCCGGAGAGCTCCTTCGCCTTCTGCTGGGAGCTGGTGCATTTGATCATCAGCTCATTGATATATTTCTGCGTGATATCATGGATGGCCTTTTCATTACGCCAGCTCACAAGGCCGCCCAGGTATTTTTTGAGGAATTTATTCTGGATCTGCATCGCGGGGAACGCAATGTTCCACTCCAGCGACTCATCGAGCAGCAGACCCACGCCGCGCCGATCCTCTGACACGAAGGCCAGCGACGCATCCAGGCATTTTCTCGGGCTGTTGAGCGCAATCGGCTTGCCGTCAAACTCGACTGTGCCGCCTGCTTCATAAAGACCCATCACGCCGTTGGGGATGCCAAGCTTACCCTGGCCGGCCAGACCGCCGATGCCAAGGATCTCGCCCTCTTTGACGTCGAGGCTGACATTGCGGACGGTCTCGCCCGGCATGTCGACCCAGAGGTTGCGGATAGAGAGGATGTTTCTCGCGTCGGAATGGTCAACGATCTCGCGCGAGGCGCTCGAGGTCTGCACGTTGCGGCCAACCATCCAACGGGTAATTTCGGGAATGTCGATTTCGCTTGCCGGGGTGTCTTTGACGACCAGACCGTCGCGCATAATGACGACCTTATCGCAGACAGACAAAATCTCCTGCAAGCGGTGGGTGATAAAGATAACGGAAATGCCGCTTGCCGCCATCGAGCGGATCGAAGCGAGCAGCGCAGCCGCTTCCTTTTCCGTCAGAACAGCCGTCGGCTCGTCGAGAATGAGGAGCTTGAGGTTGTCCTTGCTCAGCTCACGCGCAATTTCCGTGAACTGCTTGTGGCCGACCGGCATATCGCTGATGACCATATGCTGGTCGATATGAACGCCCATTTTTTTGATGGCCTCTGCCGAGCGCTCATTCATCTGCTTGTAGTCAAGCGTATCGAGACGGTCTCCAAAAATTTCGGAGACGATGTTCTTCTTTTTCGGCTCGCGGTTGAGCAAAATATTCTCTGTCGCGCTGAAGCCCGGAATCAGGGAAAACTCCTGATGCACCATGCCGATACCGGCACGGAGCGCATCAAACGGCGTCGAGAAAGAGACCTTCTCGCCGTTGATCAGAACGTCGCCGCCGTAGCCGCCGGTCTCCCGGATGACGTCCATGCCGAACAGAATCTTCATCAGCGTGCTCTTGCCAGCGCCGTTTTCACCGACGAGACCAAGAACCTCGCCCTGTCTGAGCGTCAGGTTGATGTCCGTCAGAACCTGATTGCCGAAAAAGTCTTTCTGGATATTTCGCATCTCCAGTAACGGAGCATTGTTATTTACCATTTAATTTCCTTCTCCCGCTGAAAGCGACAGGGGGAGATGATCTCCCCCTGCGCCGGTTTTGTTATCTGTCTGGTTGGCCAGCTTACTTGGTGGTGAAATACTTCTCGGGAACTTCGATCTCGGTCGAGCCCATGTAGCGGCCCGGATCGCCCATGATGTAGGTATCCTGATAGGTCAGGAAGACATTGTCGAGCTTGACGCCCGTGTCAGCATTGGTGTAGTTCGAGCCGTTCCACTCAGCCTTCGGCGTGAAGACTGCGTAGGCCTTGGCGATGTCGTCGATATCGCAGAGCTCGCTCTCGCCGTTGATGACGTTGAGCGCATGCTGCGCAAGACCAGCGGAGACGGTGTAGCCGTAGGAGTAAGCCCAGGTGCCGAACTTGCCGGCGCCGCCCTTTTCAACGATCGCGGACTCGACCTTGGCAAGGATCTTGTCAAAGTCGCCAGCTTCCTCGGTCAGATCCAGACCCAGAGCGCCGGGGTAGCCCATCAGCGGGGAGGGCAGGTCAGCCTCGATGAAGTAGCCGCCGTATTCGAGAAGCTGCTTCAGCAGCGGCTCGGTATGTGCGTCGTTGGTGCAGAAGTAAGCGGCGTTCTGGCCGTACTTTTCAACCCACTCAGGAACCTTCTCAAGGACATAAGCCTGCGCGCCGGCAGTACCAACGTCAGAGGTGGGGTCGGGAGCAGTTTCCAGAACGAAGGTCATGCCGAACTCTTCGCAGGCAGCCTGCATGATGGCCACGCGGCGGCTCATGGTCTCATAAGCCATGTGGCGCGGGAAGGAGATGTGGACAAAGGTGTCGCAGCCCAGCTCATGCGCGGTGCGGATGATGAGGTAGCCACGGGCGACGAAGTCGTTGTTGCAGACGAGGTCAGCCGCAGAGCCGATCTCGGGCAGGTCTTCGTGGGACTCACCGGCGATGCAGATGATGTCGGGGCGGCGCTCCTTGATCTGACGGAAAGCCTCGGTCGTGCCGGGAACAGCCTGGTTGACGATGATGGCCTTCATGTCGGGATCGTCGGAGAGGTTGACGATGGTCTGGATGGTGGTCTCAAGCTCTTCGGTGAAGTTGTCGGGGTAGATCGCCAGCGTGACGTTCTCCTCGCCGTACATAGCCTGGAAAGCTTCCGCGCCACGGCGGTCGTCCTCAGACTGGGAAACAGAGCCGGTCACGATGCCGATATGGACAGCCTCGGTCTCAGCCTCTTCGGTTGCCGGAGCAGCCTCTTCGGTCTTCTCTTCAGCCGCAGCTTCGGTCGTTGCAGCGGGTTCGGTGCTCTCGGTCTTGGTTGTGGTCTCGGTGCTGCCTGCGCAGGCGACAAGGCCCAGCAGCATCACAAGAGCGAGCAGCAAGCATACTACTTTCTTCATACAAACCTCCAAATTTAAATGCTTGTCTCTTTTGTGGAGACATAGCTATTTTAGCAGTTTTCTTCATTTTGTCAACCCGAATCTTGCTTCTTTCACAGAAAAGCGGCCAAAATGCGGACGTTTTTTCAAAAAGTGTCCGCCTCGCGCGGGCAAAGCAGCCGTTTTCCGGCCAGATTTTTCTGTTTTTTTCGTGGAAACACATGTTTTTTCCATTTTGTCCGCCCTTCACGGACATTTATTTTCCTTCACTTTTCCACCAAAAAGTCCATATTTTCTCCGGCATAAGCCAGAAGGTTCTGCGGCGGCGCACCCAAAGGCCTCCTTGTGTAAAGGGCAGATTCCCCCTGCAAGGGGCGGCTTGCCGCCCAAAGGCC
>CAZXIW010000049.1:0-13624 GCA_964640905.1 uncultured Oscillospiraceae bacterium
GAATCAGCGCATTTTCCATGATAAACGCTCCTTTCTGCGCCCCGGGCTTCCGGGGTGCTTTTAGTTAGCACAAGCTAACCAATGCCAAACTTACCACCAGCGCACCATAAAGTCAAGCCTCGGCGGGGCGAAAATGTTTTTTTCGCCCCGCCGAGGCAGTTTTTTGAATTTTTTGAAAGCCTGAAAACCGGTTGGATGGAACGCGAAAGCTCAGCGCGCGGAATCGGCCTCGCTCTGCGGCGCTTTTTCAAGCGCCCGCTTGACCACGCACAGCCGGTCGGTGCAGGCGGCGCAGGTCAGAAAGGCGTTGGTCTCCTCGCAGAAGCGCTCGGGATGGCGGCGGTAGGTGACCTCCCAGAGAACCGTACACACCAGCGCCAGCGCCACAAGACTCCAGGAATAAAGGCTCGGCACAAAGATGAGCGGCGTGACGGTCATGATCGTGCCCCAGGCGAAGATGCGGCAGGTTACGCAGCATTTGTTTTTCATGAAAAGCTTCTGAAACGGGCAGTAGAAGACGATGCAGATCACATCGCAGAGGTAGTAAAACGTGGTCAGCAGCAAAAGCTCCGGCACGCCGAGCACGCCCGCGTAGTAGAGCGCGGCGAAGGCGAGATTTGGAATCGTCCAGACGATGGCCACGCGCGTGGCGCCAAGATTCAGCCGCTGCAGCTTGGTGCGCAGGAAAAAGTCATCGACCACGGCCTCGACCTTGTCAAACGTCTGCGCAAACTGCTTGCGGCAGCCGCGCGAGACGCGCGAGTGGGGCGAGAGCTGGAGCGCGAACGAGCAGAACAAAATGACCCACAGCAGCTGCACTGCCGAAGGCTCGCCCCGTGCGGCGGTAAAGTCGAGTGCCTGCCGGTTTTTCAGATAGCCAAGCAGGGCAACAAAAAACACACCCAGCCGAAAGAAAAAGCGAAGCAGATAGCTCCGAAACATATTGACTGCTCTGCGCATGCGGTCACATCCTGTCTGTCTGCGGCGAAAACGCCGCTTTTTCTATAGTTTAACACCACGCGCGGGCGCAATCAAGAATAAAATGCAGAAATTGCGCGAAATGCCTGCGGGGCAGAGGCGGCGGCGGGGAGGGGATCGCTCAATTTTAACGAAAAATTTACAGTTACTTTCATATTATTTTACTATAATAATATGGTTAGACTGTCGAAAAAGTGAAGCGTGTGCCGCAGGCTCTTTTTCCGGAGCGGCAGCGCGAAGCATTTTGGCAGTCTGGGCGGCGCAGGCTGCGCCGCTTCTGATTTTTGGAGGAACAGAGATATGCAGCAATACCGTGCCGGGATCGACATCGGCTCTACAACGGTGAAGCTGGTTCTGCTGGACGGGCAGGACCAGATTTTATATGGCAGCTATCGCCGCCATCAGGCCAACACGCAGGGGACACTGGCCGGGCTTCTGCGCGAGGCGCGCGCAGCGGTCGGCGCATGCGCGCTGAAAATCAAAATCACAGGCTCAGGCGCGATCAATCTGGCAAAGGCGATGGGCATTGGCTTTGTGCAGGAGGTCGTGGCGGTGGCGACGGCGCTGAAAAAGACCGCGCCGCAGACCGACGTCGCCATTGAGCTTGGCGGCGAGGACGCAAAGATCATCTACTTTACCGGCGGTCTGGAGGAGCGCATGAACGGCGTCTGCGCCGGCGGCACAGGCTCTTTCATCGACCAGATGGCAAGCCTTCTGCAAACAGACGCCGAGGGCTTAAACCGCGAGGCGGAAAACTATCAGCAGCTTTACCCCATCGCCGCGCGCTGCGGCGTGTTCGCCAAGACGGACATCCAGCCGCTCATCAACGAGGGCGCGTCCAAGCCGGATCTGGCGGCGTCCATTTTTCAGGCGGTCGTCAACCAGACGATCTCGGGTCTTGCCTGCGGTAAGCCCATTCGGGGCACGGTCGCGTTTTTGGGTGGGCCGCTGCACTTTCTGCCGGAGCTTAAAAAGGCGTTTATCCGAACCCTGAAGCTCACGCCGCAGACGACAGTCGACCCCGAAAACTCGCACCTGTTTGCGGCCATGGGCGCGGCGCTTGAAAGCGCGGACGCGCAGGCGGCTTCGATCGACGCGTTGATCGAGCGCTTGACCTCCGGCGTGCAGGTCTCGTTTGAGATGCCAAGGCTTCCGGCGCTTTTTGAAAGCCAGGCGGAATACGACGCCTTCTGCGCGCGCCACAGCCGCGCGGCGGTCAGGAAAGCGGAGCTTGGCGGGTATACCGGGCGGTGCTATCTTGGCATTGACGCTGGCTCGACGACAACAAAGATGGCGCTCATCGGCGAGGCGGGCGAGCTTCTCTTCTCTTATTACACAAATAACAGCGGAAACCCCATCGAGGCGGCCAAAAACGGTATCCGCAAGCTCAAAGCTGCGCTTCCGGCGGGGGCGAAGATCGTCCGCTCCTGCTCGACGGGCTACGGCGAGGCGCTTTTGAAGTCTGCGTTCTCGCTCGATGAGGGCGAGGTGGAGACCATCGCGCACTGCACGGCGGCAGCGTTTTTTGACAAGGACGTCGATTGCGTGCTGGACATCGGCGGGCAGGACATGAAGTGCATCCGCCTCAAAAACGGCGCGGTGGACAGCATCATGCTGAACGAAGCGTGCTCGTCCGGCTGCGGCTCATTTCTCGAAAACTTCGCAAACTCGCTCGGCTACACGGCGCAGGAATTTGCGCAGACGGCGCTGTTTGCCAAAAACCCGGTCGACCTTGGCACGCGCTGCACGGTCTTCATGAACTCAAACGTCAAGCAGGCACAGAAAGAGGGCGCGTCGCTGGCGGATATTTCGGCGGGGCTTGCCTGCTCGGTCATCAAGAACGCGCTCTATAAGGTCATCAAGCTCTCTTCTGCCGAGGAGCTGGGGCATCATATCGTTGTGCAGGGCGGCACGTTTTATAACCACGCAGTCCTGCGCGCGTTTGAGCGCATCGCGGGCGCGGAGGTCACCTGCCCGGACATTTCGGGCGTCATGGGCGCGTTTGGCGCGGCGCTTCTTGCAAGGCAGCATGACACGGGGGAGGAAAGCACGATGCTCTCGCCCGATGAGATCATCGGCCTTACATACACCTCCAAAACAACGCGCTGCGGCGGCTGCTCCAACCGCTGCATGCTGACCATCAACACCTTCCCCGGCGGCCGCCGCCATATTACGGGCAACCGCTGTGAAAAGCCGCTTGGCGGCGGGGAGAAAAAGGCCGCGCCGAACCTTGTGAAATATAAGCAGGAACGCATTTTTGCAGAGCCGCCGCTGGAAGCGTCTGACGCGCCGCGCGGCACGCTCGGCATGCCGCGCGTGCTGAACGTCTATGAAAACTATCCCTTCTGGGCGGCATTTTTTAAGAGGCTTGGCTTCCGGTTGGTGCTCTCGCCGCCCTCGACCCGGAAGCTCTATGAGCTTGGCATGGAGTCCATTCCCTCAGAGTCGGAGTGTTATCCTGCGAAGCTTGCCCACGGGCATGCGCAGTGGCTCATCAACGAGGGCATCACGACCATCTTCCACCCCAGCGTCTTTTATGAGCAGCAGCAGACCCCGGGCGCGCAGAACCACTTTAACTGCCCCATCGTGGTCTCTTACCCGGAGAACATCAAAAATAACGTCGAGGCTGTGACAGACGGCTCGGTTCGCTATCTCCGCCCGTTTATCGCCTTTACGGATGAAAAGACGGCGGCAGACCGGCTGGTTCGTTTTTGCGGCGAGACCTGGAGCATCGGCGAGGATGAGACGCGTGCGGCCGCGCATGAGGCGTGGCTGGCGCAGCAGCGCGCCAAAGATGACATCCGCGCCGAGGGCGCGCGTCGGTTTGCGCAGATGAAAGAAGCGGGCGCGCGCGGCATTGTGCTGGCGGGGCGGCCATACCACATTGACCCCGAAATCAACCACGGCATCCCGGAGCTGATCGCGTCGTTTGGCCTTTATGTTTTCACGGAGGACTCCCTTCCCATCGACTTTACGCCCCAGCGGCCTTTGCGCGTGGTCGACCAGTGGGTCTATCACTCCCGGCTTTACAGCGCGGCGGAGTTTGTCTGCCGCCATCCGGAGCTGGAGCTGGTGCAGCTCAACTCCTTTGGCTGCGGGCTTGACGCGGTGACGACCGATCAGGTAAGCGAAATTCTGGAAAAGGGCGGCAAGCTCTATACGCTTTTGAAGATCGACGAGGTGGCAAACCTCGGCGCGGTGCGCATCCGCATCCGAAGCCTCATCTCGGCCATGGGCATGCGCAGAGCTGCCCAAAGCTGCGAGACGCCGGCGCTTTCCTATCAGCGCGCGACGTTTACAAAGGAAATGAGAAAGGCGGGCTACACGATCTTAGCCCCGCAGATGAGCCCCATCCACTTTGAAATTCTGGAGCCGGTCTTCCGCAAGCATGGCCTGCATGTGGTAATTCTGGATAACGACAACCGCGCGGCCATCGACACGGGACTAAAGTATGTGAACAATGACGCGTGCTACCCGTCCATTACGGTGGTTGGCCAGATCATGAACGCCGTTCTCTCCGGCGAATATGACCCGCACCGGCTTGCCATCGCCATGACGCAGACGGGCGGCTGCTGCCGCGCAAGCAACTATCTGGCCTTTATCCGAAGGGCGCTTGAAAAGGCAGGCTATGGCTACATCCCCGTCATCTCCGTGAACGCAAACGGCATGGAGAAAAACAGCGGCTTTACCGTCACGCCGGGGCTGATTCTGGACGCGGCGCAGGCAATCGTCTACGGCGACCTTCTGATGCGCTGTTTGTATCGCGTGCGGCCGTATGAAAAAGAGCCGGGCGCTGCAAATGCGCTTCATCACAGGTGGCGCGATATCTGCATCGAGAGCCTGACAAAGCCCGGCAAGAAGCGCCCCTATGGAAGGCTCTGCCGCGAAATTGTCGAAGCGTTTGACAATTTCCCAATCGACGAGACGCTTAAAAAGCCGCGCGTCGGCGTGGTGGGAGAAATCTTAGTTAAGTACATGCCGCTGGCAAACAACCATCTGGTGGAGCTTCTGGAGCGCGAGGGCGCGGAGGCTGTTGTGCCCGATCTTCTGGACTTTTTCAACTACTGCGCCTACGGGCCGCAGTATAAGGCAGAGTTTTTGGGCGCGAAGAAGTCCTCGGCTGTAATTTCCAAAGCGGCCATCCGCCTCATCGCGGCGGTGCGCCGGCCGGCAACCAGAGCGCTGGAGGAAAGCCGCCGCTTTGAAGCGGCCATGTCCATCTATGACATTGCTGAGATGACAAAGCCGTTTTTGTCGCTTGGAAACCAGTATGGTGAGGGCTGGTTCTTAACGGGCGAGATGGTCGAGCTCATCACGCACGGCGCGCCGAACATCGTCTGCATCCAGCCCTTTGCGTGCCTGCCGAACCATGTGGTAGGCAAGGGCGTCATCAAGGCGCTCCGGAAGGCGTATCCGCAGAGTAATATCGCCGCGGTCGATTATGACCCCGGCGCAAGCGAGGTCAACCAGCTCAACCGCATCAAGCTGATGCTCTCGGCGGCAAAGGCCAACCTGCAAAAATAACGCTGAAAATATGAAATTGCCCGATTCCGGATGGAATCGGGCAATTTTACGCAATTGGAAAGAGAACTTGCACGCCGCGGTTGGGCTTTACCACGCTTCGTTCTGTGCGTCGAGCAGGTACTGCACGTAGAAGGCCGCGCCGTAGACGAGCGCATCCTCGTCGAGATCAAAGCGCTCGTGGTGCAGCGAGTAGATGCAGTCCTTTTCTTCGTTTCGGCAGCCGACGAAGGCATAGACGCCGGGGGTACGGTCAAGGAAGTAGGCAAAGTCTTCGCCGCCGGGGGTCTTGGTGTATTTCACAAGACCTTCCTCGCCGAGAAGCTTTTGAACCGAGCCCTCCGCCAGCGCGCTGCACCGGGCGTCGTTGACCGTCGCGGGAATGTTGATGTAGTAGTCAAATTCATAGTCGGCACGGTAGGCGGCGCACGTGTTTTTGATGATGCGCTCGATCATGTCCGGAAGCTCCTTTGCAAGCTGCGGGTTGAAGGTGCGGACTGTGCCGGTCAGCTCGGCCGTCTGGTCAAAGATGTTGGGGAGATTTCCACTGTGGAACGTGCAGATGCTTACGACCAGTGTTTCGTTGGGGTTGCACTCACGGCTTGCAAGGCTTTGCAGTGCGTCTACGACCTTGCAGCCGACATAGATCGGGTCAACCAGAAACTGCGGCATTGCGCCGTGGCCGCTCTTGCCGATGATCTTGATTTTCATGAATCCGGCTGAGGTATAGCGCGGACCTTCCTCCACGGAGATCGTTCCGGTGGGAAGGAAGGGGAAAATATGCATGCCGGCGACGGTATCAAGGCCGTCTGCAAGACCGGTTTCCAGAACCTTCAGCGCGCCGTTCATGGCTTCCTCGGCGGGCTGGAAAATCAGCTTGACCGTGCAGTGAAGCGCATCCCTGTGCGCCGCGAGAACGCGCGCGGCCATGAGAAGCATCGTGATATGCGCGTCGTGGCCGCAGGCGTGCATCACACCTTCGTTCTGAGATTGATACGGCAGCTCCTTGATCTCGCGGACGGGCAGCGCGTCAATATCGCAGCGCAGACCGATCACGGGCTTTTCGCGGTCGCCCTGGATGGTCGCAATTGTGCCCGTACCGGCAACCTCGACCCAGGGGATCTGCAGCTCGGTCAGCTCCTGGCGGATGCGCTTTGCAGTTTCAAATTCCTGCCAGCTCAGCTCCGGATGGCGGTGGAAATGGCGGCGCAGGGAGATACCGTATTCTTTGATTTTCTGAACTTCAGAAAGTACGTCCATAATACCTCCAGAGTTACATCGGGCCATAACCGATCTGGCAGGCGACAAAGAGGAAGATGACCTGCACCGCAAAGAAGACGCCCTGTAACGGCAGAATGAACTTGTACCACCGCTTCAGCGGAACCTTGGCAAGGCCGAGGTAGATCAGCAGCGTACCGTTGGTGAACCAGAAGGTGTTGGAAATGCCATCGCCAAACTGGAAGGCCAGAACGGCGGTCTGACGGGTCACATTCAGCATATCAGCCAGCGGGATCATGATGGGCATGACAGCTGTTGCCTGGCCGGAGCCGGACGGGATGAGAGCGTTGATGAAGAAGTTGATGATGAACATGCCGACGCTGGTGAGGAAGGTAGAGCCCTTGCCGAGCAGGCCGGAGAGCGCATTGACCATCGGGTCGATCAGACCGCCCTCGCTCATGGTCAGCTGCACCGCGCGCGCCGCGCCGATGATCAGAGCGCCGGACATAGCGCCGCGCATGCCGTCGAGGATCATGTTGATCGTATCGCCTGCGCCAACGCGGTTGATGATCGCGGCGAGAACACCGGCAATCAGGAAGGCGGCGGCCATTTCCGGATACGACCAGCTAAGGTTCAGCATGCCATAGATGATGATGGCAAAGTCCGCGATGAGGATAAGCAGGGAAATGAGTCTGGGGGTGGTGAGCTTGCTGTCTTCGGGGATATCGATCTTCAAGGAAGTGGTATCGATGTCGGCGACAAGACTCCTGGAGGGGTCAGCCTTGACCTTTTTGGCGTAACGCAGAACCCAGATCAGGCTGAGCAGACAGACAATGACGAGCGCGACCATACGCAGCTGCCAGCCGGAATACATGGGAAGCTCGGCGATGGTGTGCGCCGTGCCAACGGTGAAGGGGTTGAAGGGTGCGACGGCGAACGCGATGAGACACGCAAAGCCGGAGATCGCCATACCAACGAGCGAGTCATAGCCGAGCGAAAGCGCCAGAGAGATGACGATGGGAACGAAGGGAATAATGTGCTCCGACCAGCCGAGAATACCGCCGATGACGAAGAACATAATCATGACGATGGAGATGACGAGCTGGCTGTTGAGTCCCTTTACCCGCAGGATGCTGTTGATGGCAGCGCCGATCGTGCCGGTGCGGTTGAAAATTTCGATCACGCCGCCGATGAGCATAACGGCAAACATCATCGAAGCCGTGGCCGTCAGGCCGTTGGGGATGGTGAGGAACATGTCGAACAGGCCGACCGGGGTGCGCTCGACGGCATGGTAGGTGCCGGCGACCACGCGGGTCACACCGTTTGTTGTCTCGCGGTCATACGCGCCCGGAGAGACAAAGTAGGACGCGATCGTGCAGAGCAGAACCATTACGATCAGAACCAGGAAAGGGTTCAGATTGCCGCCCTTGCGCAGAGTTTTTTCTTTCTTCATGTGTGCTCCTTCTTTCTTTCAGATTTTAAATATGAAAAAACAGGAAAGCTCCTGCGTTTTCTGCCTCAGCGGGGAAGCTTTGCAAACGTTGTGTTCAGGACATTCAGGAAATTCTGCTCTTCCTGTGTCAGCGAATGGTCGAGCCGCTTGATCCACATGGTGTTGAGCGTAAAATCCACACCCTCGATGGGGATATAGCGCCGCTGAAGATCATCCGCGGCGGCAAGGTTTGTATAGTCGCAGCCGATATAATATCCGTCCGTATACAAAAGCACCTCGCGCAGTGTGCCCCAGTCGCCGATCACGATGCGCTTTTTGATGGTGGCGGGGTTATACATGGTGATGTCGGAGCAGTAGTTGATGCCCGTCAGATTTTCATCATGGTAGGTCACATGCGGATAGCGTGCGAGATCCTCCAGTGTGACGCTGGTGCGGTCTTTCAGGGGATGCGTCTTAATGTTGACCTGCGCCGCGACCGGGCTTCGGTGAATGACTGTGCCCTCCAGCTTTAATTCGTGAAGCTTTTGAAGAAGCGTGTCCTTGCGGTCGCTGGTATAGTGCAGGAAGCCGAGGCCAAAGACGCCGCTGCTGACAAGCTGCAAAATATTTCCCGTTGTCTGCTCCTGAATGACGAGATTGACAAATTCCCGGTCGGCGCAATAGCGCTGATAGTAAAGCGTACACACGCGCAGAACGGCTGCGCAGCGCTGCGTTGCAAGCAGCAGTGACGACCGCCCCGCCTGATTGCCGCAGAAATACTGGTTTTCCAGACGGGCTGCTTCCTGCAAAATGACAGAGGTCTGCGCAATAAATTTTTGCCCCTCGTGCGTTGGGCGGACGCCCTGATTGCTTCGGTAAAAGAGCGTGATACCAAGCTCATCCTCAAGCTCTTTCGTCGCGCGGCTGAGCGTAGATTGCGAGATATACAGATACCGGGCGGCTTTGCTGAAAGAGCCGGTCTGTTCGATGGTTGCGATGTAGCGAAGCGTCTGAAGATTCATAAATCCCTCCATCATTGAGAGCCGACGCGCACACAGACGGCACATATAGAAGAAGTACTAAAAATATTATAAAAAAATGAAGGATATTTTGCAAGGAACTACAAAAAACTCGCCGTCTGGATTTTGCATAGCCGCCATTGAAATATGAATAATATATGAATGACAGGCGCGGCGGGCGCAAAAAGCGCGCCCGGATTCGTCCGGGCGCGCGTGGAGGCTTGCGCTTTTGCGGTTTATTCTGCGGAGATGAGGTAGTAATAGATCGGCTGGCCGCCGGAGAGCACGTTGACCTCCGCGCCGGGGAGCGCCTGGGTAAAGAGCGCGGCTGCCTGCGCGGCCTCGTCGGCGGTGGTGTCGCTGCCGTAGAAGATGTTGATGAACTCCTTGTCTTCGCCGGCCGCCTTTTCTGCCATCGCAGACAGAAGCGAGAAAAGGTCGGGGCTGTTGCCAAGCAGCGCGCCGTTATAAAGCCCTAAGTACTCGCCCTCGTGGATATCGTGGCCGTCAAAGTCGGAGTCTCTTGCGGCGTAGGTGATCTGCATGGTCGAGACAGAGGCAAGGCAGGCTTCCATGTTTGCAGCATTTTCTGCCGCGCTCTGCGTCTCGTCGAAGCTCAGCATCGCCGTGATACCCTGCGGGACGGTTTTGGTGGGGACAACGACGACCTCGCGCGAGGCAAGCTCACAGGCCGCCTGCGCGGCCATGATGATGTTTTTGTTGTTGGGCAGGACGAAGACCGTCTCGGCAGGAGTCTTCTCAATGGCCGTCAGAATGTCCTCGGTCGAGGGGTTCATGGTCTGCCCGCCCTCGATGATGCCGTCTGCGCCAAGGTCGCGGAAGACGCCCGCCAGACCCTCGCCCGCGCACACGGCTACAAAGCCAAAGGGCTTTTCCGGCGCAGCAGGCGCAGGCGCGGCAGCGCCGGCCTCCAGCTCCTTTTCAACGGCGTCCAGATCGTCTGTCGAGCGGGCCCTGCGGCCTTCTGCCAGATCGTCGTGCTGCATGCGCATGTTTTCGATCTTGGCAAGCTCGAGCGTGCCGTATTTCTGCGACTCACACAGCGCGTCCCACGGAATGTTCGTGTGGACATGAACCTTGAACGCCTCGTCGTCCTCGCCGATGACGAGGCTGTCGCCGATGGAGTCGAGGTAGACCCGGAGCGCGTCGAGCGAAAGCTCCGGCTCTTTTTTGCGGATGATATAGACCGTGTCGTAGGCGAAGGTGATGTCTTCGGTCGAGAAGTCTGCAAAGTCTGCCTGATCGTTGGCAGCAGAAGCTTCCTGCGCTTTGATATCATTTCCCTGAAGGCTTGCAAGCATACCCTCCAAAATGACCACAAAGCCCATGCCGCCCGCGTCTACCACGCCCGCCTTTTTCAGAACCGGGTTCTGGTTGACGGTGTTTTCCAGCGCGATTTTAGCCGTCTCAATGGAGCCGGTCAGAACGCTTTCAAGATTTGCGTCGTCGCGCGCCAGATCTCTTGCCGCGTCGGCGGCAAGGCGCGAGACGGTGAGGATCGTACCCTCGGCGGGCTTCATGACAGCCTTGTAGGCCGCCTCTACGCCGGTCGTCAGCGCCTGGGCAAAGTCCATGCCGTCGGCCTCGGGCTTACCCTTGAGCGCCTTGGAGAAGCCTCTGAAAAGAAGCGAGAGAATGACGCCGGAGTTTCCGCGCGCGCCGCGCAGAAGGGCGGAGGCCGTGATGTCGGCGGCCTTGGAAAGCTCCTCCGGCCGGCGCTTTTCCAGATCCTGCGCCGCGCTTGAAAGGGTCATGCCCATGTTTGTGCCGGTGTCGCCGTCTGGAACGGGGAACACGTTCAGCTCGTTGATTTTCTGCTTTTTCTGCTCCAGCGCGGCGCTGGCCGAAAGAATCATGCGGGAAAAGGCCGCGCCGTCCATAGAATGTCTCAAGTCATACACCTCCGGTTGCGCAAGCGTGCGCTTAGTCAATGGTAATCGAGTCAACAAAGACGTTGACGGCACTGACCTCTGTGCCGGTGGACTTTGTGACGAAATAGCGGACTTCCTTGATGATGGACGCGGAAATGGCGCGGATGTTCACGCCCTTGTCCACCATGATGTGAAGGTCGATGGCGATGGACTGATCGTCCAGAAATGTGACGCGCACGCCCTTGCTCATGGCCTCGCGGCGCAGAAGGTGGACAAGACCGTCTGTCATCGAGCGCACGGCCATGCCCTTGACGCCGAAGCAGTTGGTTGCGGCGTAGCCGGCAATGTTGGTATAGACCGCGTTGTCGACGGCGATGCTGCCGTTTTCCGTATTTAACCGGATCATAAAAACCCTCCTTAAATGCAAACAATGCGAAAGCTTAAAAAAGCTGTGTATGAAAAGCGTATAGATACCAGTATTGTAACCGATTTCTGCCTGAAAAACAAGAGCCAATGCACTCAGCGCAGATAATCCGTCACGCCGTTGGCCCACATCCAGTTGAGCTTATAATACATGAGGTTCGAGAGTGTCTGATTGTACGTGCCGTTTTTCTCCGTCAGATAGGCCTGAAGCTTAAAAAGGTCGTTATAGGTGAGGCTGGGGTAGTCGGTGCCGTCATACGTGCCGTCGGGCTGGATGCTGTAGTAAAGATCCCAGCTGGGCTTGACCCAGGCAAGGCCGGTATCCTCGATGGCAAGAAGAAGCCTGTCTGCCGTCTGGCGCAGGGAGTCATCTTCCAGCAAATCTGCCAGATGATAGGCCGCCAGACACTCCGCTGCCTGATGGTTTAAGGAGGTGTGCGTCAGCGCATGCAGCTCCGGATGCCAGTAGTCGGCAACGAGCCAGCCGCCGCCTTCGGTCTCAACGTGGTTCTCAGCAGCCAGCGCCTGATAGAATGCGGCGTAGCGCTTGACGGTATCGAGATACAGCCCGCCGCCGAGCTTTTCGTTGGCCTGCACGAAAATTTCCATGAGGTCGGTATTAAAGCGCGTGTCGTAAAAGCCATCGGCGATCTTAAAATCGGCAGACAGCCACTCGCTCTCCGGCTGTGTCGGCCAGAAGCCGTAGGCGTTCTGCTCCTGCACCAGAACGTCCAGCATGCAGATGGTCAAGCTTGGCGCGGCATCCGAGAGTCCGATCTGCTCTGCCATGAGGCGGATGAGATAGGAGGCCACGCAGCGGTAATAACAGTTTTCCCCCGTAGGGACATAGTTGGAGGGGGTGAAGCGGTAATAGCCATCAAAGCACCATTTGGCAACGCCGTTGGTGGTGTAGGCGTTCCAGACGGTGGCGCAGTTCTGGTTTTCAGACCAGTCCAGCAGCGGCCAGGCCGCGCTCATGACAAAGCCGTCGCAGACCTGCCCGGCGGAAAGCGCCTGGCTGACAAATTTGAGTGTCCACCCGGCGGCTGTGCGCGTGACAAGAAGATAGCCGTCCTGCGCCGGAAGATGCTCCAGCACGTTATTTTCCTTCTGCACATAGGTCTTGGGCAGGCAGGCAAAGAGCGACGCGCCGCCTTCAAACTCGATGGCAACAAGATTGGACTGGTAAGCGCCGGGAGAGAGGGCTTCCCCGACCCATGCGCGCGCGGTCTCGTCATAAAAATGGATGGTTGCGCCTTGCGGCTGATACTGCGCGGTAAAGAGCACAGCCTGCCGCCCCTCGCCCGCCACGCGGCAGGCCTGAATGCGGCTTTTATCAAACGAAAGATATTCCCGGCGCGAGAAGCAGAATGCGCCCTCCTGGCTTCTCGTTTCGGTCACGGAAATCTCGCCCATGGCTGTGTCGATCCCGCGCACGGAAACGACCGGCTCCGGCTCTTCGGGTTCTGGCGCTTCTTCGGGCGCGGCGGCGGTTTCCTGCGGCGCGGACGGCGCAGGCGGGGCAGTTTTCACAAGCGCACGGTTGCAGCTTTTGAGAAAAATCAGCAGCGCAAGCAGCGCGGCGGCCAGCGCGCCGAGCGCGATTTTCTGCCGTCTTGTCAGGCGCATGGGAAAAATCCCCCTTTCAGGTCAAAATCCTGTATAGTATAACAGATTTCTCCGCTTAATGCAAATAAAACCGCGCAGAACACAGCAAAAAGCATCCCGGAGGAAGGATTTCCTCCGGGAGTGCGGTGTGAAAGCCTGTTTTTGCTCAGATCATGCTCTCCTGCCAGCAGGCGGGCGCTTCCAAATCCATCATCTTCACGACCGTGGGCGCGACGTTGGAAAGGCCGTAAGCGCCGTCCTTGATCTCGAACTTGTTGTCCTTATCATAGATGATGAAGGGGACGGGGTTGAGAGAATGCGCTGTGCGGACAGAGGTCTTGCCCTTCTTGGTCTCAAGCATCTGGTCTGCGTTGCCGTGGTCGGCGGTGATGAGAAGGGTGTAGCCGTACTTCTCAGCCGCTTCCATGACTCTGCCGAGCGAGGCGTCGACCGACTCCATGGCCGAGATGACCGCTTCCATCACGCCCGTGTGGCCGACCATGTCGCCGTTGGGGTAGTTGCAGCGCAGGAAC
>CAZXIW010000050.1:0-13580 GCA_964640905.1 uncultured Oscillospiraceae bacterium
ACCTTCTAAGGTCAACAATAAACAAGCTCTCTGGCTTGCGCCAGAGTATAACGGCCATACCTGGCCGCGGCAGGTACTCCCCGGCTTGCGCCGGAGCACCCTGGCGCTTCGCGCCACGGTGTCAATCCCCCAGTCAGCGCGGGGCGCTGACAGCCCCCTTTACACAAGGGGGCCTTTGGGCGGTGCGCCGCAGAGACTTTTGTCTTGCGGCAGAGCATCAGAAGGTCTTCTCCCGCAGAAGATCATACTTGATCTGCCAGAGCTTCTGCGAAAGGTCGACGTAGTAATTATGCGGGTTATCAAAGCGCTTGACCTCGTCCCAGAGCGTGTCGATCTGCCCGGCGCAGTAGGCGCGGATCTCAGAGAGCGTCGGAAGCTGATAGACCAGCTCGCCGTTTTTGAAAATCGGCACCATCAGCTCTTTCGCCGTGAAGTTATAGACGTTTTTCCGCTTCCAGGTCGCGTCGGGGTCAAAGATCTCAAGGTCTTTGCTGTCGTCGACCACCTCGTCATGCACACACAGGTAGTCGGCGATGGCCTTGCCGGTGTCGTTTCCAAAGAAGCGGTAGAGCTTTTTAAAGTGCGGGTTTGTGATCTTGCCGACGTTTTCGCTGACCTTGATCTTGGGGATGATATTCCCCGCCTCATCCTCAATGGCCGCCAGCTTGTATACGCCGCCAAAGACCGGCTCGGAGCTTGCGGTGATGAGGCGCTCGCCGACGCCAAACTGGTCGATCTGCGCGCCCTGGTCGAGAAGGTCGCGGATGAGGTATTCATCGAGCGCATTGGAGCAGGAGATCGTGCAGCTCTGCCAGCCCGCGTCATCGAGCATTTTACGCGCCTTTTTGGTCAGATACGTCATGTCGCCGGAGTCCAGGCGGATGCCGCACTTCGTAAGCCCCTTCGGCTTCAAGACCTCGTTGAAGACGCGGATGGCATCGGGAATGCCGGACTGGAGCGTATTGTAGGTATCGACAAGCAGCGTCGGGTTATCCGGATAAATTTCGCAGTAGGTCTTAAAGGCCTCATACTGCGACGGGAACATCTGCACCCACGAGTGCGCCATCGTGCCGCCCGCCGGAACACCGTACACCTGATCGGTCAGTGTACACGCCGTCCCTGCACAGCCGCCAATGTAGGCCGCGCGCGCGCCTAAGATCGCCGCGTCGCTTCCCTGTGCGCGCCGCGAGCCAAACTCCAGAACGACCCGCCCCTTGGCCGCGCGGCAGACGCGGTTTGCCTTCGTGGCGATGAGGCTCTGATGGTTCAGCGTTAAAAGCAGGAACGTCTCCACCAGCTGCGCTTCGATCGCGGGCGCGCGGACGGTCATGATCGGTTCTTTCGGGAAAACCGGCGTGCCCTCCGGCACGGCCCAGATATCGCCCGTGAAGCGGAACTGCTTCAGATAGGCCAGAAATTCCTCGCTGAAAATGCCGCGCGAACGAAGATAGGCAATATCCTCTTCCGCAAAATGAAGCTTCTGGATATACTCGATGGCCTGCTCCAGACCTGCCGCGATGGCAAAGCCGCCCCCATCCGGCACCTTCCGGAAAAAAAGATCGAAATAGGTGATCTTGTCCTTCATGCCGCTTTTGAAGTAGCCGTTGGCCATGGTCAGCTCGTAAAAATCGCAGAGCATGGTCAGATTGATATTCGGATTCGTCTGCATGATATGCGTCCCTTTCTGAACGTTGTATTTTTCGCGCTTCGCGCGGAAGGATACGCAGTTACTATATCATATTATTTCCCATTCGCCAACTGTCTGGCGCGGACAAATTTACTCTTTTCTTCCTCCGGAAGGGAAAATTTTTCCGAAAGCGCGCGTGCAAAGCGCAAAAGCGCCGTCTCGCTGCCCGCCTTCAGCTCCAGCTCTGCCTCATAAAAGGGAAGCTCCCGCCCGCCGCCGAGCAGCACGCCCTCGTCCAGACAGAGCTCTGCCTGCGTTTGCCCGGGAAGAGCCAGCAGCAAAACCCGCCTGCAAAAGCGCGCGCCGCAAAGCTCCTGAAGCCCCTCTTCGGCCAGCTCCGCCAGAAGAGGCGGCGCGCCCTGCGCGATGAGCGACGCAAGCGCCGCCTCCGGCTGCGTTCCCGCGCAGGCCCACTCGCCGCGCGCATAGCCCTCGCCCGGCGTTTTTATGGTCACAACGCTCGCTTCATTCTCCTGCCGCACCCGAAGCGTCCACCTCCGCGCGCCAAGCGCGCCGGCGGGCGTGTCATAATAAGCTGTGCGCATCCGGATGCTCTGCACACTGCCCTGCGCGCAGGCCAAAACCTCCGGGTCTTCCAGAATACGTTGCAGCGCGGCGGCATCGGGGGCGCGCAGCTTGATCTCGATTTCTTTTCCCATGATCTTCCTCCGTCTTTTTCTTCATTGTACGCTCTTTTCCCCCTTTGTGCAAGTTATTTCTCCCGCGTTATTTCCCGTTCTATTTCCCGACAGGCTTTTCAGCCGCTTTCGACTACACTGACAGGCAGAATTGATGCGGAGATGGAACAAATGAAAAAACGCGCAGCTTCCCGGAGTCCTTCGCTCCGGACATGCAATCTGGCCGTGCGGCCATTTTTTCGCCTGTGGCTCTATGCGCTCGGCGCGTTCGGCGCGGGGCTTCTGCTTGCGGCAGCGCAGCTTGGCGGCAGAAGTCTGCCGGCTGCCATTTCTCTGGCGGCGGCGCTGCCATTTTCTCTGGCGGCGGTCTGCTCCTACGCAGGCGCGGCCTGCGGGTATCTTCTTTTCTGGGGCATGAGCGGCGCGGCTGAGCCGGTCGCGGCCGGATTTCTGATGCTGGCCGCGTCGTGCCTGTTTCATGACGTTGTACCCGCCTCCCGGCGGTGGTTCATGCCGCTGTGCGCGGCAGGCATTTACGCAGCGGTCGGGCTGATCTTTCTTCTGAGCGCGCCGGTCACATCTGCCAAAGCCGCGCTTTATGGCGCGCGGATCGCGCTGGTCTGCCTCTGCGCGCGTCTTTTCTCCGGTCTGCCGGAAAAAAGCACGATGAGCCTGGGCGCGCTGGGGCTTTGGCTGCTGCTGGCCGCAAACCAGCTTGTGCTCCTGCCGGGGCTGACGCTGGGGGTGATTCTGGCCGGATGCATCAGCTTCCTGTTCAGCGCCTCCGAGCTCTTTCTCCCGGCGGCGGGGCTTTGCGGGCTGGTGCTGGAAATCAACGCTGCGGCAGAGTACCGCGCAATGGCGATGCTGTTTCTCGCCGCGTCTGTCTGCCACGCGGCAAGGCCGCGCCTTGTATCCGTCCGCGCGGGGCTTTATTTCCTGACACTCGCGGCAAGCGCCTTTTTCTTTGGCGCGGGGCGGAGTCTTTTCCCCTTCGGCGTATTCTGGGGGACAATTCTGGGCGTTGCCCTCTGGCGGCCTGCGCAGGCGCTTTTGTCAAAAATCACCGTGCCTGCCGACGAGCGGCGACTGCAATCGCTGCGCGCCGCCTCCGGCGCACTGTGGTCTCTGGCCTCGGCACTGCAGCGCGGCACGTCTGCCAGCCTCGCGCCGCAGAGCGCAGTGATCTTTGATAAGGCCGCCGAGGAGGTCTGCCGCACGTGCGCCAAATGGAGCGTCTGCTGGGAGCAGAACGCGCAGGAGACCTTCCGTCTGCTCAGCCGCGCGGCGCGCGGAATTTTGCGCCGGGGCGAGGCGCGGCGCGATGATCTGCCGCCTTTGTTTCTTGCCCGCTGCTGCCACACAGACAGCTTTCTGCGCGCCGTCAACGACGCGCTGTGTGAGCAGCTGGCAAGAGTTCAGTATCTGTCCCGTCTGGCAGAGAGCCGCCAGATCCTCTGCGACCAGTACCGCATTCTCTCGCGCCTGTTTTCTTCCCTCGGTGAGCCTGCGTCTGCAAAATATGCGCCGGACGCCTACGCGCCCGAGCTTGGCTTCCGGGCAAAGGGGCTTCGCGGCGCAGACATCTGCGGCGACTATGGCGCAAGCTTCCGCTTTGGAGAGTGGTTTTACGTTCTGCTCTGCGACGGCATGGGCGCGGGCGAGAGCGCAAAGGCCGAGGCCGTCGGCGCAAGCACGCTTTTAAGGGAGCTGATTGAGGCCGGCTTTGACGCGCAGGACGCCATGCAGAGCCTGAACGCGCTTTACATTCTGCGCGACAGCGGCGCGTTCGCCGCCATCGACCTGCTGCAAATCAGCCTCATCACTGCCGAGGGCTTTTTACATAAATGGGGCGCAGCGCCATCGTTTTTAAAATTTGGCCGCACCGTCCAGCGCCTTGGCGCGCCGCTGCCTCCGCCGGGGCTTGGCGTCGGGCAGGGGTATCGGCCGGAGTGCATCCGCATATCCATGCAGCGCGGCGAGGCGCTCGTTCTGACCAGCGACGGCGTTGACGCGGCCATTGCCGAGCGGTATTTGCAGGGCTGTGGGGAGCTTTGCGTGCGCGAGCTTGCCGCAGGCGTTGTCGCAAGCTGCGAGGACGCGCCGCCCGATGACCGCACCGCCGCCGTGTTGCGCCTGCGCCTTTGCGCCAGCACAGCCCCGGCGCAAAAGCGTGTTCTCTCGCAGCTGCATCTTTGACGCCTGCTTCCAGCCAAAGCCCCAAGGCGCTTTCCTAAAATGCAAGCCCTGCCCGCAAATGCGGGCAGGGCTTCAGCGTGTCGAAAAAGTGTTTTCGCCCCGCTGAAGCAGTTTTTCAAACTTTAAAAAGTTTGAAAAACTGGTTTGATTGAACGCGAAGGGGGCTTTTTGCCCCCTTCACTCTTCCCCCGCTACTCTATCTCGATAGCTTTTGGGGATTGTTTTTGACAGTCTGAAGCCCTGCCCGCAAATGCGGGCAGGGCTTCAGCGTGTCGAAAAAGTGTTTTCGCCCCGCTGAAGCAGTTTTTCAAACTTTAAAAAGTTTGAAAAACTGGTTTGATTGAACGCGAAGGGGGCTTTTTGCCCCCTTCACTCTTCCCCCGCTACTCTATCTCGATAGCTTTTGGGGATTGTTTTTGACAGTCTGAAGCCCTGCCCGCAAATGCGGGCAGGGCTTTCAACCTGTTTACAGTACCTTTGCAAGGAAGTCCTGCAGGCGCGGGCTCTTGGGTGCGGAGAAAATTTCCTCCGGCGCGCCCTCCTCCACGAGCTTTCCGTCGGCCATGAACAGAACCCGGTCGGCAACCTCGCGGGCAAAGCCCATCTCGTGGGTCACAACGACCATCGTCATGCCGGAGTTTGCAAGCTCCTTCATGACCTCCAGCACCTCGCCCACCATCTCGGGGTCAAGTGCGCTCGTCGGCTCGTCGAAGAGCATGACCTCCGGCTGCATGGCAAGCGCGCGGACAATGGCAACGCGCTGCTTCTGGCCGCCGGAGAGCTGGCTGGGGTAGGCATTCGCGCGGTCAGCCAGACCGACCCGCTCCAAAAGCTCCATGGCCGTCTTTTCTGCTTCCTCCTTGCTCTTATGAAGAAGCTGGATGGGCGCAATGGTCATGTTTTTCAGAATCGTCATATGCGGGAAGAGATTAAAGTGCTGAAAAACCATGCCCATCTTCTGGCGGTGGAGGTTGATATTGCAGCTTTTGTCGGTGATATCCACGCCGTCAAACAGGATCGTTCCGCCGGTCGGCAGCTCCAGAAGATTCAGGCAGCGCAGAAATGTTGACTTGCCGCTTCCCGAAGGGCCGATCACCACGACGACCTCGCCCTTGTGGATGTCCACACTGACGCCGTCGAGCGCGCGGATCTTGCTGCTCTGCGCCGTCTGGCCGCCCTTGAAGTGCTTCTGCAAATCCTCTACACAGATCAAAACCTCAGTGCTCACTGCTGCGAAGCCTCCTTTCCAGCTTTCCAACCAGCCATGTAAAGAACATGACCATCACAAGATAGACCAGCGCCACCACGATCAGCGGCATAAACGCGGAGAAGGTTCTGCCGCGGATGATATCGCCGCCCTTGGTCAGGTCGATCACCGCCACATAGCCCGCGACCGACGTCTCCTTGAGCAGCACGATAAACTCATTGGCCAGCGCGGGAAGCACGTTCTTCAGCGCCTGCGGCACAATGATAAAGCGCATCGTCTTTACATAGTCAAAGCCAAGCGAGCGCCCGGCCTCCAGCTGCCCGCGGTCGATGGCCATGATGCCGCCGCGAATCAGCTCGGCCACATATGCGCCGGAGTTGATGCCGAAGGCCAGCATCGCCACGCCGACGCCGTTTCTGGACGAGGCGAAGATGATATAGAACATGATCATCAGCTGCACCACGACCGGCGTGCCGCGAATGACCGTCAGATAGACCCGGCACAAAATGTCGGCCAGCTTCAAAAAGCCCTTCCCCGCGCCCGGGCGCATGCGCTCGGCATTCTGATCCCAGGTCGAGCGGATGATGGCGACCAGTGTGCCGATCACGATACCGATCAGAACCGCCGCGAGTGTGATCTGGAGTGTGTTTCCAAGACCAGTGGCAAGGTATTTCCACCGGTTGTCATCGATAAAGTTAAAAATAAATTCTGCTTTGACGTCTGCAAGCCAGGCCTCCAACGTCACAACCTCCTCTCATGAGAAAACGGCGCGGGAGCGAAGCGATCTGCTCCCGCGCGCCGATTCTGTTGTACTTTGTCTGTTCTTCGCCGGTCGGTCAGTCTGCGGAGATGTACTTGTCAACGATCTTCTTCACCGTGCCGTCGGCAATCAGCTCTTCCAGCGCCGCGTTGAACTTTTCGGTCAGCTCGCTGTTCTTTGCAAAGGCGGCTGCATAATCCTCAACGGCATAAGCAGTATCCAGAACGGCCAGACCGTCGTTGGCTGCCACGAAGGACTTTGCCGGCTCGTTGTCGATGACCACGCAGTCAAGCTTGCCGGAAACCAGCGCCGCAACGGCGTCTGCGCCCTTGTTGAAGCGCTGCACATGCTCGTCGCCGAAATCATCCGAGCAGTAGATGTCGCCCGTGGTATCCTGCTGAACGCCAATCTGGTAGTCAGCGCCATCTGCGTAGAGATCGTCGACCGAGGTGATGGCCGAGCCTTCCTTGACGATGACGGACTGGATGCCCGTTGCATAGCTCGTGGAGAAGTCAACCGACTGCTTACGCTCTTCGGTAACGGTCAGGCCGGCCATGGTGAAGTCTGCCTTGCCGCTGGAGACAGCATTGAGAATTGCGCCGAATTCAATGTCCATGATCTCAAGCTTGTAGCCGAGCTTTTCGCAGATTGCCGTTGCGATCTCGACGTCGATACCGGCGGGCTTTTCGTTCTCATAGAACTCATACGGCGGGAAGGCCACGTTTGTTGCCATGGTGAGGGTCTTGCCTTCGGTGCTTTCGCTTTCCTTGGACGCGCAGGCGGCAAAGCTCAGAACCAGAAGCACCGCCAGAAGCATTGCAATGATCTTTTTCATTTTCTCTTCCTCCATTGAAATTTGAGTTGTTTTCTTTGATGGCATAATTATACGTATTTTACGCATAAAAATCAAGTCTTTTTTGCATGGGATTCTGCACAAGTTTTCCATCCGCGTTCTATACTCTTTGTATAATATCGATATTTTATCGAATATATGCATAAAATATACATCCCCGCATGCAAAGCTGCGGGGATGTCGCCTCAAATTCAATCCGTATATTATTCATCACGCTTCCGCATACCGCGCCAAAAACTGCCGGGTACGCTCCTGCGTGGGATGCTCGATGACATCGCGCGAGGCGCCCTGCTCAACAATTACGCCGCCGTCCATAAAGATCACGCGGTCGGCAACGTCTCTTGCAAAGGCCATCTCATGCGTTACGATAATCATTGTCATCTTCTGCTCGGCAAGCGAGCGGATGACGCGGAGCACCTCGCCCGTCAGCTCCGGGTCAAGGGCGCTGGTCGGCTCATCAAAGCAGAGCACATCCGGCTTTAACGCAAGCGCCCGCGCGATGGCCACGCGCTGCTGCTGGCCGCCGGAGAGCTGGTGCGGATAAAGCGCCATCTTTTCGCCGAGGCCGACGTCCTTTAAAAGCTGCGCGCCATGCGCCCGAATTTCTTCCTGAATTTCCTTCTTCCGCGCGCGGTAGTCCGGCTGCTGCTTTGCAAGCAGCTCACTTGCCAGCGTGACATTTTCCAGCGCCGTATACTGCGGGAAGAGATTAAAATTCTGAAACACAAGGCCAAAATGCAGCCGCTTGCGGCGAATTTCGCGCTCGCGCTGTGTGGCGGGGTCAGCCGCGTCAAAGAGCGTCTCGCCGTTTACAACGATCCGCCCCTCGTCGGGCGTGGTCAGAAAATTGAGACAGCGAAGCAGCGTCGTCTTGCCGCTGCCGGACGAGCCGATGATCGCGACCGACTCACCCTTTTCCAGCCGAAAGTCGATGCCGCGCAGGACATTGGTCGACTCAAAGGCTTTGCAGATATTTTGAACTTCCAGTACTGCCATGTCTGCGCCTCCTTACGCCTTGAAGTAATCCAGCTTCCGCTCTGCCCAGCCGAGCAGAATCGTCAGAATGCCGGAGAAAAGCAGATAGTATACGCCCGTGAAAAACAGCGGCCAGATCGCGCCCGAGATGCCCTGCGAGCCCTTCATGAACGCCTGCCCCGCCCAGATGATCTCCTGCAAGGCGATGATGCGCGAAAGAGACGTATCCTTGACAAGGGTAATAATTTCGTTGGACATCGGCGGAACGATCTTCTTTACCATCTGGAGCAGCGTCACGCGGAAGAAGATCTGGCTCTTCGTCATGCCAAGCACCTGCCCGGCCTCCTGCTGCCCCCGGGGGACGCCCTGAATGCCGCCGCGGTAGATTTCAGAAAAATAGCAGGCGTAGTTAAAGACGAACGCCACGCTTGAGGCAAGAAAGCGTCCCGTCTCGCCGCTTCCCCAGATGTTGTTTTTCCAGACCAGACCCGGAAAATAGTAGATGATCAGAAGCTGGAGCATCAGCGGCGTACCCCGGACAATCCAGATGACAAGGCGCGTAAGCAGGCGGATGGGCTTAAAGTCCGTCACGAACCAGAGCTGCACCTTCTGCCAGAGGTTCAGCCTTCCCTGCGCCGGAAGACGGCGCAGCAGACCCGCGCGCAGAAAGCCGAAGGCCGTCCAGTTGCTCATCGAGCCGAAGCAGATCACAAGCCCCAGCGGAATCGCGCCGAGAAGGGTAATGAAGAAGAGCCTGAGCGTCTGCAAAAAGCCGACATTCAGCGCCTGAAATACAATGGGAAACTGCTCAGAAAACATCGTCATGAAAAAATCCTGCCTTTTCTCTTTGGTAGCGATTTATGATTTCGTCAAAGCGCCGGTGTTCCCCGGCGCGGCTGAGCGCGTCGGGGAAGCCGTTTGTATGAAGCAACCACCTGCGGGGAAGGTGTCCTGCTTACTGCGCGATCAGCGCGGCCTGGATGCCGTAGGTTTCGGCGCACTTGCTCATGCTGCCGTCGGCATAAGCTGCCTGGAAGAACTCGTTCAGCGCGGCTGCCAGATCAGAGCCCTGGCGGAAGCCAACACCATACTGCTCGCCCTCTTCGGCGTTGAGGCTCACGGTATAGGTAAGAGCGGCATAGCCTGTGCCCTCGCCAACCATTGCGCCTGCCATCAGGGAGTCAATGACGGCTGCGTCTGCCGTGCCGGCGGCCACTTCCATCAGAGCCGTTGCCTGATCCTTGACCTCGGTGAAGCTGTAGCCAAGCTTTTCAACCTCAGCCTTACCGGCAGAGCCGGCTTCCACGGCGAAGTTCAGTTCCTTGCAGGCCTCAACGGACTGGAAATCGGCGGCCTTGTCAGCCGGAACGACGACGACCTGAGAGTTGTTGCAGTATGCGTTCGAGCAGGCCATTGCGCTTGTGACCTCATCGGTCAGCGTCATGCCGTTCCACACGCAGTCGATGGTCTTTGCGCCAAGCTCCATGATCTTGTTGTCCCAGTCGATCTCAACGAACTCAGCTTCCACACCGAGGCTCTCGGCAAAGGCCTTTGCCATGTCGGCGTCAAAGCCGATCCACTCGCCCGCTTCGTTCTGATAGTCCATCGGGGCAAAGTCTGTGATGCCAACAACGAGTGTGCCCTTGCCGGTGACATAGGCCTTGTCGCTCTCGGCCTCAGCTGCGGGCGCGGTCTGTTCTGCTTCTGCCTCAGCGGGAGCAGCGGCTTCTGTCTGTGCGGGGGCGGCCGCTTCGGCCTCTGCGGGGGTGTCGGTGGTCTTGGATGCGCAGGCTACCATGGACACTACCATGAGCACTGCAAGCAGCATAGCGATGATCTTTTTCATTATTTTTTCCTCCTGTTTGCTTTGACGTTTCGGTTTATTTATCGTGGTAATACTTTACCATGATAATGCGATAATGTAAAGAAGTAATATTGCACGAAAAACCGCCGGATTTTTCCGGCGGTTTGTCTATTTTGTGGAAACGTCCGCACCGCAGGCTTTAAATATCGAAAATTCCAAGCATCACAATGCCGAGCACGACAAGGCCGATCATCGCATAATGCTTGCGCGAAAGCTTTTCCTTCAGGAAAATCCTGCTCCAGAGCACCGAGGCCGCGCAGTAGGCCGAGATGATCGGCGCGGCCAGCGCGACGTGCTCACTGTCGCCGATGGCGTAGATATAGGCAAACTGCCCGGCGGTCTCAAAGGCCGCGCCGATGTACTTGGGCGCTTCCATTTTGAAAACAAGCCTGTCTTTTTTGAGGATGACGGCATAGATAAAGCAGCACAGCCCCGCAAAGAGGAACGTCAGTTCGTAGGCAACATTTGCCGCGTCTTCGTTCAGCGTCTCCAGCACGAGCGAGTCTGCAAACGTGCCCGCCGCATCAAGCAGGCAGTAGGCCACCGGCAGGCAAAGCGCCAGCCAGGATTTTGCATAGCGGTAGTTGGAGGCCTCCTGCCGCGCGCGGCGAAGCTCCTCATCCTCGCGCGACTCCACAATGCCAAGGCCAATGACGCCCGCGCACACCAGCGCCACCGCGCCGATGACGGCCAGCCGCATGCCGCCCTGAATGGACTCGTCGAGCGTTCCCGTCAGAAGGCAGAGCACCGCCACCAGCGCGCCGGAGGAATTGCAGATCGGAGACGAGATCGAAAGCTCAATATACCGCAGGCCGACATAGCCCAGCGTCATAGACGAAATATAAAGCAGCGACACCGGAAGATACGTCCAGATCACGTTCCACGTCACCTCGACGCCGCCCACAAAGACCTCATACGCCGCATGAAGCCCCATCACAACACCAACAGCCATGACCATCTTCAAATGCGCAAATTTATCCGATGCGTCGCGGCAGCCGATTTTGGAAAACAGGTCAGAGCCGCTCCAGCACAGAAGGGCGATCAGCGCAAGCCAGAACCACATAAATTTTTCTCCTTTTCTCTAAATCCAGATCCCGCGCCGCTTTAAGGAAGCGTCACGAGCTTTTCTTCCACCAGCTTCTGAAGACTCATCAGAATGCCGAGCTTGGCATGATACCAGGTCAGGCCACCCTGAAAATAGACCGCGTAGGGCGGGCGGATGGGGCCGTCGGCTGAAAGCTCGATGGACGAGCCCTGCACGAATGCGCCTGCGGCCATCACGACCTCCGAATCATAGCCCGGCATCGCCCAGGGGACGGGGGTCACATAGCTGTCGACCGGCGCCGCCGCCTGAATGCCGCGGCAAAAGGCCAGCATACGCTCCGGGCTTTCCAGCGACACGGCCTGAATGATGTCGTGGCGCGACTCCGTGCCGTTTGGCACGACTGCAAAGCCAAGGCGCTCATAGACATTTGCCGCGAAGATTGCGCCCTTGAGCGCGCCCGCCACGACCGTCGGCGCGAGGAAGAAGCCCTGATAAAGGCTTGGCAGCAGACCGAGGTTCGCGCCGACCTCCTGCCCAAGCCCCGGCGCAGAGAGGCGGTAGGCGCAGCGCTCGACGCACGCTTCCGTGCCGCAGATATAGCCGCCGATGGGGGCAAGGCCGCCGCCGGGGTTTTTGATGAGGCTGCCGACGATCATGTCCGCGCCGAGATCCGACGGCTCGATGCGCTCGACAAATTCCCCATAGCAGTTATCGACCATGCAGATCACGCCCGGCTTGACCTTCTTGCAGAACGCGATCAGCTCGCCGATCTGCCCGACGGAAAACGACGGCCGCGTCGCGTAGCCCTTTGAGCGCTGGATGGTGATAAGCTTCGTTTTTTCGCCGATGGCCGCGCGGATGCCGTCATAGTCAAACGTTCCGTCCGGGAGCAGGTCAACCTGCCGGTAGCTCACGCCATACTCCTTGAGCGAGCACTTGGACGGGCGAATGCCGATCACCTCTTCCAGCGTGTCATACGGCGCGCCGACGGGGCTTAACAGCTCGTCCCCCGGCAGAAGATTTGCCGACAGCGCCACCGCCAGCGCATGCGTGCCGCAGGTGATCTGCGGGCGGACGAGCGCCGCCTCGGTGTGGAAGGTCGCGGCATAGACCTTTTCCAGCTTGTCGCGGCCAAGATCATCGTAGCCGTAGCCGGTCGTGGCGGCAAAGCAGGTCGCGTCGACCCGGTTTTCCTGCATCGCGTGCAGAACCTTTGCCTGATTGTATTCTGCGGTCTGGTCGATCGCCTCAAAGCGGTCTTTCAGACCCGCCAAAATTTTCTCACCAAATTCATAGACCGCCCGGCTCACGCCGAGGTCTTCATACATTGTCTCGATCTGCTTCATTTGCTTTCGCGCTCCATCTCTTCAAATATTTTCATTGCTGCGTTTTCAATGACCTCGGGCTTGGTCACGATAATGCCCGTCTGCTCGTCGCCCAGAATCAGAAGCGTGTCGCCCGGCTGCACGCCAAAGAGCGTCCGCGCTTCTTTGGGGATGACGATCTGCCCCTTTTCGCCGACCTTCGCCGTGCCGAAAATGTGCTTGCCCTTCGGCTTTCCGAGCAGATGCTTTCCTCCTGCCATAGTTGCCTCCTGCCGGTTTTTCTTCGGAAATTTTCATACTTGTATAACTTACATCCGCGCCCGCCATCTGTCAAGCCCCGCGCGCAAAAAAAAAATCCCGGCCAGTATGGCCGGGGTGCTCCGCCGCAAGGCCGGGCGGCGCAAAATCGCTTATCGATTGCGATAGAGGAAGGTCACGATTTGGCCGCGTGTGCAGGTCTCATCCGGCGAGAAGGTCGCAACATCTGTGCCATTGGTAATGGCATTTTCAACTGCCCAGTTGATGGCATCCTCGCAATAAGAGCCGGTCTTCACGTCGGCAAAACCGAAATCGTCGTGCGCATCGTAGCATCTTGCGGCTCTGTGCAGGAAGGTCACGATCTGGCCTCTGGTGCAAGGCGCGTCGGGGCTAAAGTGGGTCTCGTCTGCGCCCGACGTGATGCCGTTGGCGACCGCCCAGAGGACAGCCTCATAGTAGTAATCGTCCGAATTTACATCCTCGAAGGGATTTTCTGCCCAAACCTCGGGGCAGCCAGCCGCACGCCAGAGCATGGTGACAGCCTGTGCCCGTGTGCAGCTCTCGTCCGGGGCAAAGTGCTTCTTGTCCACGCCGCCCGCGATGCCGCGCTCCGCCGCCCACTGAACGGCATTGTAGTAATACGCGCCGCGCGAAACGTCCACGAACGTTTCTTCCAAGGCGCTTGCCGCACTTTCCAGAATGCCGGAGAGCAGACCGCCAGCGATTACAAAGTCTTCGCCCTCTGCCTCAGACTTCCATTTTGCGTAGA
>CAZXIW010000051.1:0-13317 GCA_964640905.1 uncultured Oscillospiraceae bacterium
ACCCCCTTTGTCCCTGCGGGACATTTCCCCCTTGCAGGGGGAATCTGCCCTTTCCGCAAGGGAGGCTTTGGGCGGCAAGCCGCCCGGCCTTGCAGCAGAGTATAACGGCGCTCTGCGCCGCCGCAGAGACCGACGTCTCACCGCCCTGCCCTATGGGGCAACATAAGAAAACTCCGTTCCATTGGGAACAAAATACCCCTGCATGGAAAAGCCCTTTTCCCCCGGCATCTGCAAGACGATCGTATCGTTATCCTTTATCCGAAAGACCAGCGTATCCTGCTCGTCTGAGCACGTCACGCACCCATCTTCTATTACATAATCGCCGTACAGCAGATAGGAAGACAGTGGGCTTACCGAAAAAGAAAACGCCTTCTGCCCGCCCGACATCTGAAAAATCACCGTCGGCATATCAAACATATCAAGCTCCCCCGCCCGGTATTCCCCTCCGGAAAGGCCATAAATCGGCGTTTCGGGATTTGTCAGGAAGCACACCGCCGCCAAAATGCACACGGCCACAGCCAGCGCGCAGAAAAGCTTCCCCGGCCGCTTTTCCAGCACCCGCCGCACGCGCTCTTTGACCCCGACCTCGCCGAAGGCCAGCGGGCAGACCGTGAGGCTTCCGCGCGGCACGCTGCACGAAAGAAGCGTCTGCGCATACTGCTTTCGTTCCCCTGCCGTCATGCTCTCTGCCACCCGCTCGTCGCAGGCAAGCTCCAGATCGCGGCAGAAAAGCGCATAGCAGAGCCAGACCGGCAGATAAAACCAGTAGACACAAAGAACCATAAAGCCAATGATCTTCCAGAGTCCGTCCTTATGCTGCAAATGCGCCCGCTCGTGCGCCAGCACAAAGCGCGCCTCTTCTTCCGGAAGCTCCGACGGCAGATAAATTCTTGGCCGAAAGAGCCCCAGCAAAAATGGCGTCTCCAGCCCATCGCAGACCATCACGCCCGGCTCTTTTTCGATTGCCGCGCGCACGCGCCGCTTCACACGAAGATAGCTTACGATCGCCCAGAGAAGCATCACGCCAACGCCAGCGCCCCAGACAAGACCCAAAATCCCCATCCAGAGCTGAAGCGGATTGGCGCTTGCCGCCGGTGCTCCGGCAAAAGCTTTGGAAAAGGCCGGGTTGAGCGCGCCATCGAGCGCGGCAAAGCCCGTTTGCAGAGCCGGGCTGGCGGCATACTGCGCCGTCTGATAGTCCAAAATCCGTGCGCTTGGAACAAGGCTCAGTCCGATTTTTATGTCAACCGAGAAAACGAGCCGCACCGCCGCCAGCGCCCAGAGCAAAAGCCGCAGCCGCTTCGGCGCTTTGGAAAAGAGCAGCCGGAACAGCACTGCCGCCAGCATCAGCCACGTTGCAATCAGCGCGCGGTTTAAAAGCTCCGAAAAAATAATGTCCCATGAAATTGCCATCTTACCCCTCCGCCTCGTCGATCATCTTCTGAATTTCTTCAATCTCGCCCCGGCTCAGCGCGCGGCGCTTGGTAAAGGCCGCGAGAAACGCCGGCAGTGAGCCGCCGAACGCTTCATCTACAAAGCTCTCCCCCTGCGCGCCGTAAAATTCCTCGCGCGAGACGAGCACCTTCACCGTCCCGCCGTCATTTTGAAACAGCCCCCGCTCACAGAATTTGCGAAGGACATTATAGGTCGTCGTGCGCTTCCAGCCAAGCTCCTGCTCGCAGAGCGCTGCAAGCTGCCTCGATGCCAGCGGCGCACTGCGCCAGACGATGTCTGCAAACCTTCCTTCCACCACGCCAAGCTTTCCTTCCACGCAGCACCCCTCCTGTCTATTATAAATGGACAACTATAGTCTATTGCAAATAGACAGCTTTGTCAAGAACCCGTAAAACTTTTTCCCGCGATGGAAAATCCTGTTATTGACTTTTGCCGGGCAAAACGCTAGAATAGGGGCATCTTATTGAAGGAGAACCACACATGGCTCAGTTCGTTTTTGGCGCATATTATTTTTACTTTACTATGGTTCATAGTAAGGGCAATTTGTGATGCGCAAAAGACGAGAAGACCAAGGTTTTTCGGGCGGCACAGATTCCCTGTGCCGCCCTTATTTTTTTGGAGGTGCTACCCATGATCGTAATTTTGAAGCATAACGTATCCGACACACGCCGTGACCAGCTCATCGACTGGCTCAAGGCGCAGAATCTCGGCGTCCATATCTCGCAGGGCGCGTATCAGACCGTCCTCGGCCTGATTGGCGACACGACCACCATCGACATGGATCTGATCGCAAGCCTCGACATTGTCGACGCTGTCCGCCGCGTCTCTGACCCCTTTAAATGCTGCAACCGCAAGTTCCACCCGGACGACACCGTGGTCGACGTCAGCGGCGTGAAAATTGGCGGCGGCAACTTCGCCATGATCGCAGGCCCGTGCTCGGTGGAGTCCGAGGCGCAGATCGTCGGCGTTGCAAAGGCCGTGAAGGCCGCGGGCGCAAAGCTTCTGCGCGGCGGCGCGTTCAAGCCCCGCACGTCTCCGTATGATTTCCAGGGCTTGAAGGGCGAAGGACTCAAGCTTCTTTCCATCGCGAAAAAGGAGACCGGCCTTCCCATCGTGACAGAGATCATGGACGTTCGCCATCTTGATCTTTTTGAAGACGTTGATCTCATTCAGGTCGGCGCGCGGAACATGCAGAACTTTGATCTTCTCAAGGAGCTTGGCAAGACCAATAAGCCCATCCTTCTCAAGCGCGGCATCGCCGGAACGATGAAGGAGCTTCTCATGAGCGCGGAATACATCATGGCCAACGGCAACGAGCAGGTCATCCTCTGTGAGCGCGGCATCCGCTCGTATGAGACCTATACAAGAAATACCCTCGACCTCTCCGCCGTCCCGATGCTCCATGAGCTTTCCCATCTTCCCGTCATCGTCGACCCCAGCCATGCAACGGGCATTGCAAAGCTTGTCGCGCCCATGGCGCTGGCGGCCACGGCGGCAAGCGCCGACGGCCTCATGATCGAGGTTCACAACGACCCCATGCACGCGCTCTGCGACGGCGCGCAGTCGCTCACGCCGGAGCAGTTCGCCGCCCTTGCCGAAAAGGTCATGAAGGTTCGGGAGGTCATTTTGTAATGAGAGCCGGAATCGTTGGTCTGGGGCTGATCGGCGGCTCTTTTGCCAAGGCCTACTGCGAGGCCGGGCATGAGGTCTTTGCCTTTGACCGCGACGAGAGCGTTTTAAGCTTCGCGCAGTTAAACGGCACCGTCGCTGCGCCCCTTACAAAAGAGAATATTTCGACCTGTGACATCGTTCTTCTCGCCATCTATCCGGAGGCCGCCATCGCATATCTTGAGGAAATGGCGTCCTTCATCGGCAAAAAGCCGATGGTCATCGACTGCTGCGGCACCAAGCGCGTCGTATGCCGCGCCCTTTTCCCGCTGGCTGAGCGCCATGGCTTTACCTATCTTGGCGGCCACCCGATGGCAGGCACGCATAACTCCGGCTTTAAATACGCACGGGCAAACCTCTATCACAACGCGCCGATGGTGCTCGTCCCGCCGCGCTTTGACGATATCGCCCTTTTGCAGCGGGCAAAAGACCTGCTCGCCCCGGTGGGCTTTGGAAAATTCTCCGTCACCACCGCCGAGGCGCACGACGAGATGATCGCCTTCACCTCGCAGCTGGCGCACGTGGTCTCCAACGCCTACATCAAAAGCCCGACGGCGGGCAGCCACAAGGGCTTTTCCGCCGGAAGCTACAAGGACATGACGCGCGTGGCGTGGCTGAACCCGCAGATGTGGGCAGAGCTGTTTCTCGAGAACCGGGATTTTCTGATGCATGAGCTGGAGCTTCTCATCAGGAATCTGACCGCCTACCATGACGCGCTGGCAGCAGAAGACCTGGATGGTCTTGTTACGCTTCTTGACGAGGGGCGCAGACGAAAAGAGGAGGTCGATGGTCATTGAAAACCATCCGTGTAAACGCTTCAAAATCCTATGACATTCTCATCGCGCGCGGCCTTCTTGCGCGCGCCGGGGAAGAAATTCTTCGTGTGTGCGGCCTGCATGAGACGCTGATCGTAAGCGATGATACCGTGTGGCCGCTTTACGGCGAAACCGTCGCGTCCTCTTTGAAGGCCGCAGGCTTTCCGGTTTCGCACTTTGTCTTCCCGCACGGCGAGCAGTCTAAAAATCTCTCGGTCTACGCCGAAATTTTAAACGCCCTCGCCGCGAACCACATTTCCCGCAAAGGCTTTGTTGTCGCGCTGGGCGGCGGCGTAACGGGCGATATGGCAGGCTTTGCCGCGGCAACGTATCTGCGTGGCATCCGCTTCGTCCAGATCCCCACGACGCTTCTTTCTCAGGTTGACTCCTCCGTCGGCGGCAAGACCGCAGTCGATCTTCCGGCTGGCAAAAATTTAGTCGGCGCGTTCTGCCAACCGTCTCTGGTGCTCTGCGACCCGGACACGCTGGACTCCCTGCCAGAAGCAGCCTTTGCAGACGGCTGCGCCGAGGTCATCAAGGCCGCCATGCTCAAAAGCCGCACATTTTTTGACCAGCTTCAAAAAACGCCTGCCCGCGCGCAGATCGAAGATGTGCTCGATTTCTGCATCTCGATGAAGCGCGACGTTGTCGAGCAGGACGAGTTTGACACTGGCCTGCGGCAGATGCTGAACCTTGGCCATACGTTTGGCCACGCGGTGGAGGCGGCGAGCAATTTCACCCTTTCTCACGGCCAGAGCGTTGCCATCGGCATGGTCATGATCACGCGCGCAGCCATCCAAAAAGGATTCTGCAAACCTGAAACGCTGGACGCGCTCATCCCCCTTCTTACGCAGTATCATCTTCCGACCGATGTTCCCTTTGACGCGCAGACGCTTTTGAAGATTGCCCTGAACGACAAAAAATCCATCGGCCAGATGCTCAATCTCATTGTCCCTGAGGAGCTTGGCCACTGCCGCATTGTCCCTGTTGCGTCGGATGCGCTGCTCGACTGGCTGAAGGCCGGAGGCGCAGCATGAACAAAACCGTCTCCCCCGGCGTGCTTTCCGGCCGCTTCCGCGCGCCCGCCTCAAAATCCCACACGCACCGGCTTCTCATCTGCGCCGCGCTCGGAAAAGAGCCTGTCACAATTTCCTGCGGCACATTTTCTGACGATATCCTCGCCACCATCGACTGCCTTTGCGCTATGGGCGCGCAGATCCAGTGCGCGGGCGAGAAAATCACCGTCACGCCCATCTTTGCTTTCCCCAGAAAAGAGACTCTCTGCGAACTTTTCTGCCGCGAAAGCGGGTCTACGCTCCGCTTTTTGCTGCCGGTCGTCGGCGCGCTTGGCCTGCGGGCGGTTTTCCATATGGAAGGAAGGCTTCCCCAGCGGCCGCTTCATCCCTTCGACGCGCTTCTTTGCGCGCACGGCATGAAGATCTGGCAGGAGGGCGCGCTTCTTCATGCCGAGGGGCAGCTTCAGCCCGGGCTCTACTCGCTCCCGGGCAATATCTCCTCGCAGTATCTTTCGGGGCTTTTGTTCGCGCTGCCGCTTTTAGATGGAGAAAGTGAGCTTCAAATCATGGGTGCGCTTCAATCGGAAAATTATCTTGCCATGACCGAGCAGGCCGTTTTGCAAAGCGGCATCCGCTTTCAAAAACGCGACAACTGCTTCCTCATTCCGGGCGCGCAGGAATATCACCTGCCAGACGGCTTAATGGCCGAGGGCGACTGGTCGGGCGCGTCCTTCTTCCTCTGCGCGGGCGCGTTATCCAAGCGCGGCATTCTCGCGCAGGGCTTAAACGAACAGAGCGCGCAGGCCGACCGGGCGGTTTTGGAGCTTCTCCGGCGCTTTGGCGCGGAGGTCTCCGATGTGGAAGACGGCATTTTGGTAAAGGCCGCGCCTCTTCACGCCATCACGATCGACGCAGGGCCAATTCCCGATCTCATCCCGGCTGTGGCCGCCGTGGCGGCTTTTGCTGAGGGTGAGACGAAAATCACAAATGCCGCCCGCCTGCGCCTCAAAGAATCCGACCGCCTGCGCGCCATCGCCGAAACCATCCGCGCGCTTGGTGGAAACGTTCAGGAGCTTTCAGACGGACTCATCATCACAGGCTGCGGCCATTTACCCGGCGGCACGGTCGATTCCTTTGCCGATCACCGCATTGCCATGCTCGGCGCGATTCTTGCCGGGCGCTGCGCCGCGCCTGTGACTATTCTGGGCGCGCAGTGTACGTCCAAATCTTACCCCGAATTCTGGCAGACGCTGGAGACGCTGAAAGGAGAATGCCTATGAGCAGCTTTTATCACGGCGAGGTTTTGGAGCTTTCCATCTTCGGCCAGTCCCACAGCCCGGCCATCGGCATGACGCTCAGCGGCCTTCCGGCGGGTCTTGCCATTGATATGGAGGAGCTTTCCAGCTTTCTTCGCCGCCGCGCGCCGGGGCAGAACGACTGGTCAACGCCACGAAAAGAGGCCGATTCTCCGGAGTTTCTCTCCGGCCTGATTCAAAACGTCACCTGCGGCGCGCCGCTTTGCGCCGTCATTCAAAACACCAACACGCGCTCGCAGGACTATGAAAACCTCCGGGACCTCCCCCGCCCCGGCCACGCAGACTATACCGCGCAGGTAAAGTTCGGCGGCTTTCAGGATGTCGCGGGCGGCGGCCACTTTTCAGGAAGGCTCACCGCCCCGCTTTGCATCGCGGGCGGCATCTGCAAGCAGCTTTTAAAGGCGCAGGGCATCGAGGTTCACGCGCGCATCGACGAGCTGGCCGGGATTCCGGACGATTCTGAATTTCTAAGCCCTGTTGATTCCAAGCCCTTCCCCGCAACAACGGACGCCATCGCCCGGCAGATGATGCAGGCCATCCAGAAAGCAAAGGAAGACGGCGACTCCGTCGGCGGCATCGTCCGCTGCCATGTGTTAAAGCTCCCGGCGGGTCTTGGCGCGCCGATGTTCGGTGGCCTTGAAAACAAGATCGCGCAGCTCGTCTTCGCCATCCCGGCTGTCAAGGGTCTGGAATTTGGCGCGGGCTTTGAAAGCGCCAGACTGCGCGGCAGCGAAAATAACGACCCCTATGAAATAAAAAACGGCCGTATCGTGACCGCCACCAACCACTGCGGCGGCATTCTGGGCGGCATCTCCAACGGCATGCCTTTGACCTTCCGCGCCGCCTTTAAGCCCACGCCGTCTATCGCAAAGCCCCAGCGCTCGGTCAGCCTCAGCGCCATGCAGGCGCGTGAGCTTTCCATCCATGGCCGCCACGACCCCTGCATCGTCCCGCGCGCCGTTGTGTGCGTGGAGGCGGCGGCTGCCATTGCCATTTATGACGCGCTGCGCGCGTCCGAAGGATAACAAGGAGGTAATTTCATGAATCTGGAACAATCACGCAAAACCATTGACGAGCTCGACCGCCAGCTGACCGACCTTTTTGCAAAGCGCATGGCCTGCGCCGCCGAGATTGCCGCCTTTAAAAAGGAAAATAACCTCCCGGTGCTCGACGCTGGCCGTGAGCGGCAGAAGCTTGCCGCCATCTCAGAGCTTGTCCCGGAGGAGCTGGAAAACAGCGCACGCTGCCTCTACTCTCTCATTTTCTCCCTCAGCCGCGCCTATCAGCACCGCCTGCTTGGAAATGACGCGGAGCTTCCCAAACGAATCGAAGCCGCCATTTCCGCTACCCCCAACCTTTTCCCGCCCAAGGCGCTGGTCGCCTGTCAGGGTGTGGAGGGCGCATACTCCCAGCAGGCCTGCGAAAAGCTCTTCTCCGCGCCCAATATCCTCTATTTTTCAAGCTTCGAGGCCGTCTTCTCCGCGATTGAAAAGGGGCTTTGCCAGTACGGCGTGATTCCGCTGGAAAACAGCACCGCAGGCTCTGTCAACCGCGTGTATGACCTCATGCTTCAGCACGAATTTTCCATCGTGCGCAGTACACGCCTCAAAATCGACCACGCGCTTCTCGCCCGCCCCGGCGCAAAGCTCTCTGACATCCGGGAAATTTACTCCCATGAGCAGGCCATCGGCCAGTGCCAGGAGTTTTTGAAGACGCTCCCGAACGCACAGGTCATCCGCTGTGAAAACACCGCGCAGGCGGCGCGGATGGTCGCCGAGTCTGGAAGGAGCGACATTGCCGCGCTGGCCTCGCGCCGCTGTGGCGCGCTGTATGGGCTTTCGGCGCTGGCAGAAAGTGTGCAGGATCAGGGCAACAACTACACCCGCTTCATCTGCATCAGCAAAAACCTTGAGATCTACCCCGGCGCAGACCGCACAAGTCTTCGCATGGTGCTCTCGCACAAGCCCGGCTCTTTGTATCAGGTGCTGTCTCTTTTCAACGCCCTTGGCATCAACCTCAACAAGCTCGAAAGCCGCCCCATCCCGGAGCGCGATTTTGAGTTCACGTTCTACTTTGATCTCGAAACCTCGATCTACTCGCCGGAGTTCTTACAGCTCATGGCCGAGCTGCCCGGCATCTGCGAGTCGTTCTCCTACCTTGGAAGCTACAGCGAGGTGGTCTGATGCTGCGCTGCGGACTTCTTGGCCGGACGCTCGGCCACAGCTATTCCCCGCAGATTCACCGGGCGCTTGGCGATTACGAGTACCGGCTGTATGAAAAAGAGCCGGAAGCGCTTGAAAGCTTCCTCCGCTCCGGCTGCTTTGACGGCTTAAATGTCACGATTCCCTATAAAAAAGCCGTCATGCCGCTGCTGGATGAAATTTCGCCGGAGGCCTTGCAGATTGGAAGCGTCAACACCATCGTGCAGCGGGGCGGCAGGCTCATGGGCTTTAACACCGACGCCTTCGGCTTTTCGTGGATGCTGCAAGCAAGCGGCGTTTCGGTCGCGGGGAAAAAGGCGCTCGTCTTTGGCTCTGGCGGCGCATCCGTCACTGCGCAGCATGTGCTGCAAAGCCTTGGCGCGCGCGAGGTGCTTGTCATCTCCCGCGCGGGGGAAAACAACTATGAAAATCTCCCCCGCCATTTTGACGCGTCCATTCTCGTGAACACCACGCCCCTTGGCATGTATCCCAAAAACGGCGAAAGCGCCTGCGACCTTTCGCGCTTTTCAAAGCTCGACGGCGTTTTTGACGTGGTCTATAACCCCGCGCGCACCGCGCTTTTATTGCAGGCAGAGTCGCTCCATATCCCACACGCGGGCGGGCTTTCGATGCTGGTCGCGCAGGCCAAGCGCGCCAGTGAGCTTTTTACCGGGCGCGAAATCTCTGACGCGGAGATCTCCCGCATCGAAAAAGCCCTGCGCGATCAGATGCAGAACATCGTCTTAATCGGCATGCCCGGCTGCGGAAAGAGCACCGTTGGCCGCGCCGTGGCAAAGCGCCTTGGGCGCACGTTTTTCGATGCAGACGCGGAAATTGAAGCACGCGCCGGGTGCAGCATCCCGGAAATTTTCCGCGCGCAGGGCGAGGCCGCCTTCCGCGCGCTGGAAAGTGAAGTCCTGCGCGCGCTTGGAAAGCAGTCCGGCGCGGTGATCGCGACCGGTGGCGGCTGCGTCACGCGCGAAGAAAACTACGCGCCGCTCCATCAGAACGGCGTAATTGTCTGGCTTACGCGGCCGCTTTCGCTTCTTCCGACCCATGGCCGCCCGATCTCGCAGGCAAATTCTCTTGAAGCGCTCTACAAGACCCGCGCGCCGCTCTACAAACGTTTTGCAGATCTGACGCTTGCAAACACCCAAACCCCGGATGCCTGCGCAGAAGCTATTTTGGAGGCTGTCTTATGAAACTTCTCATTCTCAATGGGCCGAATTTAAACCTTCTCGGCCTTCGTGAGCCGGACATCTACGGCACACAGAACTACGCCGCGCTCGTGCGCTTCTGCGAAGATGCCTGCCGCGCGGCAGGCTTCGGCTGCGAGGTCTACCAGTCAAACCACGAGGGCGCGCTGGTCGACAAGATTCAGGCGGCCTACGGCGTTTTTGACGGCATCGTCATTAACCCTGCCGCCTACACGCACACGAGCGTCGCGATCTTAGACGCGCTCAAGGCCGTGAGCCTCCCCGCCGTCGAGGTGCATCTGTCTGATGTTGACGCGCGGGAATCCTTCCGGCAGGTGTCCTACGCAGGGCTTGCCTGCTTTGCCCGCTTCACGGGGCTTGGCTTCGAGGGCTACCGGCAGGCGGTTCTGGCGCTCAAAGAGCGCCTTGGCGCGCCCGCGCTTTAACCGCCTGTAGCAATCAAAGCCGCCTCGCCGCGTTTCGCCCCGCAGGGCGAAAAAGCTTCAAAATTATTTTTCGCCGCGACCTGTGCGTGACAAAAAATTCTTCTCAGCCCACAAACGTGAATTTTGGCGGCTTTTGCCGCCAAAACCTTGCGCTGCCGTGGGCTGCAAAATTTTATTGGAAAACCCCAAGGGGGTTTTCCAACAAGAAAAGCCTTCTGGTTTCCCGGAAGGCTTTTGTGATAAAGGCTTTTGTGTTTATCCGAAGAAGCGATGGAGCATTGCGGCCAGCTGCGCTCTGGTTGCGGTGGCCTGCGGCAGGAGCTTTCCTGCGTCAACGCCCGCCGCGCCGCTCATGATTCCGCTGCCAACTGCCCAGCTCAAGCCCTCAAAGGCATAATCCGATATTTCCAGCGCGTCCAGGAAGCTGAGAATGTTGGTCTCCGCGCCGACGCTCACGTCAAGCCCTGCGTACACGGCGTAGCGGTAGAGCATCACGGCCAGCTGCTCTCTTGTGATCGGGTCTTCCGGGTTCGTGCCGTCGGAGATTCCGGCAGCCTGCGCCCACGCGCACCCGGCGGCGTACCACGGCTCATAGCGTGTCTTTACGCCCTCGCGCCGGGCAAGAATCGTCATGACCATCCCGCGCGTCACGGGCGCGTTGGGGCTGAATTTCCGCGCAGACGTGCCGGTCATGAGCTTATACTTGTTTACATAATTCACATCGCCGTAGAACCAGTCGCCCGCTGCCACGTCGTCAAAGGCTTCTTCCTCCAACGCGCCAGTCAGCAGCGGCAGGAAAAGGCCGGGCAGGAAGCCGCCCTCTGCGCCTTCTTTCGGAAGGTTCGAGATGTGTACAGTTTTCGCCGCCGTGCCGTCCGTCTCCAGAATGGTTTCCAGCGGCGTGTAGCCATCACTTGCAAGTACTCTGTCGTGTGTCCCGCCCTCGGGGGTCAGGATCTCCACATTGGTCAGCGTGACCGTATCCGGGTCAATTACCGGGTCTTCCGGGTCTTCCGGGTCTACCGGGCTCAGAGAGTTTTTCAGCACACAAATTGCCGCCCATGCATCTGTTCCGCCGGTCGCAGTCGCCTGAACATCGACGTAGCCTTCCTCCGCGCCGATCGTCAGCGATTCGGCTCGGATTCCGCCCTGTCTGCCGGTAAACACGGCGCTGCCGGATTTGATCGTTACCGCCTCAATCTCTACGCCAAAGCTGCTGGTGGCCTCATCCGAAGCTGTGGCGGTCAAGCTGCCGCCGTCCAGCGTAATGCTGCCAGAAAGACCGTCATCTGCAGTAAGTCCACTACTCCAACGCGCCGAACCGCCACAAGCTTCCACATGGCCGCCCTGAATTTCCATCGTGCCCCCATGGTGGATACCAAAGCTGCTGATGTCGAGACTGCCTTCTTTGTTCGGGGAGGCTGCGCCGCCCTTGGCGATGAGGGTCGTGCCCGCGTCCTTGACCGAAATCTCCATAGCCCCATCCACATAAAGGCCATAGCTCGTGGCGTCTCCGCCGCCGGTCGCTGCCGCCGTGCCGCCCTGCGCCGTAACGTGTGCGCCATTGGAAAGCGTGAGTTCGCCCTGAACGCGCATTCCGTAGCTGCCAGCTCCGGCGCTCTGAGCAGCGCTGGTGGCTGCCGCGCCGTTCTCCGGGTCAAGGCTTCTGGCCGTCAGCTCGGCGTTCTCGCCGCTGACCGTCACGTTGCCCTCTGCATACACACCATAGCTGACCGCGCTGTCTTGCGTACTCGTTGCCGCGCCGCTGTTGGCCTCCAGCTTGCCGCTGACCGTCAGAGCACCTTCCGCATACACACCATAGCTGGCTGCGCGGCCTCCATATGTTGCTGCGCCGCCGTTGGCCGTCAGCTCACCGCCCCTGTTCACGGTTACGTTGCCTTTTGCATACACGCCATAGCTATTCACTTCCCTCGTGCTGCCGCCTGTTGCAGCACCAGCGGTAGCCTCCAGCTTGCAGCCTTCGCCAACCGTCACGTCACCGCCCACAGAAATGCCATAGTTATTGCCGCCCGACGATTCCTTGCCGCCTGACGTTTCCTTGCCGATGATTTTTACGGTCGCGCCATCCTTAATGCTGAGATTTCCATTCGATATGAGGATGCCACAAATATCCCCCTTGACGCCGCTGACAGTAGCCTCCGTCATATCGATCGTCAGGCTGCCGCTGCCGGTAATGGTCAGGCTGGCCCCAGCAGACGAGCTATCGCCTGATTGCACACTAATCGCTGTTGGCACGTTACCGCTGAGCGTAATGGTGCTATCGCCAACAAGCGCGATCGTCAGCGAACCAGCTGCCCGGAGCGTTGATTCTAGCGAATCGCTGGAATCCGTGATCGCCGCATTTGCAAGCGTCAGCGTATTCTCAGCGGGGTCATAGATCATCCCAGGTATGCTGTTAGAATACTCCTTGTTGCCAGGATAGTAAACCCTAGCCGCCAGCGCCGTCACCGGCAAAAGCCCCACACACAGGCACACGGCCAAAAGCAGACTCAAAACCCGTTTTTTCATATGCATTCCTCCTCAAAAGGCGTTTTGTTGTATTCCATACAACAAAACGCTGTACAGCGTTTCTTCCTGCTTTCATTATACCGAATCCCGCCGCAATTACAAGTCTTTTTTGAAAGAATTCTCCATTTTCCGCCCCGCGCGCCCGCGCCCCAAGCCTCTTCCCCGGCGGCGCGCCCGCCCTCCCGCGCAGACACTTCCCGCCCCGCGCAGGCGCAGAGGCCGCGCTTTGCCCGCCGCGCGGCAATCGTCGCAGATGCCTCTTTTCGCGCGCCGCCCGCGCCCCGCCAAAGCGCACCGGAAGCCCCTGCCACGCATGCGAAGAAGCCGCTTCTTCCAGATGGCGCGGCGCTTGTTTCCCCTCTCCCCTGCACCAAGGGCACGGCCAAAATCTCCGCCCGCTCCGTGCATGCGCAGAAGCCTTATCGCCGCGCGGAAAGTATTTTTCTTTTTCCGCCAGCTTCTTAAAACCCGCGCTGGACTTTTCGCCCGCCATCTGCTATAATGCTCTTGTATCAGGGCATTCTCCGGCCGCCGGGAAGCCGCCCGGCCGGGCGCGGGCAGGCTGGCCGCACACGCGCAGGCTCTGAACGCAAAATCTCCGGGTGTAGCGCAGTTGGTAGCGCGCCTGCTTTGGGAGCAGGATGCCGCAGGTTCAAATCCTGTCACTCGGACCAC
>CAZXIW010000052.1:0-13239 GCA_964640905.1 uncultured Oscillospiraceae bacterium
TGGTGCCGGTGACCGGGCTCGAACCGGTACGAGTTTGACCTCACGGGATTTTAAGTCCCGGGCGTCTGCCAATTCCGCCACACCGGCGATTGGCTCTGTTTATCATACCACGCCGCCGCCTGTGCGTCAAGCAGAAATCGAGCGCGGGGCAAACTTGCGGCGCTTATTGTGCGCTTTTGTTCAGCTCGCGGCAGGTCTGGCGGATAAAAAAGAGCGCGATGACAAAGGTCAGAAGATCTGCCGCCGGGAATGACCACAAAAGCCCGTCCAGCCCCAGAAAGGCCGGCAGAATGACCGGCAGAAAAACGCCAAAGATGATCTCGCGCGTCAAAGAGACGATGGTAGAAGCCGCTGCCTTGCCCAGCGCCTGTAAAAAGATGAACGTGCCTTTATTCACCGTGGCCAGAACCATCATGCACAGATAGACCCGGAAGCAGCGGATGGCAAAGGCCGTGTAATACGCGCTCTCGTTGGCCGCGCCAAAGAGATTTGCAATTTGCAGCGGAAAGCACTCGACGATCAGCGTTGCCACCGCGCCGACGATGGCCTCGGCCAGAAGCAGGCGGGTAAAAATCGATCTTGCGCGCTCTGGCCGCTTTGCGCCGATGTTATAGCCTACGATGGGGATGCACCCGGCGGCAAGGCCGATGGAGACGGAGATGGCGATCTGGAAGAATTTCATCACGATGCCGAGCACCGCCAGCGGAATCTGCGCATATTCCGCCTGCCCGAAGATGGGGTCAAGCGCGCCGTACTTCATGCACGTGTTCTGAACGGCCGCCATCGAAATGACCAGCGACACCTGCGCAAGAAAGCTCGTCAGCCCAAGCGGGATAATTTTCCCGATCAGCGCGCCGCGCAGGCGGAAGCTGCTTCCTTCCAGCCGCACCGCCTTCATGTGCAGAAGATACCAGCCGGAAAGCACCGCCGTGAGAATCTGGCCGAGCACCGTCGCAACCGCCGCGCCCATCATGCCCCAGTGGAAGGTGAAAATAAAGATGGGGTCGAGGATGATGTTTGTGACCGCGCCCGCAAGCGTCGCGGCCATGGCAAAGCGCGGGCTGCCGTCGCTTCGGATGATGGGGTTCATGGCCTGGCCAAACATGTAAAAGGGAATGCCAAGCGTAATATAAAAGAAGTATTCCCGGCTGAGGGCGCAGGTCTCCGGGTTGACCTTTCCGCCAAAGAGCGTCAGAATCGGTTCGCTGAAAATAAGATAAATTGCAGTTAGAAGCAAGCTGCTGACCATGCAGAGCGCAACCGCGTTACCAACGCTCCGGTGCGCATCCTCCTGCTTGCCTGCGCCAAGCGCAATACTGACAAACGCGCAGCAGCCGTCTCCCAGCATCACTGCGATGCCGAGCGCGAGCACGGTCAGAGGAAAGACGACCGTGTTGGCCGCGTTGCCGTAGGAGCCGAGGTAGCTTGCGTTGGCGATGAAGATCTGGTCGACGATGTTGTAGAGCGCCCCGACGACCAGCGAGACCACGCACGGCAGAGAATATTTTTGCATCAGCGTCCCGATTTTTTCCGTTTCCAGAAATGCATTTGATTTTTGTTCCATAATTTCACCCTTTTTCCAAGATTAAAATCGCCGCGCACGGCGCGCAAAAAGCGCGCAGCCCATGGTCGCTGGAATTACGCCACAGGCTACACGCTTTTTCTTTGTGATTTAGTTGAAGCTCCGGACACTCAGTCCAGATAATTGCCCACCGGGCTTGCGTTATACTGCTTGATGACCTTGATGAGAATCGAGCCGTCCGGCTGTGTCTGCTCCTCTATGATTTTATACTGCGTCCGGTTGCGCTCCAGCGTCCGCCGGTACTGCGCAAGCTCCTCCTGCACCAGCTTGACCGCCTGCTCGTGCGCAATGTCCTCTTTGAGCATAAAGTGAAGCGTCTGACAGATGCATGCCGCCTTGATCCGTTTCATGGTTCTACCGTCCATTTCTGAAATATAAACATGCGCCCGCCGCTTGCAGCCAGCGCTGCGGCCACACGTTGTATTTTCAGTATAACATGATTTTTAAAATCCCGCAAAGGCGGTTTTGCACAAAAAATATGCGTTTTAAGAACCTTTTCCTGCGCGAAGGCGCGCACTAGAGCGGCTGGATGGCCGTGGCGTGATAGAGCTTGAGGATCTCCTGCAAAAGCTCCATCTGCGGAAAATCGCGCCGGTAGACCAGACTCATCTGGCGCACCATGCTGAGATTTTCGATCGGCAGCGCCGTGAGCTTTCCCTTGCGAAGCTCGTCCATGCAGGCGCTTCGCGCAAGAATTGACACGCCAAGCTCCTTCCGGATGAGGTCCTTGATCGTGGCCACGTTGTCGACCTCCATCGCAACGTCAAAGGCCTCAATGCTGGTGCCAAGGCTCAGAAGGTGCGCCTCAAAGAGCTTTCGTGTGGCCGAGGAGGGAAGGCGCAGGATCATGCGCTCTTTTTTCAGGTCGTCCAGCGTGACCATGGCGTGGCGCGCGAGAGGGTTATTATTGGAAAGAACGCATACGATGGAGTCGGTGTCGAGCATCAGGGCGTTGAGCTCCGGCGACGGTCTTGTGCTGTCGACAATTGCCAGATCGAGCTCGAAATGCTCCACCGCTTCATAAAGATGTTTTATGGTATCCGTCGTAATCGTTATCGATACGCCATCATTTTCCTGCCCAAATTTTGCAAGCACCTCGGTGATAAGGTTGCTCTCAGCCGTGTGGGTGATGCCCACGCGCAGGCGCGTGAGGAAGTGGTCGGCGCTGCGCAGCTCATGGAGCATCTGCTGCTCAAGAGACTGCATGCGCCGGGCATACTGCACAACGATTTCTCCTTCCCGCGTCAGAGAAATCTGCCCCTTGCGGCGCAGGAAGAAGGGCGCGCCCAGCTGCTGCTCGAGCTGGCTGATGTGATGGCTGACGGCGGGCTGGGTCAGGTTCAGCTTTTCCGCCGCACGGGTAAAGCTGCCCTGCTCGCAGACAGCCAGAAGGGTGATGAGCTTTGGGTTTAGCATATTGATACTCCATTCAGAATATTTATCAGGATGAAAGAAAACATAATTTGCGTTTATCTGTCGACTGTTATATCATACCGCCAACACAAATTCAAGCGGCAAGGAGGAAACAAAGCATGTTTTCTGCACTCGGCCAGAAGCTGGCGGAATCCAGCCAGACGGCAAGCATCATCATCTCGGTTGCGCTGATGCTCTTTCTGGGCTTTGCCATGACGCGGCTGACCAAATTACTAAAGCTCCCCAATGTCACGGCGTACATTCTGACGGGTATTTTCATCGGCCCATACTGCCTGAATCTCATCCCGGCCAGAGTCATCGACGGCATGGACTTCATCTCCGATATCGCTCTGGCGTTCATTGCGTTCAGCGTGGGCGAGTTTTTTAAGCTCTCGACGCTGAAAAAAAGCGGCGTGGGCGTGCTGCTCATCACGCTTCTTGAGGCGTGCATGGCGTCAGCGTTGGTGTTCGTGCTGCTGTATTTCATTTTGCATCTGGATATGGCCTTCAGCGCGGTTCTCGCGGCGCTGGCCTCGGCCACAGCGCCTGCCTCCACGGTCATGACCATCCGCCAGACGGGCGCGAAGGGCGATTTTGTGGAGACGCTTTTGCAGGTCGTCGCGCTGGATGATGTGGTGAGTCTGGTTGCCTACAGCATTGCCATCTCCATCGCGCTGGCGGGCTCCGGGGTGCAGGGCGGCAGCTTTGAGATGGTCATCCGGCCGATTCTTGTGAACCTGGCGGTTCTGGTGCTGGGCGGGCTGTTCGGTTTTTTACTCAAGCTTCTGTTCCGTGGCCGCTCAACGGATAACCGCCTCATCGTCTCGCTTGCGATGCTCTTCGCGTTCTGCGGCGTGTGCGCGCTGCTCGATGTCTCGCCGCTTCTTGGCTGCATGTCGATGGGCATGGTCTATATCAACATCACGGGCGACGCGAACCTTTTTCAGCAGCTGGCCTATTTCAGCCCTCCGGTGCTGCTTCTGTTTTTCGTGCGCTCGGGTCTGAGCTTCCGGCTCGATACGCTCTTTACCGCGCAGAACACGCTGGGAAGTGTGCCGCTGCTGGTCGTAGGCGTGCTCTATTTCATCACGCGCATTGCCGGCAAGTACATTGGCGCGTGGCTTGGCTGTCTGGCCGCGCATAAGCCCGCGCGGACGCGAAACTATCTTGGCCTTGCGCTCATTCCGCAGGCGGGCGTTGCCATCGGCCTTGCGGCGCTGGGCGCGCGGACGCTCGGCGGCGAGATCGGGCAGGATTTGCAAACGATCATTCTGGCCTCCAGCGTGCTTTATGAGCTGATTGGCCCCGGCTGCGCAAAGCTGGCGCTCTATCTTTCGCGTTCGTATTCGACGAAGCTGGAAGAGCTGGTCGAGCTCGAAGCCCAGACCGAGCCGGACGCGCCGCAGAAATCCGAGCTGGAGCTGCTCATCGAGCGCATTCAGAAAATCCAGCAGGAGCTTCCCGCGCACATCCACGAGGAAAGCCCGGAGGAGCGCGCCTTCACGCAGGCCGCCAGAGAGCAGTTTGAGCTTTCCGGCTTTGCAGGAATCACAGGAAAAACGCACACAGGAAGAAAGGGAGGATAATTATGATGAATGATCCGATTGCGGCAATGCTTGGTTCATGGGCAAGTGAAAATGGTCTTTGGGCAATTGTGCTTCAGCTGGCGCTGGCGATGGCCTTTGGCGCGGTGCTGGGCTGTGAGCGCGCGTCCAAGCGCCACGCGGCGGGGCTGAGAACGTTTGTGCTGGTCTGTCTGTCGGGTACGGCGGCGATGACAATCGATCTGGCGCTGGGCGGCATTCCGCGCATCTCAGGAATCGTGGTGCTGGGCGTTGCCATCATCAGTACAAACTCGATCCTGTTCAGCTCCCGCAGCCAGATTCGCGGCCTGACAACGGCGGCGGGGCTCTGGGCGTGCAGCCTGCTTGGCATTGCGCTGGGCGCGGGGTGCTATACGCTGGCGCTGGCGGGCTTTGTGGCGATTTTGTGCTGTCTGTCGTGGCTGCCGGGCATTGAGACGTATCTGAAAGACCGCTCAAACCACTTTGAGGTGCATCTGGAGCTGAAAAGCAAATACAATTTGCAGGACTTCGTGACGACCATCCGCCGCCTTGGGCTCAAAATCGATGACATCGAGGCAAACCCGGCCTACCTCAATTCGGGGCTGAGCGTCTACACGGTGGCCATCTCCATCAGCTCAAGGGAGCTGAAAAAATACAAGACCCACCATGAGATCATCGAGGCCCTTCGCTGCCTTGACTACATTTATTATATCGGTGAGCTGTGACGCGGCTCTGCCCGGAAAACTCTTTGCAGGTTTCCGGGCAAAGCGCTTTGTCCCGCGCTCCGGCTCTGTGCGGCGGGCGGTTTTTGCCGGAAAAGTTCTGAAAAATGATTTACATAACTTTTTGCAGCGCGCCGCGCGCGGGGAGAAAATGGTGTAACATGGCTGAAAAACGGAACATCTGAGCGACAAAATGGAGCGCAAGCGCCGGAAAATGCGTTAAAAATAGCCAATCTATCAGAAAACTAACAAAAATGGTGGAAATCTCCGAAAAGTTGATGTATAATAGAGGCGTTCCAAATTGGGACAGGAAGGCAGGAAAAGTGTATGCAGCCGCGTTCTGAACCAAAGCCGCAGCCGCCGCAGAAATCCAAATCGCGCAAGCATAAGCGCAGCCGCCGAAAGCAGCAGATGAAGTTTTTGCGGCAGAATTCTTGGCTGCTGCTTCTGTCGGTGCTGGTGCTGGTGGCGCTGATTCTGTTTATCTGCGTCATTACAGGAAGCGAAGAGCCGGAGCAGCCGCTGCACACGCAGCAGGCGCAGAGCCGCTATGAAAAGGCGTATCTCTGCGCGGTCGGCGCGAGTGTGAGCTATTTTGATGAAGCGCTTGAGCCGGTCGGGATGGCGGCGCGTGGAAGCCAGGTGACCTACACGACCGAGTCACCGAAGAAAAAAGACGGCGAGACCTATTATCTGACTTATCTGGATTCACTCAAATACGGCTACGTTGCCGCCCACAACCTGAGCGACAGCGAAGATGATGTCGTGCAGGAGACGGAAATCTTTGTCCGCACGCCGCAGAATCTGCGCCTGGGCGCAGACTCGGTGGAGCTGGGCGGCCTTCTTGAGCGCGGGACAGCGCTGAAGGTCACAGGCTTTGACTATATGACAAACGGCGTGGTTCACCTCTATGAAGTCGAGGCAAACGGCGAGGCCGGATTTATTTCGGGCGAGTATACCGCAGCCACGCTGGACGAGGCCATGGAGGTCTATGACCGCTTTGGCGTCTACATGATCCACGCCGGGCGCGCCGACCGCTATGGCGGCGGCGACGGCGAGAGCCTTGATTACTACCCCCGGCAGAAGGCAAGCTTTGCCGATAACGTCATGCCGGAGGAGGTTCATGCGCTGTATCTGACGTGTGACCCGGAGGTACTTGGAAACATCGATGCATACATTGCCTATGCAAAGTCGACGAAGATCAATGCCTTTGTTGTCAACATCATGGACGGCACGTCCATCGGCTATGACTCCGAGGTCTTCCGGAAGTATTCTCCAACGGCAGACCAGTTTGCCAACAACACGCAGGAGGAATACAAAGCCTGCATCCAGAAGATCAAGAACGCGGGATTTTATGTGATCGGAAGACTTACGACCTTCAATGACTCCTTCTTCGTCTCCGACCATCCGGAATACGCGATCTCAGACGCAGACGGAGACCCGCTTTACATTGCAAGCAGCTACTGGCCGAGCGCTTTCTGCCGCTATGTGTGGGAGTATAAGGTCGAGCTTGCAAAAGAAGCCGTCCGGTTGATGGGCTTCAACGAGATCCAGTTTGACTATGTGCGTTTCCCGGACGGAACGTATGACTATGAAAAGAGCGGCAATATTGACTACCGCAACGAATATGACGAGACCAAGGCACAGGCCATCCAGCGCTTTTTGATGTACGCGACGGACGAGCTGCACGACGAGGGCGTCTATGTCAGCGCCGACGTCTTTGGCGAGTGCTCCGGCAGCTATGTCACGGCCTACGGCCAGTACTGGCCGGCCATCAGCAACGTGGTCGATGTCATCAGCGGCATGCCTTACCCCGACCATTTCTCGCAGAACGGTACATACCGCCCGTGGGAGCATCCGTATGAGACGATGCTCGATTGGGCAAAGAACGCGGCCAAGCGCCAGACCGAGACGCCAAGCCCCGCCATTGTGCGAACCTGGATTCAGGCCTACGACGCCATCCGCCCGCCGTACAATACCTATGGCGCAGACGAGATCTCCGGCCAGATTCAGGCGCTTTCCGAGGCCGGGCTCGACGGCGGCTTCATGGCCTGGAACGCCATGTGCAGCCTGAGCAAGCTTGAAACGCTCAAGCCGGCCTACGACGCGCTCTCTGATTGAGGAAAAGCACAAATAATGAAAATACACAGAACGCGCACCGTAGTTTTCTGCGGTGCGCGAGACTGTCAAAAAACTCTTTCGGAGTTTTTTGACAAAGGATTTGCAGCCCGCGGCAGCGCAAAGTTTTGGCGGCGTTGCCGCCAAAATTCACGTTTGCGGGCTGTAAAGTAAAATTTACGATGCACATGTCCTCGTAAATTTTGGATTTCATTTGATTCGCGCCTGTGGGCGCGAACGGCTCAGGGCTTTTTGACATGCTAACGCACCACCAGAGAAGCTGGTGGTGCGTGTTTTGTCACGTTTCGCGCCCCCGGCGCGTAAGCTGACAGTGAGCCCGGAAAAACCGGCGCTCGTTGGGAGGCAAGCGCATGCAAAAAGAAAAGCTGAGTTTATCGGAGCTTGCGCCGGGAATGCGCGCGCGGCTAAAGGAGCTTGCAGTCGATGGCGCACTGCGGCGAAGACTCTTTGATCTTGGCCTGATTCCGGGGACGGTGATCGAGTGCCGCTATCTTGCGCCGTCCGGCTCGCCGATGGCCGTCCGGGTGCGCGGGACAAATCTTGCTCTCCGGCGGCAGGACGCGAAAAAGCTTTTTGTGGAGCTTTCCGTATGACAGGCGGGCAGCTGCACGGCAGAAGCCTGCCTGCAAAAAGTCTGGTCGCGCTGGCGGGAAATCCGAATGTCGGCAAGAGCACGATTTTTAACGCGCTGACCGGCCTGCACCAGCACACCGGAAACTGGCCGGGGAAGACCGTTGCGCTGGCGCAGGGAACGTATGTGTATCGCGGCGAGCAGATCGCACTGGTCGACCTGCCGGGGACGTATGCGCTTGCCAGCCGCTCACCGGAGGAGGCGCTTGCCAGCAGCTTTCTGGCAGACGGCGAGGCGGCGTGTGTGATCGCGGTGTGTGACGCGACGGGGCTGGAGCGAAGCCTGATTCTGGCGCTTCAGATCATGGAGCTGACAGAGCGGATGTTTGTCTGCGTGAATCTGATGGATGAGGCGCGGGCGAAGGGAATTGAAATTGACCTTGCGGCGCTGGCCTTTGAGCTGGGTGTGCCGGTCGTTGGGGTCTCAGCCGCGCGGGGTGAGGGGCTCGACGCGCTTCAGGAGCAGACGCGGCGCATCTTAGACGGCTTTGAGCGGCCAGGGCCGCGAAAAACCGCCCCGGCGCAGGGCGAAGACGCGCAGGCCTCGCGCTTTGTCCTGCGGGCAGAGCGCATTGCGGCGAAGGTCGTCCGCGCAGAGCGCGCGGCGGCGGACGCGCGTGAGCTTCGCGCTGACCGCTTTCTGACCGGGCGCGTGAGCGGGGCGATCGTGCTGGGGCTGTTGCTGCTGGCGGTGTTCTGGCTGACGATTCAGGGGGCAAATGTGCCGTCGGCGCTTTTGCAGGCAGGCTTTGACGCGCTGGAGGCGCGGCTTTGGGCGCTTGCGGGGCTTCTGGCGCTGCCCGTGTGGCTGACAGAGCCGCTTCTGGAGGGAATCTATCAGACAACGGCGCGCGTGGTCTCGGTGATGCTCCCGCCGGTGATGATCTTCTTTCCGCTCTTTACGCTCCTGGAGGACAGCGGCTATCTCCCGCGCATGGCCTTTTTGATGGACGCGGGCTTTGCGCGCTGCGGAAGCTGCGGCAAGCAGGCGCTGACAATGTGCATGGGCTTTGGCTGCAATGCAGCGGGCGTAAGCGGCTGCCGCATCATAGACTCGCCGCGGGAGCAGAAAATTGCGATGCTCACCAATTCCCTTGTGCCGTGCAACGGGCGCTTTCCAGCGCTTCTGACGCTCAGCGCCTTGACCCCTGGCGCGCAGCACACGGCGCTTTCCGGCGCGCTGATGCTCACGGGCTGTGTGCTTCTTGGCGTGGGCGCGACGATGGCCACATCCTTCGCGTTGGGGAAGACAGTTTTGCGGGGTGTGCCGTCATCGTTCGTCCTGGAGCTTCCGCCATACAGAAGGCCGCAGGTCGGGCGGGTAATTGTCCGCTCGACGCTCGACAGAGCCCTTCGCGTTCTGGCAAGAGCCTGCGTGGTGGCCGCGCCGGCGGGGCTTGCGCTCTGGTGGCTCTCCCATGCGCAGCTGCACGACACGCCGCTTCTGACACAGCTTGCGGCGCTGCTTGACCCGGCGGGGCAGTGGCTGGGGATGAACGGCGCGATTTTGCTGGCCTTTTTTCTGGCGTGGCCTGCCAACGAGCTTTTGCTGCCGGTGTATCTGATGGTCGCAAACGCGGGCGGAACGCTTGCGCAGGCAGCGGGGATGGCAGTCGGCGAGGCGCTCTGCGCCGCCGGGTGGACGGGAAAGACGGCGCTGTGCGTGATGGTCTTTACGCTTTTTCACTGGCCGTGCAGCACAACGCTGCTGACGCTTTATAAGGAGTCCGGAAGCCTTCGCTGGACGCTCCTTGCGGCGCTTTTGCCAACGCTTCTCGGCGCGGCGCTTTGCAGAGTCCTTTGCGTGCTGCTTTGAGGCCGGTAAGACAGAGCTGCCGCCGGAGGGCTTCCTCCGGCGGCAGCTTTTACGGTTATTTTTTTCTCGACCAGGTGCTTGGAAGCAGCAAAATGAGCATCGGATAAAGCTCCAGCCGCCCAAAGAGCATATCGAGGCACATGACAACCTTGGCCAGAGGGCTGAACATCGAGAAGTTTCCGACCGGGCCGACGAGGCCAAGCCCCGGGCCGACATTATTAAAAGTGGTAAGCACGGCGGTGACAGTCGTTGATGCGTCAAAGCCGTCGAGCGCAACAAGAAGCAGCGAGACCATGAGGAGCAGAACGTATAAAATGAGATACCGGCTCACGGCGTGGAGCGTCTCCTGGCCGATGGGCTTTCCGTCAATGCGCGCGACCTTCACGGAGTGGGGGTTTACAAGTCTTCGCACCTCGACCTGCGCCGCGCGCACAAGAATGACAAGCCGCGAAACCTTGAAGCCGCCGCCCGTTGACCCGGCGCAGGCGCCGACGATCATCAAAAAGACCAGAATCATGCGGGAAAACTCCGGCCAGAGGTCAAAGTTTTCCGTGCAGAAGCCGGTGGTCGTGATGACCGACGAGACAGAGAAGGCCGCGTGGTGAAGCGCATGGTAAAAGCCCGGCGCGGTGGGGAGAATGTTGAGTGTAATGAGGAGCGTGGAAATGAGAATGATGCCCACGTACCAGCGCAGCTCGGTATTTTTAAAGGCAAGATCATATTTCTTTTTCAGGAGGAAGAAATAGACCGAGAAATTGACGCCGAAGAGCGCCATGAAAATGGTCGTCACGGTCTGCAAATAGGTGCTGTAGCCGCCAAAGGAATCGGCCTTGATGGCAAAGCCGCCCGTTCCGGCCGTTGCGAAGGCGTTGCAGAGGGAGTCAAAAAGCGGCATGCCGCCTGCAAGATAAAAAACAATCTGCACAAGCGTCAGCACAAAATAGATCGTGTAGAGAATTTTGGACGAGTCCACCATCCGGGGAACCATTTTCCCAACCGTAGGCCCAGGGCTCTCTGCGCGCAGAAGATGGATGCCCTGCCCGCCCTCCATTTTGACGATGGCCAGCATGAATACCAGAATGCCCATACCACCCAGCCAGTGGGAAAAGCTGCGCCAGAAGAGCATGCAGTAGCTCAGCGCCTCGACATTTGGCAGGATGCTTGAGCCGGTCGTGGTAAAGCCGGAGATCATCTCAAACACAGCGTCGAGATAAAAAGGAATCTCCCCTGAAAGCGTAAACGGCAGCGCGCCCACAAGCGAGATGACAATCCAGCCCGCCGCGACGGTCACAAGACCCTCCTTGGCGTAGATCGTCTTGTTTTTGGGCTTTGCAAGCCTGCATGCAGCAAAGCCGCAGACAGCCGCTGCCAGCGCGGTGTAGAAAAACCAGATGCCGCTTTGCTCGCGGTAGATGAGCGCGGTTGCAACAGGAAGCAGCATGAATGCCGCCTCAATGAGCAAAAGCGCGCCCAGAATATAGACAATCATCCGTTTATTCATAGCTTACCCTCTGCGTCCGTCGAGAATCTCGTCCAGCTCGTTGAGCCCCGTTACACCGGTCACGACCACGACCGTGTCGCCCGGCTCGATCGTGTCCTGGCCGCTGGGGATGAGGATGCGCCCGGCGCGGTTGATGCAGCCGATCAGAAGATTCGGGCGCAGGCGGAGCTTTTGCAGCGGCACACCGCAGACGGCCGAGCCCTCTGCCACGCGGAACTCCAGCGCCTCGGCCTTGCCGCCGAAGAGCTTGTAGAGCGTCTCGACGTTTGAGCCGAGTGAGTTTTCCATCGAGCGCGCGTAGCGGCAGATGACGTTGGAGGTGCTGAAGCGGGGGTTAAAGACGCTGCCCAAGTCCATGGTATCAATGATGGACTGGAAGGAGTAGCGGTTGATTTTTGTGATGACCTTGATCTTCGGCCACGTTTTTCTCACATAAAGACCCATCAGAACGTTTTCCTCGTCGATGCCCGTGAGGGCGGCAAAGCCGTCGGTCTGTGCGATGCCGCATTCGCGAAGGAAGCCCTCGTTCGTGCCGTCGCCGTGGAAGATATCTGCCTTGGGAAGCAGCGCCGCCAGCTGCTCACAGCGCTCATAATTGGCCTCAATGATCTTGACGCCAAGCCCGGCATCCAGAAGCTGCTTTGCAAGATAATAGGCAATGTGCCCGCCGCCGACGATCATGACCGTCCGCACACGCGAGGCGGTGAGATTGATCTGCCGGAAGAACGACTGCGCGTCGCGCATGGAGGCGACGAAGGAAATACGGTCGCCCGCCTCAAGGCGGAACGTGCCGGAGGGGATGTAGACATTCTGCTCGCCGCGCTCGACCGCGCAGACGAGGATTTTTGCCTTGACGAGCCCGGGAAGCTCCATCAGCGTCTTTCCGGCCAGCACGGAGTCTGGCGGGAGCTGAACCTTGAGAAGCTCCACATGGCCGTTTGCAAAGGTGTCGGTCTTGATGGCCGACGGGATGCGGAGCGTCCGCGCGATCTCTGTTGCGCAAAGAAGCTCAGGATTGACAGACAGACTCAGCCCCAGATCATCCGAAATGAGCGAAAGCTCGCCACTGTATTCCGGATTGCGCACGCGGGCGATGGTGTGCTTTGCGCCAAGCTTTTTTGCGACCAGACAGCAAAGAAGGTTCAGCTCGTCTGAGGTCGTGACCGCGATCAGAAGATCAGCCGTATCTGCGCCTGCTTCAAGCTGTGTGGCGCAGGTCGCGCCGTTTCCTTCCACACAGAGGATATCCAAATCCTCGCTTGTCTGCTGCAAGGGCTCGCCGCTGCGGTCAATGATGATGATCTCATGGCCTTCGCGCGAGAGCTGCTCGGCCAGCGTGCTTCCAATTTTTCCGTCGCCAACAATCACAATTTTCATAGCAAGACTCCTGACTTTCTGGTATTTTTGCCATGCAGAAGCATAGCAAACGATAATCTGCGCCATTTCCGTCCACTCCGGGGCAACCGGAAATGCTGCACAAAAGCTTCATGCACGGTACGTTTTCTGCATTTCGCAGTGCGCTTGCCGCATGAAGCCCTGAACCCGCATGGAGGCTTCTCTGCGCGCGTCTGCGCGCAGGTAAAATATGATTTTCTATCATACCATGTCTGTTTCAAAAAAGCAATTACGCGCGCTGTAAAGAAAATGTCACAGCGGTGCATTGACAAGGCAAAGCGGCGTATGGTAAGATATCGAAAGGTCAGGCGCGCTCTGAAAGAAGCGCCGCCGCGCAGCTGCGGGCATGATGGAATTGGTAGACATGCGAGATTTAGGTTCTCGTGCAGTGATGTGTTGGGGTTCGAGTCCCCATGCCCGCACCAAAGCAATATAATCCGAACCAGATCTTCTTAATTGGAGACGGGTTCGGATTA
>CAZXIW010000053.1:0-13031 GCA_964640905.1 uncultured Oscillospiraceae bacterium
TATGCCCCCGATGCCCTCCACATGGGAAAACACCCACGCCCCTTGCGGAACGGAGAACACGGAGGAACAAACGGCGATTTTTCCACCCGAAATGCAACACTTTTGGTAGGGTCACTTGGGTATAGAAAAAGGCGACTGCTTTTCAACAATCGCCTCAAATTTATGGGTTTGTTATGAAGTTACAAGCAAGAAAATCTGTTGTCCGAAAGCCGAAAACCGTTGATATTACTGCGCTTTTCAAAAAGTTCTGTATCGCCACTCGTACCATAAAAACAGCCGTTTTCATGATGAAATCGGCTGTTTTTCTTATTTTTGCGCAAAATTTCTGCGCGTACACCTGCGGATAATTCAACAATAATTCAACTTGCTTTCAAAATCATGCTTTTCTCAGGAAAATATCTGACAGGATTTCGGCGTTTTTTCGGTCGGCTTCTTCCACGATATGCGCGTAGATATTTGCTGTTATACTCACCTGCGCATGGCCAAGACGTTTTGAGATTGAAACGGAATCCACACCGTTAAAGTAAAGCATGGACGCCATTGTATGCCGAAAGGCGTGGGGGTTGATGTGGGACAGGCCGTGGCGCTTGCTGAATTTCTTCATCCAGTCTGTCACGCTGTCCGGGTGCATGGGGCTTCCGTTATCCTGTGCAAAGACAAAATCCCGGTTTTCGTAGTACTCCCCCAGCCGCAGCCGCTCTGCGTTCTGAAACGCGCGGTACTTGCGCAGAAGCTGCATTGTTTCGGCTGGCAGCGAAATATAGCGGTTTGATGCCTTTGTTTTGGGTGTATCTTCGTAGACACCACGGTCTGGCGTATACTGGATATTATTGCAAATGTGAATATAACAAATTTGTAGTTGATACCAGCAAGCCTCGCCCGCCTGCACAGGTCTTTGGTCTGGAGCTTATACTGCCTGCCGTCTTTCATGAAGTGTGTTCTGCGCATTAAACGGAAATGCCAGACGTCAGCAGATTTCTGCACATCAGCAGCATACCGGCCTTCATGAAATCAAAGCCCGGAAACGCCGGATTGCGGCTGCGCGCTCACGGCTGCTGCCTCTGCCACCAGCCGAGCACCGCCTTCAGGTTCTCCCGGCTGACATAGCTGCCGTCTGCGCGCAGAAGCTCCAAAATCCGCTCATCCTGCGCCGAGCGCTGCTTCTGGTCAGACAGCCCCTTCATCAGCATGGAAATCAGCAGCCTGTTTGCGCCTTTGAGGCTGCTTTTGTCAAGCCCGCCCTGTAGCGTAAAGAGTGGGGTCGCAGCGTCAATCGCGCTTGCTTTGCGCACCGCGTCGATCATCGCCCCTGTATCGCACAGGCCAACGCCGCATACCGCGCTGATTTTAAAATTCCGGGCAGCCTTCCGATAGCCCATTACCCGGCTGACCTGAAGCCAGCCCAAATAAATCACCCGGCTCTGCCGGGGAAGCTGCGCAAGCCCCTCCTCCAGCGAATAGACCGCCAGCCCAAGTGCCTGCCCCAGCAGCTGCGCATACTGCCGGGTATGCCCGGTGCGGGAGGTATATACAATGGCATCTGCTCTCATGGTCTCACCTCATCCAATACAAATTCCTGTACTTCGCTTCCAAACTCCACGCTCAGTTTACCCGGTACAAAGCCCCGCCTTTGGTAAAAGGCTCTGGCGGCAACGCCCTCCGGCGCGCCCGCCCAGTGCTTCTTCCGTTTCCAGGCCGGAAAGCTGCCGCTCACCATTTGAACAAGGCGCATCCAGCGATCAGCTGCTTTCGGAGTACCATAATCAATGGAGATCATTTTCTCTGTTTTCCCGGCATTCTGCCCCATACGCACACAGCAGGGACATAGCAATCAGCATCACGCCCAGCACCACACTGTTGAAGCCGTCCAGACTGAGCTTTTCCACGTCCGGTATAAACTGCGCGATCACGCCCTGCGCCACCTGCGCCAAAACCAGCGCAACGAGCGGTATCCAGATGACCGAAATGCCAAGCTGCAAAAGCTCCTTTGCGCCCTCTGCGGTAAAGGGTGTACCCGCCTTTAACTCGTTATCAAAATAGCGATATGCCATACGGGCAACAAAAAACTCCCCGGCGCACAGAATTGCTCCGGCTATGATTACCGCCCAAATCGTGCCAACGCTGACGTTTGCCTGGGTCTCAAGGATGCTGTGCAGCGTCACGCCGCCGAGCTTGAGCGTCTGCGCGCCAAGGAGCAATGCAGCTGCGCCTGCCGCACAGCCGCACATGCCGATGATGCAGCAGATGGTAATGAATTTGCTGAATATCCTTCCAACTTCGGAAAAGGTCTGAATGGTCTTTAATGCTTTCATTGTCGTTCTCCCCTGTTCTTCTTTTCATGGTTTTGCCTGCGCGGCTTCCCGCGGGCTTTTTAAAGTGCTCGTTTCGCAATACACGTTTCGTAACAGCTATTTTATTATACATACTTTTCGGAGAAAGTCAACACCCATTCAAAAGCTTCTGCGCGCAGGGCGCGCAAAGCCCCGCCTCCGGCGCTTTTTGCGCATTTTTCCATGCGGCAGCCCCCCTCCCGCAGGCAAGGCAGGAAGGGGGCTGGCCGGGAAAAGGATATGAGGGGATCTACCAGTTCTGTTGGGGGAAAGCGGATCAAAGCAGGCGCTCAGCCTGATCTTCGCGGTAGCTTTCGCCGCTGAAGTCAAAGTCAAAGCCAATGTGGCGCTCTTTGGCGCGCTCGTAGGCGACGTAGGCCAGCGCAACGTCCAGGCAGCCCATGCCGATCGGGATGCAAAGAGCCTTCTTGCTGGAAAGGTCTTTGACCTCCTTCGTGCCGTTGACCAGCTCGCCGATGGTGGCCGAGATGCTCTCCGGGCTGATCTTTCCGGCGTCGGCAAGGGCGCGCAGCGCGCCGCGGTGGAGCGCCTGCCCCATGTGGTCTACAACAATTTCGTCACAGCTGAGAATCAGATCGTCCGTGACCTCCTTGTAAGAGCCCATCGGGAAGACGACCGTGCCGGGCTTGACCATCTCAGCGGTCAAAAACGGCTCGTGCGCCTGCGTCACGGTGATGAGCGCGTCAGCATCCGTCGCGTCCTCCACGCGCTCACAGATGATGATCTTACCCTTGACCACGTCCTTCATGTCCTCGGCAAACTTCTCTGCCGCCGGGCGGTAGACGTCGTAGACGCGAAGCTCCTCAATGTCAAAGACCTTGGAGATGGCCTCTGTCTGCGTGTGCCCCTGCATGCCCGCGCCAAAGAGGCCAATGCGGATGCTCTTTTTGCCCTTGAACAGATACTTGAGCGAGACCGCCGTCTGCGCGCCGGTGCGGAGGTTCGTGATATATTTGCCGTCCATGACCGCGCGGAAAATGCCAAGCTTCGGGTCTGCCAGCAGAATCATGCCGCAGATGAAGGGAAGCTTTGCCTCCTTGCGGTGGCCAAGCAGGCCGCCGACCCACTTGATGCCCGCGTTATCCTGATAGCCGATATAGGCCGGCATTGCGTTGAAAAAGCCCTCATAGGGCGGCCAGCCGCCGCTCTCGCCAAGGTCGAGCGTGACCTTGGTGGGGTTCAGAACCTTCCCCTGGCCAAAGCCCTCAAAGGTCTTTTCTACAGACTCGACCGCGTCCTGCATGTTCACCAGATGGGTGACCTGATCGTAAGTAAGAAGTCTTGCCATGATAATGTTCCTCCAGTTCTGCTTAGATGGTGATTTCCGAAATTTTTGCTTTTATTCTGCGGCCTGCGCGCCCGAAGGGTTCTTCCTCGTGCATGCGCAAACCACAAACAGCGCAACCAGCGAGGCCACAATGCCAATGACGACGAAGGGGATCTGTGTCCCAAGCAGCTGCGCGATGATGCAGCCGCCAATGCCGCAGAGCATGCTTGCGACAATCCCCGCCGGGGTGACAAGCTTCTTTTTCGCCATGAAGTAGCCGACATACATCGGCACGCACAGCCCGGCGGCAGAGTAGGAATAGGTGTAGACGATCCAGTCGAGCACCTGCGGGGTCTTCATGCCGAGAATCGCAGCGGCAAAGAGCGTGATGAGAGAAAGCACGCGCGAGAGGTTCACCAGCTTCGATTCATCGATTTCCGGGCGCAGGGTCTTATAGATGTCGTGCGTGCAGTTGACGACGATCGACTGCACCGCCGAGCTGATGGTCGACATGATCGTTGCGGTGATGAGCGCCGCGAAGATGGCGATCAGCGCCGTCGGCATGACGGTCAGCAGCCAGCCCGTGGCATTTTCGCCCTCAAGCGCGGGGTTCAGCACATGGACGGCGTTGCCGATGAAGCACGCCCAGACAAAGGCCACAAAGAGCGCGATGCCGGAGATGATGAGCGAGCGGTTGACCTTTTTCACGCTGTCGAGCGCGCAGACACGCTGGAAATACATCTGGTTTGTCATGCCGCCCGGCAGGCAGGCGATGAGCCAGGTGATAAGCGTTGACCAGCCGAGTCTGGAGGCCGATTTTGTGAGGCTTGTAAACTCCTGCGGAAGCGTCGTGCGAATCGCAGAAATTCCAGCTCCCTGCGTCACGCAGTAGCCCAACACCAGCACACACGAGACCGCCATGATGCAGGCAAAGAAGAAATCTGTCCACGCAACGGTTTTCATACCCGCCGGCATGACAAAGAGCAGGCTCAGAAGCGTCATGACCAAAATGAGCGCATCGAGCGGAATGCCCGTGATCTGCGTGTACATCTTGGCGAAGGCCACGAGGTTGGAGATCAGCCAGCCGAAGGGAACCACGATGGTCAGCAGCGCCGCGATGACACGGGCGGGCTTACTGCCGCCTGTGAGGTCGGCAAGCATGTCGGGAATGGTTTCAAACTCCTGCGCGCGAATCCATTTACCGATCAGAAGATAGGCAAGGAACGGAAGGCTTGCAAAAAGGCCATAGAAGATCATGCTCACGCCGTTGGTGTAGGCGCTGCCGACCTGGCCGACGATCACGCCGCCGCCCATTGCGCTTGCAAACTGCGTGCCGACGATGACATAGAGCGGAAGACTTCTGCCGCCGATGTTCCAGTCTGCCGCGTCCTTCCGGCTCTTGCGCCCGGCAAGCGTTGCGAAGGTAAAGGAGATGCCGATGACGGCCAGTGTTGCGATGATAACAAAGATGCCATTTGTGCTCATAGGGTACTCCTCCTGTTTGTAGTGTGTGATGAAGCCATTGACGCCCGCTTCATTTGTATGATATTATGATATTCATAAGTTATGAAGTTGTCAACAGGCAAAACCAAAATTTCTTTGATTTTGTAATCTTATCCAAAATCTTCATCCTGCTTTTGTTGATTTTCCCCGCTCCGCATCCATTTTTTCGCAAAAGCGGCGCAGCAAGGCTTGACAAAAGCTCTTATTCAGAATATCATAAATTAGAAAGATATGAAATATGGCAGGCTTATTTGCTATGCAAAGGCATAGCAAAATACGCAATGCGCCATTTTCTCGCCCCAATGGGGGCAACCGAAAATGATGCGCAAAAACTTCATGCGCTGTACTTTTGCTGCATTTCATGGTACGCCTTCGCGCATGAAGTTTTAAGCCGGATAAGGGTAAAAAGGTGACATTATGGGTGCAATCAGGCGCGTTTCTCTCTCCGAGCAGGTTTTGACCTCCATTGTAAATTACGTGCAGGCGAACGGTCTTCAGATTGGCGACAAGCTGCCGACCGAGGGCGAGTTTTCAGAGCTTTTTCAGGTCAGCCGCACCAGTGTGCGCGAGGCCATGAAGGCGCTGGGGATGAACGGCGCGGTGGAGTCGATTCCGGGCAAAGGCACGTTTATCCGCCAGCCGATGCTCCATTACATCTTAAACGGCAGTGAAAATCTCGTCTTTCAGGCGCGGGTCTCGATCTCGCAGATCATGGAGGTTCGTCTGGCCGTGGAGCTGCTGGCAGCAGACCTTGCCATCGAGCGCGCCACGGAGGAGGATCTTGCGCAGGTCAGCGAGGCCATGGAGCAGCTCCGCCAGGCCGTCATGTCGCGAAAGCCCTGGGCGGTGCAGGGCGCGAGATTTCACGTCTGCATTGCGCAGAGCGCAAAAAACCCGCTGGTCGTCAAGCTCGTTGCGTCATATTCCGACACCGTCGGCCATTACCGCGACGCGCTGGTCGACGCCAACTCGGAAAGCGAGATGGAGCGCCACATTCAGGAGCACGAGGCGATTTTGGACGCACTGCGCGCGCGCGACAAAAAAGCGATGCACGCGGCAATCCGCGTGCATCTGAAAAACACCGAGGAAAACGTCAAGCGCCTGGTCGACCAGAATACGGCAATCAACTTTATCAGCAAATAAGCGCCGGCAGCTCTTCGCCAGCGCATCGTCTCAAGAAGCCCCAGAAAGCCTCTTTATTGTCTCAAGCCCGGAAAAGCAGCTGCTTTTCCGGGCTTTTGGAAATCATTTCAGAGCTTGTTGATTTCGCACTGCGTCCATTCATAGAGTCTTCCGATGTGAAGGCCGTCGACGGTGCGGTGGTTGACCTCCAGGCAGACCGGAAGCATCAGCCGCCCGTTTTCCTCCTGATACCTTCCCCAGCCCACGCGGGGAATGCAGTCATCGGGGTCGGTGCGGCGCTCGTTGGTCAAAGAGAGCACCGGAAGCCAGGGCAGGCAGGAAAAGTAGACCACATCGTCCCGCGCCTCCATGACGGGGTCAAAGAGCGTCTTCTGCGCCCCGGCCAGCTCCTTTGCCCGGCGGCAGAAATCCTCCGGCGTGCCGCACGCCGGAAGCGTCAGAAAGCGGAAGACCTCCGCGCCCGGCTGAAGATCGGTGCAGCTTGCCAGCAGCTCATCCATCACGAACAGCTCCCCCCGCGCGGATGCGAAGACGGAAGGCCTCCTGCTGCTGCATGCCGCGCGTGAGAAGCCAGACCAGCGTATAATAAAACGACAGCCCGCTCCTGCGGGTATACGCGCGCAGGCGCGTCACATCCAGCGGAAACGACAGCGCGTAAAACGGCCAGTCACACTGGGAAAAAAGCTCGTAGAGCTCCCGGCGCGGCCAGGTGGAAAGTTCAATTTTCCGCATCCTTCAGGCCTCCTGCAAAAATTCAGCAAGCTGCGCGACGGTTTTAAAATAGTAGTCGCACTGCTGGCGCATAAACTGCTCGATCTTTGGCACATCATACGCCCAGCCGGCGGCGGCAAACGCCACGCCCGCCGCGCGCGCCATGTCGAAGCCGGGCTTGAGATCATCGAGCATCAAAAGCTCCTCCGGCCGCAGAGAAAAGCGGCGCATGATCTCCTCCAGCGGCCAGACGTTTGGCTTTCGCTGCGCAGGCGGAAGCTCCCAGCCGTAGATGGCATCCGGGATGGGAAGGTCATTTTTCTCATAATCGCGCAAAATGGCATCCCTGACCGAGTGGGACACAACCGCGATCAGCCCGCCCTGCGCGCGGTGGCGCGCGAGAATTTCGCGTATCCCGGCGAAGGCCTGCGGCACGCGGGGCTTGACGAAGGCCTGCCAGAAGTGGAATTCATCATCAAGCTCCTTGTCAGACAGACCGATCTCCCCGGTAAAAAAGGGGATGATACCGGGGTCAAAATTCTTTTCAAAATATTCATTGAGAGTATAGTGCCGGTGCTGCGGGCGAACCTGCGCGAGAAAGGCGCAGAAGCTCGGATAGTGGATGGTGGCGGTACTGTTGACGATGGTGTCGTCGTGGTCAAGCACCAGACATTTGTAGCGCATGCAGAGCCTCCAGATTTTTTTCCTATCATACCAAATCGAAATGGAACGTTCAAGCGAAAAAAACGTCAAAACAGCACGAAGAGTTTTTTCATCCGGAGATTCTTATTTTTTTCGATTTATTTGCCAAGCAACCAAAAGTGTGGTATACTCGGAGTATCCCTGTACGGATGTATCAAAATCGCAGGTCGCAGGTGGCCTGTTATGAATGGAGGAATCAGAATGAAAAGAAGAAGACGCCGCCGCCAGAGATTGCTGATGCTGCTGGGCGCGGTCGCGGTTTTGGCGGTTTTGCTGATCGTCCTCATTTCCAGCTGTGCAAAGAAGGATGACGGGGCGGGCATTACAGCCAGAGCATTTTCAACTGCCTCAGAGCTGAAGCTTCCGCTGGAGGCAGAGCTCAACAGCGGGGACTATGTGTCCTACGGCGGGTATCAGTTTGAGACGGGAAAGAAGCTCTCAAAGATGGCCAAGCTCATCACAAAGAACAACGAAAACGTAACGGCCACAAGCTTTGAAAACGCCTATGGCGCGGGCTGCCTTTTTACGCGCGACACGGGCGCGGGCATCGAGAGCTGGTGCCTGTATGAAAAAGACCCGGCAAACATCTCCAACTGGTATGTGTTCATGGGCATGCACCGCGAGCTTTCGCTGGAAAGCGGCACATGGGACATTCTCCTGCCGCTGCACCTGGTCACAGACAGCTACCTCAAAGACAACATGGGAAGCAGGCTCTCGCTGGACACGGCCTATGCCTGCGGCCTGAAGGGGGCGGAGACCTCCATGCAGGAGCTCTTTAAGGACTTCTATGCAGACTCCAGCCTTTACAGCATGGTCACGCTGGAAACCGGCTTTATCCTCACCGACAAGACCGGCAGCAACGAGGTCGAGTTCAGCTTTGAAGAAAACGAGGACGCCGCCTGGTTCACCATCCACAGCACCGTACCGGCAGAGCCAGAGCCCTCGGCCTCCGCTTCGCTCAGCCGGGCAGACAAAGAGGATTTTGCGCCGGTCGCGCTTTCCGAGTCCGACGCCATCACGCTCAGCACCATGCTCCTTGGCGCAAATTACAAGACCGGCACGGCGGCCACGGTATATCCGTATCTGGTCAGCACGGGCGGGGCTGAGTACCTGCTGGAGCTGACGTGGAAGGACGATACCTGGTCTGCCTCCGTCCAGACCGGCGAGCAGACCGCAAGGCTCACCACCAAGCAGGCCTGCACCGTTGCGGCGATCTTCGGCGCAAACGGCGCGATGGATCTGGCCGTCGACGAGAGCGTCTGGCCGGCGGATGCGGGCGAAATTACGCCGGTGGGCGCATGCATGATCACAACGAATGATGTAAACGTCCGCTCCGCGCCCACGACAGACGGCAACAACGTGCTCATGACGATGCTCGAAAGCAGCGCCGTGGCCGTGAGCGGCAAAACAGACAACGGCTGGTGCCAGATCGTCTATAACGATCAGTTCGCGTATATGAGCGCCGATTACCTGCAGGCTGCCGCATAGGCGCAGATTTGTAAAAGACTTTCCTATCATTTTAAGGCCGGAGAGGGCTTCCTCTCCGGCCTCAGTTTTTCAAAAGATTTTAATCCCCCGGCACAGCGCATTGCGCTCTGCCGGGGCGAAAGGAGAGTCGGCGCGCCGCCGCAGGCAGAAGGCGGCGCGCCGAACAGAGAAAAGAACACGCGTTTTAGATGCCGTTGACGTAGCGCAGAAGCTCTTCCTTCGTCATGTCGGAGATTCCAAGCATCTCGGCGGTGCGGCCGGTATCCATCTTCTCGCCCAAAATCGTATGGCCGAGGGTGATGATGGCATCGATGCAGGGCGTCGGAACGCCTACAATGCGGGCAATGGCACGAATCGCCTCCAGAGAGTAAGGAACGTCCTCCAGAACATAGCGCGTGGCAAGGGTATTGCCGCACATGATGCCAATGTAGCCGGGGTTATTTTTGCAGAGCTGGTACAAGGGCGTTGTCTCATCGCCGCATTCATACATGTCGATGTATTCCTGGCGCACGGTGCGCTGCTCATAGCCCAGGGCGTTTGCGATGGCAATCCGCTCTGCGTCCATGGCATCGACATATTTGCCGATAGAGGGCGTAATGCCGTCAAGATAATACTGGAAGGGAACAAAGGGGTCTGCCTCAATGCGGCTGGTGTTCAGCAGCATGGGAGCGGGGTGCATCATGGCATTGAGGTTATCCAGGCTTGTCATCAGGACATTGGAAACGGATTTGAACCACGGCAGCTGCGGATGCAGCGCGGCCTCAAGCTTCGGATTATCCGTTGCGGGCAGCGCGGCCATTGGAACCTCGTCCTTGATTCCGTAGATATAGACATCGCCCGGCTCCTGAATGCGCGTGGAATAAAGGAGCGTGCAGGCCGCGCCCACAACAACGTCTGCCGTGCAGCCCATATCCTTCATGACCTTGCGGAACGCGATCGCGCCGCAGGAGGCCTCCGGATGCAGGAACACGACCATACCGTCTTTCAGATTCGGTACGATTTTCGCGGCCATGCTCTCGTGGTAAATCGAAGGAAGGATCATCATGATGATGTCTGCGCCATCCATGGCCTTTGCAATATCCGTTGTTGCAAATTCCAGCTTGCCAAAGCCCGTCACAGCGTGGTGCAGCTCAATGCCGCCCTTGGCGTTCAGCGCATCTACCGTAGCAGGAACAACGTCAAACAGACGAACTCTTTCACCCATGGAGGCCAGATGCCCGGCCATAGACTGACCGCCGTTGCCGCCGCCAATGATTGCCCATGTTTTGCTCATATCAAAGTTTCCTTTCTATCTTTATATTGTGGTCTGCTCTGCGCCGGTGCTCCGGCGCAGAGACTTACAAGCGTGAAATGTTTATTCCGCAGAGATGATTTGGCTGCTCTTTTTCGTCAGCGCACTGACAAGCAGCATACCTGCCAGCGAGAACACAATGCCAAGCACCGCATAGTTCACCGTGGTATTGAGCGCCATGCCAAGAATGCCGCCCGCCGCACCGAAGATAATTCCGGCGGCAATGCCCGCGTTCGTGATGATGTGCTTTTTGCGCAGCAGATAGCTGACAAAGATCGGGCAGAGCATCATCGACGCGCTCAGACCGGCCGTTGCGACAAGCCAGGTCAGCGTGTCTGTGAAGAACAGGCACATGATCAGCGAGAACGCAACCAGAACGAAGGACATGATACGCGAAAGGCGCAGACTCTGCTCATCGGAGATATCGGGCTTGAGCTCCGGAACAATATCGCGCGTAATGTTGACAACGATCGACTGCACACCGGACGAGACCGTAGACATCATCGCCGCAAACAGCGCCCCGCAGAAGCAGGCAACAATCGGCATGGGAAGCTGCGTCATGAGCCAGCCGGTTGCATTGGATGCGACCTCCAGACCGGGGTTGATCGCCTTAATGGTAATGCCCATATAGACGCTCCAGCAGAACGCAACAAAGGCAACAACAGCAGAGATGATCAGGCTGGAGTTGACCTTCTTCTCATTATCAATTGCGCAGACGCGCTGATAATAGATCTGGTTGGTCATGCCGCCGGGAAGAATTGAGAAGAACCACAGAATGATCGTATTTGTGCCGATGGCCTTGAGGCTGTCGCCAACGGAAAGCATCGAAGGCTCAACCGCCGCAGAGATTGCTGCGCCGCCGCCAGCCATAATCGTTGCCGCGATAGCAATGATTATCATCAGCAGACACATGAAGCAGGCAAAAATGAAGTCTGTCCATGCAACGGTTTTCAGGCCGGAGGGCATCACGAAAAACAGCGCAACCGCGGAGAACAGGCAGCACAGCAGCGTGTAATCCAGCCCGGTGACCTGCGTGTAGATGCTGGCGAAGGCTGTGATCTGGGATGTGATCCAGCCGAAGGGGAAGAGCATGGTAGCCACGCCGCAGAGAATGTTGATCGCGCGGTTGTGGCCGCCGGTGTAATGCTTGATGATATCGGGAATGGTTGAGAAGCTGTTTTTGCGAAGCCACTTGGCAAGCAGCATGATCGCAATCAGCGGCAGCACAGACAGAAGGCCATACGTTAAATGGCCAATGCCGACACTGTAGGCGTTGCCAACGTGGGCGACCATATATCCGCCGCCGACGATACTTGCAAACTGCGTGCCGATGACAACGTAGATCGGAAGCTCATGGCTGGCAATGGCCCATTCCTCGTTGGTGGTGGTTTTCTTTTTGCTGGTAATGTAGGTCGGTAAAAGCGTCGCAATGATGATCAGAACAGTTGTGATAATGATTGCAGTTGGTAGACTCATGGTTTTCCTCCCATTCAACAAATTGATAAGGCCCATTTGGTAGATCAGATGCTGCATCTCTACACCACAACTGTACTACAGCTAGACAGAAAAAACAAGAGCATTTTCCGCCTCTGTGCAAAAATTGTAAAAGATTACGAAAAGATGGAGAAGAATTTGTTGAAAACGCGAAAGTGCCGTGGCGCACGATTCTTCTCCCCGCCCACTAAAAAAATAGTTGTGTTTTTTGCACCGGGGGGCTATAATTTTATAGAAAAGCCACTAAAAGGAATGCAAGCGATGAAAGAAGTTCGGAAAATCAATTTATGCGACCAGCTGATCTCTGCAATGATCGAGCTGATCCAATCAGGAAAATGGGCACAGGGCAGCAAGCTTTCAGGAGAAATCGAGCTGGCAAATTCATTCAGTGTCAGCCGGAACATTATGCGCGAGGCCATGAAAATTCTCGAGGGCTTCGGGATCCTGGATGCAAGAAACGGCGTAGGAACCTTCGTGGCCGAGAACGCTCTGGAAAACATTCAGAACATGCAGTTTTTTCAGCAGCTCAAGGAGATCAACTCCATTGAGCCGGTTCTGGAGTTCCGTCTGATGTTTGAGCCAACCGCCGCATATTACGCGGCGCTGCGCATCACAGATGAGCAGATCGAGGAATTCAACCAGATTTCCCGCAGAATTCTGCGAAAGTATGAAGAAGAGCCGGATTATCAGGATGATTTCAGCTTCCATCTGGCCATTGCGCGCTATAGCGCAAACCCCTTCTGCGAGGGGCTGATCGCGTCATTTGTTTCGCAGCTTCGCCACAGCCTCTATGCGGATTTCAACAAATATGCCTCGGAGAAGACAAAGAAGGATAATCTCCGCGCGCATATTGCGATCATTGAGGCCATCACCAGCCACAATGCAGACCTTGCGCGCCAGCTGATGTATGACCATCTGTATGAGCGGCTGAAGCTGATCAATCCCGTCTTTGAGGTATCGCCGCGGAATATGAACCGCTGAAACACAGCTTGCAGCGCGCGGAGGTTTTTCTCCGCGCGCCGTTTTGCCGCGGGAAGAATTCTCTTCGCGCGGCGTTTTGCTCTTCCTTTTTTCGCAGGAA
>CAZXIW010000054.1:0-1474 GCA_964640905.1 uncultured Oscillospiraceae bacterium
CGACCTGCCGCTTAGGAGGCGGCCGCTCTATACAACTGAGCTACTGGGGCATAGGCTGGCCTGCGGCGTCTGGCTGCCTCACGGAAGCAGACGCCCCTCTGCCGCAAGTATTGTACAATGCTTTGTCCGCTTTGTCAAGCGGCGCTGCCGGGCAGGCGGACGCTCTATTGTTAAGTTTCTTCTGATTTTGCAGAGAATCGCACAAAAAGAGTGTTTACTTTTTTCCGGTTGCGTGGTATAGTGGGCTTATCAAATAAAAAGGAGTTTTTTCCCATGACGAATGCAGTCAAACGAATTGGCGTTCTCACCTCTGGCGGCGACTCCCCCGGCATGAACGCGGCCATCCGCAGCGTCGTCCGTTCCGCCATTTACCGCGGCATCGACTGCGTCGGCATCCGGCGCGGCTTCCACGGGCTGATCAACGGCGATTTTATCCGGCTCGACGAAAACAGTGTCAACCACATCATCAACCGCGGCGGCACCATGCTCTATACCGCCCGCAGCGAGGAATTCCGCACGCCCGAGGGGCAAAAGCGCGCAGCAGCCACCTGCAAGCTGCTTGGGCTCGACGGCATCGTCGGCATCGGCGGTGACGGCACGTTCCGTGGTCTGCGCGAGTTTTCCAAGCAGGGCATCAGCGTCGTCGGCCTCCCGGCCACAATTGATAACGACATTGTCTGCACCGACTACACCATCGGCTACGACACGGCAGCAAATACCGCCGTTGAGGCCATCGACCGCCTGCGCGATACCATGCAGTCGCACGAGCGCTGCTCGGTCGTGGAGGTCATGGGCAGAAACGCGGGGCATCTGGCGCTCTATGTCGGTCTGGCCACGGGCGCAACGTCCGTGCTCGTGCCGGAGCAGCAGTTTGATTTTGAGCGCGATGTGGTCGAGTGCATCCGGGGCGCGCGCCTGAGCGGAAAGACGCACTATATGATTATTGTCGCCGAGGGCGCAGGCAGCGCCATTGAAATTGGCCAGAAGATCCACGCCGCCGTCGGCCTTGACCCGCGCGTGACCATCCTTGGCCATGTCCAGCGCGGCGGTGTGCCGACCGCGCGCGACCGCGTCATGGCAACGCGCATGGCCTATCAGGCCGTCAAGGTTCTGGCCGAGGGCGGGACAAACCGTCTCATCTGCTCGCAAAACGGCGCGCTTACCGACATTGACATTGAAGCGGGGCTTTCCATGAAGAAGGGGCTCAACGCCCAGCAGTATGAAGTCCTTCAGGCCATGACCGGCCTTGAGATCGAGGGAAAATAAGCTTTCGCTCCTACGCTGCCGCAGTCCGGTTCGGTCTGCAGCAGCGCTTCTTCCGGAGGTTTTTATGATGAAGCATCGAATTCTTTTCTGCGCGCTTTTCCTCCTTGCGCTGCTCTGCGCCTGCGGCGCGCCGGAGGCGGCGCTTTCCCCTGCCAGCGGCGAAGCGCCCGCAAAAAGCAGCGCGCCCCCTTCCTCTGCGTCTGCGCAG
>CAZXIW010000054.1:1574-13011 GCA_964640905.1 uncultured Oscillospiraceae bacterium
CTGCCATGGCCGCGCGCGCCGAAGCACTCGGTGCGCTGGCCTTTTCCGCGTCAGAGCCGGAGCGCACGCTGGAGGAGGCCGGCGTCACGGTTCTGCATGCCTATGACGCTTATCCCTCTTCCTATCTCTCTGCGCCAGAGGCGCTGCTTTCCTTCTGGCAGAGTGTGCAGCGCGGCACAGATTGCGCGCTGGAGCTTGTCAGCCTGCGCAAGGAAGGCTGCCTTTCCTATCAGATTCTCAGCCTTGAGGCACAGACGCCGTATTTTACCGCCATCCGCTGTGAGCGCCAGCCAGACGGCACGTGCAGCGCCAGCGTCTATGAGCGCTGCACCGTCAAAAGCTGGCTGCTCTCAGAAAACGGGAATTTCTATTACCGCCTCTTCCCCGCCGGAGACAAGCACTACGCCGACTACAACCTCATCCGGACAAATGCGCCGGATGAAGCGCTCTTTTCCATGCTGGAACAATATGTGCTCCCGATCGACTATTATTATGTAAATCTTCTGATCACCGACTGGCAGGAGGGAAGCTGGGGCGAGGTCAGCTTTTCAGACGTTTTTGACCGGCTTTACGCCCTTACTTATGGCCGCGAAATTTCGCCGGAAGACTTTTCACGCAGCGATGAGACCGGCCTCTATCAAATCCCGGCTGAAGCCTTTGAGACCGTCATTCTCTCCTGCTTTTCCCTTTCGCAGAGCGAGCTTCGCGCGCTTGCAGGCTTTGACGCGCAGACGCAAAGCTACCCCTGGCGGCCAATCGAAACAAACGACATGGAGCGCTATGACTACCCCGCCATCGAGCCGTATCTCACGGCGGCGCAGGAAAATGCGGACGGGACGCTCAGCCTCTTCATTTCCTGCCTCAGTACCGATATCCCGACCGACTGCATCTTCTCCCACGTGCTTACTGTCCGCCCGCTGGAAAATGGCGGCTTTCAGTACGTTTCAAACGAAATGACCTTCCAGACGGAATACGGCCTTCCAAACCCCGCGCCGCGCCTGCAAAAGGAGTAATTTTCTGACAAACAGCGCAACACGCCTCTTGCCGCCGCGCGCCCGGTGTGATATGATACGGGTAATCAATCCCGAACGAGAAAGGATGCTGTTTCCATGCTTCACGGTTTTTTGAAGGTCTGCACCGTTTCGCCCGCGCTGCGCGTGGCCGACTGCACCTATAACGCCCAAATGACCATCGAGGCCATGCAGGACGCCGCCGCGCGCGGCTGCCAGCTGGCGGTTTTTCCGGAGCTTGGCCTGACCGGTTACACCTGCGGCGACCTGTTTTTGCAGACGCCGCTGCAACGGGCTTCTGAGCAGGCGCTCGTCACGATCCTTCAGGCAAGCGAATCCCTGCCGCTTGTCGCAGTGCTTGGGCTTCCGGCGCTTATCTCCGGCAAGCTCTATAACTGCGCGGCTGTCATCTGCCGGGGCAGACTTCTCGGCCTTGTCCCGAAGACGAATATCCCCAACTATGGCGAGTTTTACGAAAAGCGCCACTTCTCCCCCGCCCCGCGCGAGAATATGGCGCTCAGCTTTGCAGGCCAGCCCACACGCTTTGGCACAAAGCTCCTGTTCCAGTGTGAAGCGCTCCCGGCCTTTACGCTTGCGGCGGAGATCTGCGAGGATCTCTGGGCGCCGCTGCCGCCCAGCACCGCGCATGCGCTGGCGGGCGCGACCGTGATCGCCAACCTCTCTGCCAGCGACGAGACCGTCGGCAAGGCCGAATACCGCCGGACGCTCACCTGCCAGCAGTCGGCACGCCTTCTGTGCGCCTACCTCTATGCCGACGCAGGCTGCGGCGAGTCGACCAGCGACATGGTCTTTGCGGGGCACGATCTGATCTGCGAAAACGGCGCGCTTCTGGCCGAGTCCCGCCCCTTTGGCGCGGGCTTTGCCTGCACAGAGCTTGACCTTGGCCGTCTCAGCGCCGAGCGATGCCGCAACACCAGCTTCGAGCCGGACGCCAGCGGCTACGAGACGATTCCCTTCCAGCTTCCGCTGTGCGAGGTCTCGCTCACAAGAGCCTTCTCCCCCACCCCCTTCATCCCGGAAAACGACGCCGAGCGCACCGCGCGCTGCGCGCTGATTCTGGAAATTCAGGCAGACGGCCTTGCAAGGCGTCTTTCCCACACGCACGCGAAAACCGCCGTCATCGGCATCTCCGGTGGCCTTGACAGCTGCCTTGCGCTGCTGGTGAGCGTGCGCGCGATGAAAAAGCTTGGGCGGCCGATGGAGGATATTCTGGCCGTTACCATGCCCTGCTTTGGCACGACGAAGCGCACGCGCTCAAACGCAGAAATTCTCTGCCAGGAGCTTGGTGTGCGCTTCCAGGAGATCTCGATTGCAAACACCGTCCGCTCGCACTTTGCAGACATTGGCCAGAGCGAGCAGACTCTGGACGTGACCTTTGAAAACGCGCAGGCGCGCGTAAGAACGCTGGAGCTGATGGATCTTGCCAACCGCCTGGGCGGGCTTGTGGTCGGCACGGGCGATCTGAGCGAGCTTGCCCTTGGCTGGGCAACCTACAACGGCGACCACATGAGCATGTACGGCGTAAACGCAGGCGTCCCCAAGACGCTCGTGCGCCACATTGTCCGCTGCGAGGCAGAGGCGGCGCAAAGCTCTGTGCTGCGGGAGGTTCTGCTCGACATTCTCGATACCCCCGTCTCCCCCGAGCTTCTGCCCGCGAAGGAAAACGGCGAAATTGCCCAGCAGACGGAAAGCCTTGTCGGCCCTTATGAGCTGCACGATTTCTATCTGTATTACGTTCTGCGCTACGGCTTCCCGCCCGCGAAAATTTATCGCCTGGCCAAAGCCGCAATGGCCGGAAAATATTCTGACGAGGTGCTTTTGCACTGGCTCAAGAATTTCTACCGCCGCTTCTTCCAGCAGCAGTTTAAGCGCAACTGCCTGCCCGACGGGCCGAAGGTCGGCTCGGTCACGCTCTCGCCGCGCGGCGACTGGCGCATGCCGAGCGATGCCTGCGCAGCCGTGTGGCAGAAGGAGCTCGACGAGCTGGGATAATTCTCCCGCCGCCAAGCGGGATTTACAGACAGGCATAAATGCCGGGCAGCTTAGAACCGTAAGCTGCCCGGCATATTTTCAGGCGTTTCCCGCAAAACAGCGCAAAACCGCCCCCGCGCGCGGCGCAGGGGCAGAAGCTGTCAGTTTTTAAGGCTCTGGATCGGCGCCGGGATCCGGCCGCCGCGCGCGATAAAATCGCTGCTTGCCGCCGCGTGAACCGGCATGACGGGCGCAGAGCCAAGAAGCCCGCCCATCTCGACCATGTCGCCGACCTTCTTCCCCTCAACGGGGATGATGCGCACAGCGGTGGTCTTGCTGTTGACCATGCCGATGGCCGCCTCGTCGGCAATGATGGCGGAGATCGTATCGGCGCTTGTCTCGCCGGGGACGGCGATCATGTCAAGCCCCACCGAGCAGACGCAGGTCATCGCCTCAAGCTTGTCAAGCGTCAGCGTCCCCTCCAGCGCAGCGGCGATCATGCCCTCGTCCTCTGAGACCGGGATAAACGCGCCAGACAGGCCACCCACGCGGCTTGAGGCCATCACGCCGCCCTTTTTGACCGCGTCATTTAAAAGCGCCAGCGCCGCTGTCGTTCCATGTGTGCCGCAGACCGAAAGACCCATTTCCTCTAAAATGCGCGCCACGCTGTCGCCAACGGCGGGCGTCGGTGCAAGCGAGAGATCGACGATACCAAGCTCTGTGCCAAGGCGCTTTGAGGCCTCGGCGGCGACCATCTGCCCCATTCTTGTGATCTGGAAGGCCGTCTTTTTGATCGTCTCGGCCACAACGTCAAAGCTTTCGCCCTTGCAGCTTTGCAGCGCGTGATACACAACGCCCGGGCCGGAGACGCCGACACTCACAACGCTCTCAGCCTCGCCCACGCCATGGAACGCGCCCGCCATAAAGGGGTTATCCTCCACAGCGTTACAGAACACGACCAGCTTCGCACAGCCAAGGCCGTCTGTCCTGCGCGTCAGATGCGCCGTTTCCTTGATGATTCTTCCCATCCGCGCGACCGCGTCCATGTTGATGCCGGCCTTGGTCGAGCCGACGTTGACGCTGGAGCAGACCAGCTCCGTCTCAGCCAGCGCCTGCGGAATGGCGCGCAGCAAAAGCTCATCGCCCCTTGTAAAGCCCTTTTGCACCAGCGCAGAGAACCCGCCAATAAAATCCACGCCGCAGGCCTTTGCTGCTTTATCCATCGTGAGGGCAAAGGGGACGTAATCGTCTGTCTGGCAGCTCCCGGCGACAAGCGCCATGGGCGTGACGGAAATGCGCTTGTTGACGATGGGAACGCCAAATTCGCGCTCGATTTCCTCGCCCGTCTTTACCAGATTTTCTGCCCGCAGGCAGATCCTGTCATAGATTTTTTCGCAGCAGCGCACGGGATCTTCGCTCACACAGTCCAGAAGCGAGATACCCATTGTGATCGTGCGAACATCCAGATGCTGCTTGGAGATCATATCGATCGTATCGAAAACTCGCTGTAAGCTCGGCATGGCGTTACCTCTCTTTGTTTTATTGTTGCGCAGTTAAATTTTATTCATCGCGTCGAACATGTCCTCGCGCTGGATGCGCACGGAAAGCGCCTTACCCTCTGCGCAGGCGCTCAGCCGCTCGGCAACTGCGTCGAGCGATTTTTCACACTTTGAAAGGTCGGTCACCAGCATCATGGTAAAATAATCATCCATGATCTTCTGGCTGATCTCAAGAATGTTGATGTTGCAGGCCGCAAGCTCCCCGCAGACGTTGGCGATGATGCCGACCTGATCTTTTCCAACAATGGTTACGATTGCTTTCATGTTCGCTCCTCCATTTTCCGGTGGCGGCGGGTCAAAGCCCGCTTTTCTCAAATCATTTATATTATACCGGTTTCTTCCTTCCACGGCAAGAGTGTTCTGTATGAAAATCCGCTCAAATATTGCGCCGCCGCAGAAATAAAAACTATGACATAAAACAAATTTTTCTGCAAAAAGCATCCCCGCGCCCTGGGTGCGGGGATGTCTGCGTTATTTGATGGTCTGGCTGTTGTTGAGCACGTTCACGCTGTATAAAAACAGAACGTCCTGATCGGTAAAGCTGATGAACCTTCCGAGCATTTCCGGCATCAGATAGCGGATATCGACGAGCGTGATTTTTGCATAGCCCTCCAGCAGAAGCGGCGCAAGGCTGCTTGCAAAAGAGTCGCGGAAAATGACAAGCTCGCGCTCTGTCCCGGCCTCCGGGTTTTCGATCGTAAGCAGCGAAACCGAGCCGGAGAGGAACATTTCATACGGGTCATCGCCTTCGGCCAGCGCCATGTCATAAACATTGGTGGTTTTCCCGGTCTCAAAGTTCGTTACGACTGCATTTTTTATCGCGTCATTTGTGAGATAGGAAATCTTCTCTGGCTGGGTTGGAAGCGCCGCGTAGCCATAGTAAAGGCCATAGTAGTCGCGCGCAAGCGTCTGCTTGGTAAAATCATCCGTGATCGCCGCGCCCATGGCCTCTGCCAGCGTCTTTGCCGCCGGGAAAATGTTTTCCTGCCGCCAGTGAAGGTCGGTGCGGTAGTAGTCATCGATTGAAAGACTTCCGGTCAGATCGATCATCTCAGCCCAGGGCATGCCGCTCTCAAAGCGGCTGAAAAACGCCGCATAATCGATGGCCGGGTAGCCGTTTTGCGCCGCAAGATAATAGTTTTTGTCGGGAACGATGGCCTGATAGACCTTCGCGTCGGAATCCTTCAGGTACTTGTCGTAGACAAACGCGAAGCGCCCGATTGCATGGGAAAGCGAGTCTTCGTTCACCGGATACTCAAGCTTTGCAACCGAATCCCCCACCAGATAGACCCCGTGGTTATCCTTCTGGCGGAAAAGATCAAACGACAGCCTGGATTTGAGCGTCCGGAAACGCTCTCGCAGCGGGAACTGGTCGAGCGTGTAGCTTTCAAAGTTCTCTGTCCACGACCCATCCATCACCGCGCTCTGTGACAGCGCCGGAAGCTGCGCCAGCGCGCGCCGCTCGGCAAGCGAGGCTTCATCCGCAGGCTTTAAAAGCGCGAAGACAGAAAAGCCAAACAGGAAGGCCGCAAGCGCCAGAACGGTAAAAAGGTGTTTTTTCTTCTGCATCATGCCGCCTCCTAGAATCTGAAATAGAGGAAGGGATTAAAAGACCCGTCCACCAAAAATGCCGTGCAGGCCGCAAGCAGCGCCAGCATAACAGCCGGCTGCAAAAAGACCATCGCCCGCGCGCCAAATTTCGTTTCAGAAAAACGCCGCACAAGCCAGCTTACACAGGGTGTCGCGAAAACGGCGGCAAGGAGAAATGTCACGGCGTAGCTCTTTGCGTAGTAGATACTCTCCGCGCTCACAAGCGGCGCGCCGCCCGCGCCAAACATCGCGCTGAGCTGCAAAAACACCTCTTTGACTGAGCCTGCATTAAAGACCACAAAGCTCATTGTCACAAAAAAGAGCACATAGACATGCTTGAACACATGCGTCCTTGCCAGCGCTCTGCCGTAAAGAAGCTTCTCCGCGATCAAAAGCACCGCAAAGCCAAGCCCCCAGAGGACAAAGTTCCAGCTTGCCCCGTGCCAGAGCCCGGTGAGCATCCAGACAAGAAGAATGTTTCGCAGCCATTTTCCCCGGCTCACGCGGTTGCCGCCCAGCGGAATGTAGACATAGTCCCGAAACCATGAGCCGAGGCTGATGTGCCAGCGCCGCCAGAACTCTGTGATGGAGGCAGACAGGTACGGATAGCTGAAGTTCTCCGAAAAATGAAAGCCAAAAATCCGGCCAAGGCCGATTGCCATGTCGCTGTAGCCGGAAAAATCAAAATAGATTTGCAGCGTAAAGGCAAGCGTATACAGCCAGGAATAAAGCACCGAAGGCTCCTTCGTCTCGCTAAAGGCCGTAATGAGGCCATAAAGCACATTTGCAAGCAGAACCTTTTTGGAAAGGCCGATCACAAACCGGCACGCGCCCTCTGAAATGTCCTGCGCGCTTGCGCGGCGGCAGTCCAGCTCCGGGGCGATCTCGCTGTAGCGGACGATTGGGCCTGCAATGAGCTGCGGGAACATGGCAATGTATGCCCCAAGCTTTAAAAAGCTCTTCTGCGCGGGCACGTCCCCGCGGTAGACATCCACCACATAGCTTAAGATCTGAAACGTGTAGAAGCTGATGCCGATGGGAAGCGCCACATGCAAAAGGGGCACGGAAAGCCCCGTCATGGCATTGAAGCTTGCAAGGAAGAAGTCGGCATACTTGCAGTAGCCGAGCATCCCAAGGCTCAACACAGCCGAAGCGGCCAAAAAGAATTTTGACCGCTTCGCATGTTCTGCATGTTTTTCAATGAGCAGACCGAACACATAGCCCTGCGCGATGCTAAGCAGCATCCACACGGCAAAGCGCGGCTCGCCCCAGGCGTAGAACAGAAGGCTTGCCAGAAATAAGACTGCGTTTCTTGCCCGGTGCGGCATGAGAAAATAGAAAATCAGCACGCACGGAAGAAAGTAGAATAAAAACGGAATACTGGAAAAAAGCATGAAGGTCTCCTGCCCACAATGGTTTTCTTACACAACGATTGCCTCGTCGTAGACAAACGTGAAGCCGGAATCGGCCGCCGTCAGCTTCTCATGGAAGGTCGTGATGAGATCGAGGTTACCAAAGGCCGCGACGATCAGGTTTCCGTTCGTTGCGATGATGAGCTGCTCGGGAAAGCCGCACATCCACTGCTTCGTGGTGATGGCCGCGTAGATATCCTCCACGACTGCCGCCACATCCTCGCTGTTTGCCACATGGTATGCGCCGCAGGTAAAGGTGTTGGCGTTCATCATGTGCATCAAGGATGCCGCGCCGTCAAGCTTCGCAACATCGTCTGCCGGGAAGGTCAGAAGATACGAAAGATTTTCGGGATTTGTAAGACCTGCCTTGCCGGGCGCGCCGTCAACCATTGCGTCATAGTCGCCGCCAGCCGCCGGGAATTTCTCGTCTTCTGTGTAAAGCGCCCAGACGCTCTCCAAAATCGAAAGCGCAGCCTGCTCGCCCTCCTCGCTCGGCTCGCCGACAGCCGGAGCGTCCGTGTTCTCCTCGGGCAGCGTAGCCGGGGCATCAACGCCCATATCCTCGTCAACGACCGGCGCGCCCTCTTCGGGCATAGTCGCAGGCTCGTTCATACCGGGAAGCTCTTCTTCCTCGCCGGTGGCCGCTTCTGCGTCCTCTTCCGGCTCTGCGTCGGAGGTGTCTTCGGCCGGGGTCTGGGTGTCAGTCACGTCTTCCGAAGCAGAAGGTGCGCTGGTTTCTTCGTCAGTGGTCTTTGCCGCACAGGCTGCAAAGGAAAAGACGCAGACCAGCGCAAGGATCAGTGCAATGAGTTTTTTCATGGGGTTTGGTTCTCCTTAAAGAATCATATTTTTTGTTTGTATCTTCCGCGGGAAATCCGCCGAATTTGTTTAGAGTATTTAAACGTGTGGATTGCGGGAAAGGGTTCGCTGAAAGCGAGGGATTTTTTCGCGAGACAAGGCCGCTTGACGCCGCCATACCGTGTGTATGGCAAGGAAAGCAAACGCCGTATTGCGGGAAAAGACCCGCTTTCAATTTGGGTTATTTACAACGCCGATAAAAAGCGGCATCCCATCGCGCGCAGTAATGGCAAAAAGGAACGGTCTGTCTAACACAAAGTCGACTTCATCGGCAGGCGGCATGGCAGCGCCGGCCTCCATCATGATGGTATAGGCCGCCGCGGTGACGCCCTCTTCGTCGATCGTGACGCGCGCAGCATGCTCGGCGTCTGAGAGATAAACGCCGTCCGCATTTTCGCACGTCGGGGCAAAATTGGCCGCTCCCACGTCAAAAACATCCGTCACGCCAAGTGCATACAGCCCTTCTTTCAGATCGCGCTGCGCCTGGACATCAAACTTCGGAAGCGCAAGATTCACGTTCAGGAACTTGCTGTTCTCCCACTCGTCCGTTCCAAGAATCCATTCCATCGCCTGCGCGTCTTTTAAAAGCGCCTCAGGCGAAACACCCTCGTCCGGCAGGAGCAGGCACATGCTGCCGCTCTCCCGAAGCGGAAGCTTCACCGCGCCAAAGTTTTCCGCCCAGTAATAAGTGCCCGTGCCGTAGCGGCACATAAAGTCGCACGTCACATCGCCGGAGGGCGCGTGGAAGGTCATGGCTTCTGTCTTGCTCTTGGAAAATTCCTGCGACCATTTGGCGCGGTAATAGATCGTCGTGGCAAGGCCGAGAACGGTCTCGGGCGTAAATTCTGCGCCGCCGATCGCCTCTTCCAGCAAACCGCCCGTCTGCTGGCTCAGCCACTGGCGAAGAGCCGCGTTCATTTCTTCGCTTCCCATCTCACCCTGGAACGATGCCGCATAATAATTTTCCGCAAGCGTATCGAGCGTGCTTTGCACAAAGGACACATCCTTGTTCAGCCACACAGAGCTTGCAAGGACGCTCGTCAGCGCGCCGTCGCTACAGTAGTTGGCGTTCCAGAGCGATTTTGCCTGCGCGCGAAGCTCTTCCACGCTGCTCTTTCCAAGCAGATTCAGGATCTGCTCGCGGGAGTCTCCCTCCGTCAGTTCGGCCAGCATCGAAAGCGCCAGATAAACGTTCAGCGGCGAATAGACCTGATTTTCTCCCGCGCCGGATAAGATCGCGGGCGTGGCCTGCGCGGTAAATTCCGCAACGCCGTCGCGGTAGCCTTCCGGCTGATTCTGCTGGGTCTGCTTATCCTCCCGCCAGGCGTCATAAACCTCCATGAAGCCGTCGCTGTCAAAATCGCCGTTCTTCTTTGTAAACTCGTCCTCGTTTGGATAGGCCGCCATCTCCGGATACGACGGCGCGGCCAGCGTCTCTGCGCCGGTGATTTCCTTCGCGCCTTCTACATTATTCTCTTTTTTGGCGCACGCGCTCATGGAAAGCATGAGCGCCAGGGCAAGTGCGCCCGCCGCCAGTCTTTGAAGCTTCTTCATATGCCTCGCTCCTTTCTACGCCGCGTCCGTCAGGACGCCAAGAAATACCGGAAGGTTCGTCTCAAGGTCTACAATCATGTACAAAAACGGCCTGTCGAGGCGCACATAATAGGGATACTCCATCGCGCCCTCGGCCTTCATCTCGACTGCCGTGGCAGCGCCCGCCTTTGTGCCTGCTTCGTCGAGCTGCAAGAAGGTCTTGTGGAGCACGCGGGAAATACAGATGTTGCCTTCTGCCGAACTTCCAAGGCGCGAAAAATCAGCTTTTTCCCCGTCAAACGCATCCGTCACGCCAAGCGCCATCAGGCTTTCCGAGAGCTCTGCTGAAAATTCTGCCTTGAATTTTGGCATCGCGATTTCCACGACAGTTTCCTCGGGCGACGAGAGTATAGCATGAAGTTTTTCGCCTGTCAAGGAGTTTACATAATCTTTAACATCTGTTCCTTCCTCCGGCAAAAGCGCCGCAAACGCATAGCGACCGCCTGCATAGGGCTTTAGAAAGCCCTGCGCCCCGTTGTCTTTTAAATAGAGCGTTTCCTCGCCGTGGAGAAAATCAACATGCGTCTCTTCGCCCACCGCGTTGGTAAAGCGCCCGTCCCAGACATCACTGGTCTTATATTCCTTTTCCCACCTGGCATCAAACGAGAGCGCGTTCACAAGATACATCACCGCGTCCTTCGGAATCTTATCGAGAATTTCAGGAATCAGGCCGTCTGTGTGCTCGCTTGTCCAGGTGTTGATCGCCTCTTTGGTCGAAGCATCAAAGGGCGCAGAGAAAATGTCCGCTTCAAAGCAGTCCGCGTTCTGCTGCAAAAACGCCTCTTCCACATGAAGGCTCTCATCGTCTTTCAGCCAGATCGAGTTTGCGCTTTGCAGCTGCTTTCCGTTCTCCTGCCCGGCAAAAAAGGCGTTGAGCGATGCCGTATCTGCGCCAAGCAGCGCTTCCAGCTGCGAGAGCGTATTGCCCGCCGCGCCGTTGGCCGTCATGGAAAGCGCCTGTGAAATGCTGAGCGGCGAGAGGAGCGGATTCCCTTCCTCCAGATTCAGTTTCAGAAGCCGCAGGCCAAGGTCTGAAAGTCCGACCAGTGCGTCCCCGCTATTTTCTTCTGCCACGCTCTGCGGGGCTTCCTTGGATGGCTTTACATTTTTGGTCAAATCGTCCGCCGCGAGCTTGTGGCAGGCGGTCATGGACACCAGCGCCGCCAGAACCAGCGCCAGCGCAAGAAGCTTTTTCATGAAGATTCCTCCTTCGGTTTTGTCCTTCTGAGCTAAAAGACGAAAGATCTTGCAGAAGGTTGCAGAAATGAAAAATATTTTTCTCTGCCGCAAGGCAGGGCGGCTTGCCGCCCAAAGGCCCCCCTGTGTAAAGGGCAGATTCCCCCTGCAAGGGGGAAATGTCCCGCAGGGACAAAGGGGGTCTCAGCGCCCCGCGCTGACTGGGGGATTGACAGTCTCTGCGGCG
>CAZXIW010000055.1:0-12992 GCA_964640905.1 uncultured Oscillospiraceae bacterium
CGCTGCCATCGCAGAGGAGCTGTGCGCGCTTTTAAAGGCGCACCTGCTTTAATTTTCCAAAAACCTTTTTGCGTTTTTAACCAGCTGCCGCGCCGGAGGCTTTCGCCTCCGGCGCGGCTTTGTTTGCCGAAAAGCGCCAAACGGGTGTTTTGGCAAAGGGCTGCAACACAGGTGTACGCTCTGTGCGTTCATGTGTTTTCCTGTGTTCTTTTCCGTTTTGCAGGGTTTCTTTCAATCCCGGTCAAATTTTGCGGCACATTTTGCATTATCTCCGTCCATTTTTTCAAAAAATGAATTTTGCAGGAATCTTTTTTTCAAAATTCATGCTCTCCCCTCTTGAAAAACGTCTTCCTATCGAGTATACTATAGCAGGCTAAAGAATTACAGTGTCATATGGCACAGCTTATGAGGAGGAAACCTGTTATGAAGAAATTGATCGCGATCGTTCTCGCGGCGCTGCTGCTTCTTTCGCTCTGCGCCTGCGGCGAAGCATCCGAAAGCGCATCTGCTGCCTCCAGCGGCGCAAAGCTCCGCTTTGTGACCGGCGGTGAGTCCGGCACCTATTACGCCTTCGGCTCTGTCATTTCCCAGCATGCCACCAACAACGCCGGAATCGATGTTGTCGGCCTTGTCGGCAACGGCTCGCAGGCAAACGTCATGGAGCTCCAGGACGGCAACGCAGAGCTTGCCTTCTGCCAGTCCGACGTTATGGCTTACGCTTACAACGGCACCAACCTCTTTGCAGAATCCGGCAAGGTCGACTGCTTCTCGACGGTTGCAGCGCTCTACATGGAGCAGGTTCAGATCGTCACCACCGACCCCTCGATCAAGACCGTGGCTGATCTTGCAGGCAAGAAGGTCTCCATCGGCTCGGCCGGCTCCGGCGTCTACTTTAACGCCATCGACATTCTCGGCGCATACGGTCTGACGGAAAACGACATCATCCCGACCTACCAGTCCTTCGGCGACAGCGCCAACGACATCAAGGACGGCAAGATCGACGCGGCCTTCATCGTCTCCGGCGCACCTACGACCGCCATCACCGACCTTGCGACCACCAAGGACGTCTACCTTGTCTCTCTTGACGACGAGCACATCGACGCACTCTGCAAGACCTCTGACTACTACACCAAGAACGTCATCTCCAAGGACGTCTACGGCACAGAAGGCGACGTGACCACCGTTGCCGTCGGCGCTGTCATCCTTGCCCGAGACGATGTTTCTGAGGATGCCATCTACAATCTCACCAAGGATATCTTCGACAACGCTTCGAGCCTTGTCTCCAGCCACGCCAAGTATGGCGAGCTGAGCCTTGACTTTGGCGCTTCCGTGACCTCCGTTCCGTATCATGCGGGCGCGGCCAAGTACTTCACGGAAAAGGGCTACGAGGTCGCAACGAAGTGATCTTAGCGCTCCTTTAACGCCAAACCTGCAAATTACCAGCTACGGCAGAGTCTTCTGCCGTAGCTGGCGCTGTCAAAACGCAGCTTTTCTGCGGCATGGGCCGCAAATTTCGGAAGAAGGAGAGAGTATATGAGTTCATCCAACAAGAATGTACAAGATGAAGCGGTTGCGGCAAAGGTTGGTCTGGATGAAGAGATGCAGGCCGAGGTCGACGCGGTCATGCGCAAATACGACCTTGAGTCCAACACCCGCATCTGGGAGGGCAAGTGGCGCTGGATCGTCGGCTCGATCATGGTGCTTTTCAGTCTGTACTGCATTTACATGACGCTGTTTTTCACAGGGCTTCCTGAGACGCGTCTGGCGCTTTTCCTGGCGCTGATTATCTTTATCGGCTATCTGACCTACCCCGCCAAAAAGGGGCATGTGGTCGTCAACGCCATGCCGTGGTACGACATCGTGCTGATGCTCCTTGGCACGGCAAGCTTTGCCTACTTTGCCTTTAACGCGCTTCCCATCATCAAGCTCGCCACCCGCATCCAGACCCACCATGTCATCATCGGTCTCATTGGCGTCGCGGTTCTCATTGAGCTCTGCCGCCGCTGTGTGGGCGTGCCGATTCTCTGCGTGCTGGGCGCGCTTCTCGTCTATACGTTCTATAACCAGCTGAGCTACAACCCCAGCTTCTATCAGGCGCTCAAGAATATCATCTACAAGCTGTTCTACACCACAAACGGCGTCATCGGCACGCCGGTGAACGTCTGCTACACGTACATCGTTCTGTTCATCATCTTTGGCGCGTTCCTTGAGCGCACGGGCATTGCAAACTTCTTCCTGAACTTTGCAAACCGTCTGGCAGGCTGGGCCTCCGGCGGCCCGGCGAAGGTCGCGGTCGTGGTGAGCGCGATGGAGGGCATGGTCTCCGGCTCCTCGGTCGCAAACACCGTCGGCTCCGGCTCCGTGACCATCCCGATGATGAAAAAGCTCGGCTACGACTCAGACTTTGCTGCCGCAGTTGAAGCCTCCGCCTCCACGGGCGGGCAGATCATGCCGCCGATCATGGGCGCGGCTGCCTTCCTTATGGCTGAGTACATCGACATGCCCTACATGCAGGTCGCCGTCAAGGCAATTCTCCCCGCTGTGCTTTATTTTACGGGCGTGTTCATCGCGGTTCATCTGGAGGCCAGAAAGCTCGGCCTCAAGGGTCTTTCCAAGGATCAGATGCCCAAGTGGAGCTACCTTGCCAAGCAGTGCTACCTGCTCATCCCGCTGATTTTGCTGGTCTGGCTTGTCTCCAGCAACACAAGAACACTCCAGTTCTCCGCCGCGATCTCGATCGTTGCGGCCATGGCCGTCGGCTTTTTGAACCCTGAAAACCGCCTGACGCTTCGCGGCGTCTTTGAGGCGCTCGAGGCCGGCGCGAAGGGCGCGATCACCGTTGCCGTTGCCTGCGGTATCGCAGGCATGGTCGCAGGCTGCATCACCGTCACCGGCCTTGCCTCCATCCTCATTAACGCCATCGTCAGCATCGCGGGCAATGCCAGGATCATCGGCCTCGTGCTCACCATGATCTGCTGCATCGTCCTTGGCATGGGCGTTCCGACCACGGCCAACTACTGCATCATGGCCTCGACCTGCGCGCCGATTCTGGTTCAGCTCGGCTTCCCGCTCGTCGCCGCGCACTTCTTCGTGTTCTACTTCGGCATCGTTGCCGACATCACGCCGCCCGTCGCGCTGGCTGCCTACGCAGGCGCTGCCATCGCCAAGGGTAACCCCATGCGGACCGGTATCATCGCCACAAAGCTCGCCATTGCGGCCTTTGTTGTGCCGTATATCTTCGCGTTCAGCCCGGCGATGCTCTTTGTCGACGTGACAAGCGTCTGGGAGGTCATCCAGATCGTCCTGACGGCGCTTCTCGGCATCTTCGGCGTAGCCGCAGGTCTGGAGGGCTATATCCTTCGGCCGCTTAACTGGCTGCTCCGCATCGCCTGCGTCATCGGCGGCCTGACGCTTCTCATCCCCGGCACGGTCTCCGACCTCATCGGTCTCGTCCTGATCGGCGGCGTATTTACTGTCCAGTATTGGCAGAACAAAAAGATCAAAGCTGAATAAACCGCTTTTGCCGCTTCCCTGCCCCCGGATGCACTGCATCCGGGGGCTTTGCATGGCAAAAAGTATTTTTACCTGCCAGGTCTGCCGGAAAGCCGTGCAGATTTGTCGAAATTGCGGCTTGTAGAGCACAGGCGGCCTGTGATAAGATAGGCGTAGGAAAGGAGCGTCCTACGATATGAAAGATTCTCTGAAAATTTTAATTGCGAATGACGACGGCATCCGCGCGCCCGGCATTGCGCTTCTGGCCGAGCTGGCCCGCCCCTTTGGCGAGGTCTATGTGGCCGCCCCCGAAGGCCAGTGCAGCGGCATGTCCGTCAAGCTTACCATCCGCCCGGAGCGCGAGATGGCTGTACGCCCCTATGCGCTTGCTGCCGATGTCAAGGGCGCGTGGAGCGTAGACGGCACACCCGCCGACTGCGTGAAGGTCGCGCTCAAATATCTTCTGGATTTTAAGCCGGACGTTGTGCTCTCCGGCATCAACGACGGCATGAACGCGGGGCTGGACGTGGCCTACTCCGGCACAGTTGGTGCGGCAACAGAGGGCGTTTTAAACGGCGTGCAGGCCATCGCCTTCTCCTGCCAGAGCGGCCTCAACGAGCCGATCGTCCGGCAGTATCTGCCGTCTGTTTTACAGGAGCTGCTGGAAAGGCCGCTTGCGCCGGGTCTTCTCTGGAACGTCAACTTCCCCGCCTGCCCGCCGGAGCGCTGCCGGGGCATTTTGCGTGAACGCTTCCCGGAAAAGCATTCCTACTATGAAAACGACTATGCCTGCGTGCGCGAGGAAAACGGCGTGCAGTATCTGACGCCCGTGGCCTGCGCGCTGCGGCCGGAGCTGACCGCGCCCGGCAGCGACATCCGCGCCGTCTTTGACGGCTACATCTCCATCGGCTCTGTGCGCTGCGCGCCGTTCTGAGCGCCCTCTGCGCATGATCCTTGCCTCAGTCTCTCCCCTGCCCCGGCGCGCGCCGGGGCGCTTTTTTACCCGGCACTTGTCTTTGGCAGAAAAACATGATAGAATAAAAAATAAGAAAAAATGATGCCTCCGGGCAGAAAAGGAGCTTGCAGCGATGGAACGAACCAGTGTGACCTATCAGACCTATGTGGAAATTCTGCGGCGGGAGCTGGTGTGCGCAATGGGCTGCACAGAGCCGATTGCAATCGCCTACTGCGCCGCGCGCGCCAGACAGGCGCTGGGCGAGCTTCCCACGCGCGTGGAGCTGAGCGCCAGCGGTAATATCATCAAAAATGTAAAGAGCGTCATCGTGCCGAATACCGGCGGCCAGCGCGGCCTTGCCGCAGCGGCGGCCATTGGCATTCTCGCAGGCGACGCAGACGCAGAGCTTCAGGTTCTGGCGGGCGTTACGCCGGAACAGATTGCGGCGCTTCCCGCGTTTTTAGAGAAGACCGCGTTTGAAATTACTGCGGCAGAGAGCGAGTACCTGCTTGACATTGAGATCACCGTCCGCGCCGGGGCGCACTATGCAACCGTCCGCGCCGTGCGTGAGCACACCAATATCATCCTGATCGAAACAGACCGGGGCGTTCTGTTCTGCAAAGACCCCGACGATCACGCAGAAAGCGACGACGCGCCAGACTATGCGCTTCTCAGCGTAGAGGGCATCTGCGAGTTTGCCGATAGCTGTGAGCTTTCCGATGTGCAGGCACTTCTTGACCGGCAGCTTTCCTGCAACTGCGCCATCGCAGAGGAGGGGCTTCGCGGAAGCTACGGCGCATGCATCGGAAAGGTGCTCCTCAGCACTTACCCCGACGATGTGCGCACCCGCGCCAAGGCCTACGCCGCTGCCGCGTCTGACGCGCGGATGAACGGCTGTGACCTGCCCGTTGTCATCAACTCCGGAAGCGGCAATCAGGGCATCACGGCCTCGCTGCCGGTCTGGGTCTATGCAAAGGAGCTTGGGGTAGACAGCGAAACGCTCTACCGCGCGCTTCTGGTCTCCAACCTTGTGACGCTCCATGAAAAGACCGGCATCGGAAGGCTCTCTGCCTACTGCGGCGCGGTCAGCGCGGGCGCAGGCGCGGGCGCTGGCATTACGTATCTTTATGGCGGAAAATGCAGGGAGATCTCCCACACGATCGTAAATGCGCTGGCCATCACGTCCGGCATTGTCTGCGACGGGGCGAAATCCTCCTGCGCGGCCAAAATCGCCATGGCCGTTGAGGCCGGCATCCTCGGCTTTGAAATGTACCGCAGCGGCCAGCAGTTCTACGGCGGCGACGGTCTGGTCGCGAAGGGCGTTGAAAATTCCATTGCCAATTTCAGCCGCCTTGGCCGCGTCGGCATGCGCGAGACCGACCGCGAGATCATCCGCATGATGACAGATTCTGCAAAGCAATGAGAAAGTTTTTTGAACCGAAACAGGGGGAATTCCCCCTGTTTTGTTTATTTTTGTAACCTTTGTATCCAAATGTATCCGAATATTCACAAATAGTTCAGGAAGACGAACCAAATGCGCGGTATGCTAAAAGGCAGTTATTCTCGGGGATTGTTTGCTGCTGCGCAGGTGTGTGACAAATTGTGGGCGTAGGCAGTCTCAACCATCACCGGCGCGCGCAAAGCGCCGCGCACAAAAGGAGCGTATTGTAAAGCCTATGGAACTCACAAGGGAAGCTTCCGCAAAGCCCGGCAAGCGGCTGCGGAAAAGGAAGGTCAAAAAGCGCTGGCTCGTGCTGGCCGTCGTCATCGTGGCCGCAGGCGCGGCAGCCTTTTTTGCGCGCGGAAAAAAGAGCGGCGCGCAGTCTGTGCTCATCTCAGACACAGCGATTTTGTCTTACACCGATCTGGAATCGAGCATCAGCGGCACAGGCACGATCGAGTCCGGCGAGGTGACCAAGGTCTACTCGACGCTTGCCTATCAGGTCAAGTCCGTCCTCGTGGAGGTGGGCGACGAGGTGCAGGAGGGAGACCTTCTTGCAGAGCTGGACGCAAAGAACATCGAAAACCAGATCACAGCGCAGGAAACCTCGCTTGCAGTCTCCTCCGGGAGCGCCAACGCACAGGTGCAAAGCGCATATGACGCATATGATAATTTCAAGCAGGGGCTGGACTCCGGTCTGAACGCAAGCCTCATCAGCGCCGAAGCGCAGGTCAACAACGCCTACGATGCCTACGTCAAGGCGCAGAACGCCTATGACCGCTACAAGGAAAATGTTGACCTTGGCGAAAATACGCAGCTTCTTTCTGCGCAGTCTGCGCGCGACAACGCGGCCACCGCGCTCGATACCGCAGAGGATAATTACGACACGCTCTGCGACTCGATCAGCGCCGCCGACGAGCAGCTTGCAGAGCTCAATGCCGAAATTGAAGCGGCGGAGGCCAAAAAGGCCGAGCTTGCCGAAAGTAACGGCACGGAGTCTCCTGAATATCTGGCGCAGGCCATCAAGCTGGAGGCGCTCAAGTATCAGAAGCAGACGGCCGAAAGCAATCTGGAGACTGCAAAGCAGAACAAGTCTTCGCTTCGCCAGGCTTTGGAGTCTGCGCAGTCGGCCTATGACATCGCGCAGGCCACCTACAACGCCGCCCTGCGCGGCGAGGATCAGGCGCTCAGTGACTACGCAGACGCGGTAGACAGCGCATGGCGCGCCTATCAGACGGCGCTGACGACTCTCGACTCGACCAAAAAGGGAACGGAGGATCAGCTTGAATCCTACGCCGATACCCTTGCCACGGCCAACGCAGGCGCAAACACCGCCATCTCGGAGGAGTCGCTCCGGCAGCTCAACGAAACGCTGGACGACACAAAGATCACCGCGCCCGTCTCCGGCACGGTAACGGCGGTCTATGCCTCGGTCGGGGCAAGCGGCTCCGGGCTTCTGTTCGTAATTGAGGATACCCGCCACCTTGTCATTTCAACCAGCATCAAGGGCTATGACCTTGCAAACGTGGAGACAGGCATGCACGTAGACATCCGCTCAGACGCAACGGGAGACGAGATCGTCTCCGGCACGCTTTCCACCATCGCCCCCACGGCAAAGAAAAACGCCCTGGGCGAGACGGAGGTCTCCACCGACCCCTCCTTTGAGGCGGAGATCGCCGTCGACGAGGCCGACTCCGGCCTTCGCATCGGCATGGAGGCGCGGCTGAGCTACATCATCGCAAAAGCCCCGCATGTGCTCTCGGTCGACTATGAGGCCGTCTTTACCGACGAGAACGGGCAGAGCTGCATCCTTGTGCTTGAGGAGGATGCAGAGGGTACACTGACGCTTCAAAAGCGCCCTGTGACAACGGGGCTTGATGACGATCTGGACATTTCCATTGAAGGCTCTGGCATTGAGGCCGGGCTTCGCGTGGTCACCGCGCCCAAAAAATATCTTGCGCAGCTTGGCAAAGCCGTTACGCTCACGCAGGCGACCGGCTTTGAGGCGCAGATGGAAATGATGGGAGTGTCGGGATGAGCGCCAGACAACTGATCCGTATGCGCTCGATCGTCAAGCGCTTTTACATCGGCCAGCCAAACGAGCTGGAAATTCTGCACGGCATTGATCTCGATGTCCGCGAGGGGGAATTTGTCTCCATCGTCGGCGCGTCCGGCTCCGGAAAATCCACGCTCATGAACATGATCGGCGTTCTCGACCGGCCAACCGAGGGAACCTACTGGCTCGACGGGACGGACGTGGAAGAAGCGCTCGACGATGAGCTTTCGCAGATCCGAAACCGGAAGATCGGCTTCGTCTTTCAGAACTTCAACCTCATCTCGCGCACGAATGCACTGCGAAACGTTGAGCTTCCGATGATGTACGCAGGCATGCCGCAGAAAAAGCGCACCCAGCGGGCAAAAGAGCTTCTGGCGCTTGTCGGCATGGACGACCGCATGAACCACCAGCCAAACGAGCTTTCCGGCGGCCAGAAGCAGCGCGTAGCCATCGCCCGCGCGATGGCCAACGACCCGGCCATCATTCTGGCCGACGAGCCGACGGGCGCGCTTGACAGTAAGACAGGCCGCATGGTCATGGACTTATTTCACCAGCTCAACCGCGAGCAGGGAAAGACCATCGTCCTCATCACCCACAATCAGGACTTAGCCGCCGAGACCTCGCGCGTGCTTACCATGCGCGACGGCATTTTATACACCGGAAACGAAAGGGGCGCGAGAGAAGATGGGACTGCATGAATCGATCCGCCTCGCGTTTGAAGGGCTCAAGGCCAACAAAATGCGCGCCATTTTGACGATGCTTGGCATCATCATCGGCATCGCCGCCGTCATCGGCATTCTGACCGTGGGCGACGGCCTGTCGAGCTACATCAATAACACCATGAGTGACCTTGGCGCGTCGTCAATCATCGTGACGCTTCAGGAAAAAGACCGGCAGATCAATACCGACGACATGATGAGCATGATGGTCATGCGCCAGCCGGAATCGTCTGACCTCATTTCGCCCGAAATGATCGAGGCCATGCAGGAAAGCTTCGGCGTGCGGCTGGCGGGCGTCGGCCTTTCAGAGGCTGCCGGGAGCGGCAAGGCAAAAGACGGCAGACTTTACGCCAACGTCAGCGTCACCGGCGCAAACGAAGGCTATCTTGAGATCAACGACCTCAAGCTCTCGACCGGGCGGCTTTTGCAGCAGAAGGACGAAGACGGGCGGCGCATGGTCTGCGTGGTCAGTGACCGTCTTGTAAACAATCTCTTTGACGGCGACCAGGAGCTTGCGCTCGGGCAGGAGCTTCTGGTGCAGCTCGGCACTGGCAGCCATGCGTTCCGCATCGTCGGCGTTTACCAGTATGAGCAGTCGGCCTTCTCATTTTCCACGGCCTCGGAAAAGGACATGTCGACCGCCATGTATATCCCCGTCGCAACGGCCAAGCAGCTCAATAACGCCACGCGCGGCTACTCCAACATCACCGTGCAGGCCGCCATCGGCGAAAACAGTGCCACACTTGCCGCAGAGGTCAAAAACTTTCTGAGCCGCTATTACCGCACGAATGAAAACTACACCGTGACCGCCATCAGCATGGACAGCATGATCTCGTCTGTCAACTCCATGATGGACACGCTCTCGATCGCCATCGCGGTCATTGCGGCCATCTCGCTGCTGGTCGGCGGCATCGGCGTGATGAACATCATGCTCGTCTCCGTAACCGAGCGCACGCGCGAGATTGGCACAAGAAAAGCCCTTGGCGCAACCAACAATAACATTCGCCTGCAATTTGTTGTAGAGAGCGTCATCATCTGCCTCATCGGCGGCGCAATCGGCATTGTCCTTGGCGCGGCGATGGGCTATGTTGGAAGCATGCTGCTTCATAACGCGGTGCTGCCGGGCTTCGGCTCAATTGCGCTGGCCTTCAGCTTCTCGCTGGCTGTCGGCGTATTCTTCGGCTATTATCCCGCCAACAAGGCCGCCATGCTCGACCCCATCGAGGCGCTGCGCTATGAATAGCGCGCCGTTAAGAACCTGTTAACCACAGGCAGATTTCTCTTGCAAAATCCAGAGATTTCGGTATAATAGGCTTATCTGATAAAAGAGGAAGTAGCCGGCGAGAAATCGCGACAGATGGCGTCAGGACGGCCTTGTGCCCGCCGCTGGATGAAATGGCAAAACTCTTATTGCTGTGTATCTGCATGGCAATAAGAGTTTTTTTCGTATCTGGCCGCTTCCCGGTAAATTCGCAAAAGGAGACTTGAACGCATGGAAATTCTGTATGCAAACCTTGCAAACCTCACCTGGCAGCAGGTCGTGATGTGGGCCATCGGCGCACTTCTGATCTACCTCGCCATTGCCAAGGATATGGAGCCGAGTCTGCTGCTGCCGATGGGCTTTGGCGCGATTCTGGTGAACCTGCCAATGTCCGGCGCGATCGATCAGCTTGTTGCGGGCGAGCTTGAGCGCGGCGCGCTGAGCGTTCTTTATGACGCAGGCATCGCAAACGAGCTCTTCCCGCTGATCTTATTCATCGGCATCGGCGCTATGATCGACTTTGGCCCGCTGCTGACAAACCCCAAGCTCATGATCTTCGGCGCGGCGGCGCAGTTTGGTATTTTCTTTACGCTCTGCCTTGCCGGTATGTTCTTTGATCTTCCGGACGCAGCCTCCATCGCCATCATCGGCGCGGCCGACGGCCCGACGGCCATCGTCGTGGCGCAGAAGCTTGGCTCGCAGTATCTTGGCGCGATCATGGTCGCGGCGTATTCATATATGGCGCTCGTGCCCATCATCCAGCCGCCCATCATCAAGCTCCTGACCACCAGAAACGAGCGCCTCATCCGCATGCCCTATGAGCAGAAGAGCGTCTCAAAGCTGACGAAGATCCTCTTCCCCATCATCACGACCATCGTCGCAGGTCTTGTTGCCCCGGCCTCTGTAAGTCTGGTTGGCTTTTTGATGTTCGGTAACCTCATCCGCGAGTGCGGCGTTCTCAATTCCCTGTCTGAGACGGCGCAGAAGGTTCTTGCAAACCTCATCACGATCTTCCTTGGCATTACCATTGCCTCGCAGATGCAGGCCGACAAGTTCCTCCAGCCGCAGACGTTGCTCATCCTCGGCCTGGGCCTGTTTGCCTTCGTGTTTGACACGGCGGGCGGCGTGCTCTTTGCAAAATTCCTGAACCTCTTCCTCAAGAAGAAGATCAACCCCATGATCGGCGCTGCCGGTATCTCGGCCTTCCCGATGTCCGGGCGCATTGTCCATAAGATGGGGCTTGCCGAAGACCCGCAGAATTTCCTGCTCATGCACTCCATCGGCGTCAACGTCTCGGGCCAGATCGCCTCTGTCATCGCAGGCGGCCTGATCCTCAATTTCTTCATGAAGTAACAGGAGGTACCTCATATGACTATCCATCCCGAAGCATTTGCAGCGCTTCTTCCCTACATGGGCGTCGGCATGCTCAGCATCTTTATCGTCATGGGCGTCATCATCCTTGTGACCGTCCTTCTCAACAAACTGACCGCCGAAAAGAAATGATCCCCTGCCCGGCCGGAGGCGAACGCCCCGGCCGGGCGTTTTGCCGCGCAGAGGCAAAAATTAGACTTGACGAAATTAAAAATATGTGCTATGATATTTGCGCTGATTTAAGAGGCCATCGCCTCGGATTTGCAATGCTAGTGTGGCTCAGTCGGTAGAGCAGCTGATTCGTAATCAGCAGGTCGCCGGTTCAAGTCCGGCCACTAGCTCCACGTCGCTGCGGATTGTATTCTTTCCGCAGCGATTTTTTCATATCTCGGCGCATTCGTCTACGGAAAAATCAACCCACGGGGGGTCTGGCTATGGCAACCAGAAAAGAATTTTTGCAGTTTATTTTAGACCAGCTCACAGGGCTCGAGGAGATCACATGGCGCGCGATGATGGGAGAATTTATTCTCTATGACCACGGGAAAATCGCCGCCTATCTCTGCGATGACCGGCTTCTGGTAAAGCCCGTGGAGGCCGCCTGCCGGATGCTTCCTGACGCGCGGCGCGAAGCGCCTTATGCGGGCGCAAAGGAAATGCTCGTGGTCGAGGACGTAGAAAACCGCGCGCTTTTGCAGGCGCTCTTTCGCGCCATGTACCCGGAGCTTCCCGCGCCAAAGTGCAAGAAAAGCCGGAAGTCCGTTTAGCGCTTTTACGAAGAAAGGAGACGCTAGCGATGGCATTTGATTATAAAAAGGAATACAAGGAGTTTTATCTTCCCAAGGCTGCGCCGCAGCTCGTGGACATCCCGCCCATGAACTTTCTGGCCGTCCGCGGCAAGGGCGACCCCAACGCCGAAGGCGGCGAATACAAGGCCGCGATGGGGCTTCTCTACGGCCTTGCGTTTACCATCAAGATGAGCAAGAAGGGCAGCCGCCAGATCGAGGGCTACTTCGATTATGTCGTGCCGCCGCTTGAGGGCTTCTGGTGGCAGGAGGGCGTCTGCGGCATTGACTACGCGCGCAAGGAGGATTTCCAGTGGATTTCTCTTATCCGTCTGCCGGAGTTTGTGACGAAAGCGGACTTTGACTGGGCCGTCGCAGAGGCCACGCAGAAAAAGAAAACAGATTTTTCAAAGGCAGAATTTTTCCCGTATCACGAAGGGCTTTGCGTGCAGTGCATGCACGTTGGCGCATATGACAACGAGCCTGCCACAACCAGCCGCATGGAAGCGTATCTTCGCGAGCTGGGCTATGAGACGGACATTACAGATTCCCGTTTTCACCATGAGATCTATCTTTCGGATGCCAGAAAGGTTGCCCCGGAAAGGCGAAAGACCGTCCTGCGCCTGCCCATCCGGAAGGCTTGATGGCCGGAATTTTTGCAAAAGGCGCTTTTTATGCAATTTTCCGAAGAGCTGCCCTTTTCTTTCTGGATAAAGAAGTGCCTGCTGCGGCACACTCAAAGGCCCCTTTGTGTAAAGGGCAGATTCCCCCTGCAAGTGGGAAATGTCCCGCAGGGACAAAGGGGGACTCAGCGCCCCGCGCTGACTGGGGGGATTGTCAGTCTCTGCGGCGCACCGCACAAAGGCCCCCTTGTGTAAAGGGGGCTGGCTCGGCGTAGCCGAGACTGGGGGATTG
>CAZXIW010000056.1:0-12588 GCA_964640905.1 uncultured Oscillospiraceae bacterium
ACACTTCCCTTAAGGGAGGTGGTACTTTATGGAGTACAAGCGGATTATTCGCATCGTGGTAGATATTCTCTATCTGGCGCTTATCCTCTACTTATTCACCATAAAAGTACAATAGCCGCCCCCCACCACGGATGCGGCTATTGTCTTTTAATAAGACTTAACTAATTCTCTGGAGGTGCAGCCGTTGTCGTCTGAACCTCTTTGTAATTTTAGTATACGCCCCGACGCCGGAAATGTCAAGCGTTTTCCGCCCCTACTTTAACATGTTCATCATAAAAGTAAACTAGCCGCCCCCGACCAAGGATAACGGCTATCTTGCTTTTTGCAAATTTCCTTAACTTTGGAAGGTCAGCCGATTGTCGTCTGAACCTCTTTGTAATTTCAGTATAAGCCAAGCCCGGAGATTTGTCAAGAGAGAGTTTTTCCGGAAAACGGTTGCTTTTTGCGGAAATTTGTGGTATGCTTTTTCTGGTGCTACCGAGCAACGGCAAACGGGCGGTCTCCTCCGCGTTTTTTCGCAGGAGGCACACTTCTTCCACGCCTCCTGACTTTCAGAAGGGAGGCCACGACATATGGTATCTTATGCGGATTTGTTCCAATTTTGTATGCTGATCGTCAGTATTATAGGCCTCGTTATTAAGGTCTGCAATACAAAGAAGTAACCGCCCATCCCACAATGGCGGTTACTTCTTTTTAGTAATCTCTTTTTGGGAGACCGCCCGTTTGCTCGGTAGCACTCCTCTTTATATATTCAGTATACGCCACGGCCGGAGATTTGTCAAGGGGTGTGGCGTTGTTTTTTGCCCGGCGGGGGCGGGGCGGGGAAAAGGAAAGCCCCGGGGCAAGCCCCGGGGTTTCCCGTAAAGAAAGGATCTTTCTAATCAAGCCGTATGCAAAGCTTGAGTTAGACAGTGTAAGGAAGACTCGAATTAGTCCTTGTCAAAAAGGTTGAGATACAGAGCAACAACTACTTCGTCATCATCATCGGAGAACTCGCAATATGCGATATGCATACCGTCCTCTACCAGTTCCTCGATCTCATCAGCAGTAATTGCCATGACACCCTTCTCATAGATGCCGTAGTAGACGCAATCATCACTCATCGTGAAGGTATCGCCGAACTCAGTCACGAGAATATCGCCATCGAAGTAGTCAACACTGTGTGCCCAGTTCAGATCAAGCTCACTAAGCTCGGTCTTATCGCCAACAACACGCACGATGGTGATGTCGTCGATGGTGACATACTGGAACTCATAGAACATATCCTTGAAGGTCTTCTCTTCCTCATTGAAGTAGTCCTCCATGGTGTCATGCTCAATGTAAAGCTCAGTCTTAACGCCATTTACATAAGCCTCGACAACGAAGTAGTCCGCACCATCAACCTTAACTTCGTCAACCCTGATGTCAGCGCCATTGCCAACATAAGCGAAGAACTTGTCCTTCGTGAAGCAGACATTGCCAGTCAGATAGACAACCTCAGCGATGCCATCTTCGTTCTCGACATACTCAATACGGTCAGCAACAATGGACTCAACGTTCTTGTAGCCGGTGTAATCCTCATACAGGCCGTCACCGACATGGACAAGATACTGCGTGTTAGCATCGGTGCTAATCTTGCAGATACTGTCAGTCTCATAGTCCTTGAACGTTACATATGCCTTACCCTTGGTAAGCTTCGCACCGTAACCCCAGTCAACATCGCTGCTGAAAGCAATTGTGAGCTTGCCGTTGGAATCGGTGGAAAGCTTGTACAGGTGATCGTAGAAGAGATCGAAGTCCTTGTAGCTTTCGCCATTCGTGCCGCTGCCGTACTTGGCTGCAACCTTCAGAAGGCCGGTAATAAGCTCCTCCTTAAAGTCCTCCGCATTCGAATCCAGAGCCTTCAGGAATGCGAAATCATTGATGTCAAAGTCATGCGTGTTGATGACATTGAACAGGCGGGCAACTGTGTAAGCCAGATCGCCGTCAAGGTCGGTGGACTCACGATCAATGCCAAGCGCCTTAACAACGCTGGTGGTGAACTCAGCATCCAGACCAACGGTCTTTGCGTTCAGAGCTTCTTCGCCTTCGCCGGTGAAGGTGATCCACAGACGGTCAGCAACGCCCCAGACAGAAGTGTCCTCATCATCGGTCATGCCGATCACATTGCCGTATGCATCATAGAAGAAGACATAAGGACCGTAATCGGGAGTCTTGGAAGCATCAAAGCCCAGGTGGAAGTGCGCCGCGTCGGTGACGTATTCGCCGTCAATGCGGGTCTCGGTCGGGAAGGAAGCAACAGTGCCCATCTTGTAGCCGGAGAGGCGGCCAGCCTTACCTTCGGTGACTTCAACAGTGACAACTTCCTCATCCTTGAAGGAGTAGGTGAACAGGACATAGTCGTCCTTTGCCAGACCTTCGGGATCATCATAGGTCAGATAGCGAACACTCTGCTGATCTTCGTCGAGATCACTCATACTCGCGGAGCAATGTGCAGTTTCTGTGGTGCAATAGCCCATGTTGCCGTTGTACTCATTCCACTGAATGTCGCAGAAATACGGTACAAACTTGACAGCATCAGAACCCTTCAGATGGCCATCATATGCGTTAGTCTTGCTCTTAACGCTGGTGACCTTGCCGAGCCAGGTCTCGATGGAGCAAACAACATAGTGCTTGTTGCCTTCGGAGTCCTTGCCTACGTAGAAGACCTGGGTCAGAGTGCCCTGTGCGCCAACAGTAGCGTCGGACGGATCTTTGCAGGCAGCGTTCTCATGATGCCATGCGCCGAAGTGTGCAGCATCAACCGTGGTGAACTTGCTGCCGGAAAGTGCGGTGTACTCATCAACCTTATAGGCCTTGAAGTCAGCATTTTCGCCAAGCAGCGGGCTGTAATCGTCAGCTGCACCGTCGCAGTAGACAGCGTCAATGATGATGGTGGTATCCTGATCCTTCTTGTCAACGCCGAGCGCAACGAGCAGATCGCAAGCGGAGAACTCGGTGGTGAAGGTAGCCTTCGGATTCCACATGACGGAGACGGAGTCCTGATTCAGCGTCCACTTGGTGGTGGGACGATAGAAAGCATCGGAAGAAGTGGTCTTCTTAAGATCAAAGTCTTCGTACAGCTTGTCGCCAGTGGAGACAGCGCCAGCAACGGTCATGTAGAAACGGCCATCAAAGTAGTAGCTGCCATCCACAATACTCCAAACAGGGTTGACCGGAGTCTTGACCTCGGAGCCGTACTCAACAGTGTTGGTCTCGAGAGCGTTCAGAAGAATCTGAGCAGCCTCTTCACGGGTCAGGTCGTTTTCAGCCTTCCAGCCGTCAGCCAGATCGTCGACCAGGCCGATGCGCTTGGCCAGAGCCAGAACGTTGACAGCCCAGGAAGCGCCGACGAAGCCTTCAGCCTCTGCGTCGTAACCGAGGGTGACCAGAACCATCTTGAGGAACTGGGTGCCGGTGACGTTCGCGGTGGGCGCGAAGGTGGTGGCGTTCATGCCGGCGATGATGCCAGCGCGGAAGCCGTAGCCAACGTAGGACTCGCCCCAGCGGCCCTTCTCGTCAGCAAAGGGGTTGATCGAGGTGTAGTAAGTTTCGATGTCTGCGTCCTTGTTGTCAAAGATCGCAATCAGCTTAGCAGCCTCTTCACGGGTGATTGTCTTCTTGGGACCAAAAGAGCCATCGGGATAGCCTTCCATGGTCTCAATCAGTTCAAGGACCTTGGTAGCCTCGGTGTAATCAGCCGAGATCTCGTCAGCGTCCTTGTACGCTGCGCCGGCGACGGTTGCCAGACCCATCAGGGTAGCCAGAACCAGCACCAGCGCAAGAACCTTTTTAAAGTTCTTCATTGAGTTTTCCTCCTGTCTAAATTTGATTGCCGCCGGGCGGCAAGCGCCCCTTGGCTATCATCTGGCGATATCATAATCCATCCGGGGCGAAAGGTCAAGAGGTTACCATAAGATGTAATGTTCTTGTAACATTCGTCGTCGGAAGAAACTCCACATCCCTCGCTTCCGCGCAAGCGCGAAAGCTCGTCCGTTCCGTTCTTCCTCCTCTCCCCACGAAATCTTACGATTTCGCGGAGACCCCGGAGCACGCGCAGGGGCGGAGCGGGCAAACAAAAATCCAACCCGGGGCGTATCCGGGTCGGATGCTCTATTATATTATAAAGGTGTTTTCTTGATTTTTGCAAAGGCTCTGGGGTATTTGGGGGGCGTTGGCTTTTTCTTGCGGATGACAACGGCGCGGTGCGTCGCGTCCGCAACCTTATATTCATAGACACGCTCCACGCTGCCGCCCAAAAGGGCGATGCCGCGCGCGGCCTCGTCCAGCTCAACGTCTGCAAGCTGCCCCTTCATGGCAACAAAGCAGCCGCCGACCTTTACATACGGAAGGCAAAGCTCGGCCAGAATATTCAGCCGCGCCACCGCGCGGGAGACGGCAATGTCATAGCTCTCGCGGCAGGAGGCCACATGTTCCTCGGCTCTGGCCGTCACGACGTTTGCCCCGACCGAAAGCTCCGGCAGGGTTTCTCGCAGCCAGTCCATGCGCTTTGCAAGCGAGTCCAGAAGCGTCAGCTCCATCGACGGCTCGGCAATTTTCAGCGGCACACCCGGAAAGCCCGCGCCGCAGCCGATGTCGACCACGCGCTTATTTTGAAACTCCGCCGCGCCAAGCAGCGCAATGCAGTCATAAAAATGAAGCTCGGCGACCTTTTCCGGCTCGGTGATGGCCGTGAGATTCATGACCTTGTTCTTTTCCAGAAGCGCCGCGCCAAAGCGGCACAGCGTCTCAAGCTGCGCCGGTGAAAGCTGCGGCAAAAGCGTTTGCAGCGTCTGTTTCATGCCTTACCTTCCCTGCACAAAAAATATTCCAAGCGCCCCCGGCCCGCAGTGGCACGAGATGGTACACCCGGCGCGGGTAACGATCACTTCCTCAAAGCCCTGAAGCTCGAGCACGAGCGATTTTGCAAGCGCAAGCGTTTCTTCGGGCAGACCCGAATGGGCGATTATGACGCGGCGCAGGTCAATGCCCTCACGCCCGGTCAGACGCTCGGTGAGATACGCGCGGATGCAGGCTTCAAAGCTGCCGCGGTATTTTTTGCCCACCTGCATTTTCCCGTCCTGCACCTCGATGCAGGGGCGGAGCTTTAAAAGATTCGCGCCCAGCGCGGCAACGGACGAGCAGCGGCCGCCCTTTTTGAGATATTCCAGCTGGCTGAGGACAAAGCTTGCCCCGATGCGCCCGGTCAGCTCCTTCAGATGGCGGACGAGCTGCTCCGGCGGCATGCCTTCTTTGGCGCAGCGCGCCGCCTCCAGCACCACAAGCCCATGACCCGCAGACAGATTCCGGGAATCGACAACATAGACATTCGGGTACTCCGCCGCCGCAAGACATGCGTTTTGATAGCAGGAGGAAAAATCCTGCGAGATGCACACATGCACCACAAAATCATGCTTGCGCGAGAGCGCCGAGAACGTCTGCACATAGTCTGCCAGATTGACCGCCGCCGTAGACGGAAGGCTTCCTCCCTGCGCCACATGCGCGTAGATGTCATCCGGCGCAACGTCCACGCCGTCGCGCAGTGTCCGGTCTGCCATATGGACATACAGTGGCAGAAGCGAGATCTGCTCCCGCTCCAGCAGCGCCGGAGGAAGGTCGCAGGTGGAGTCGGCTGTTATTTTATAATTCAAAGTCTTCACCTCTCGTTGATTCGCGTGATTGCTGTTTCTTTCTTTCGCGAAGCGAGCGGAAAAAGGTCTGCAAAAGTGCCCGGCATTCCGCCTCCAGAATGCCGCTTGTCACATCAGGCCGGAAGCACCCCGGCAGATGAAGAAGGTCGACCAGTGAGCCGCCCGCGCCCATTTTCTCGTCGCGCGCGCCATAGACCACGCGGCGAATCTGCGCGCCCGTGATCGCGCCTGCGCACATGCAGCAGGGCTCAAGCGTCACATAGAGCGTACACTGCCACAGCCGCCAGCCGCCAAGCGCCCGGCAGGCTTCCGCGATGGCCTCGATCTCGGCATGCGCGAGGGCAGACTTCCCCCGCTCGCGCCTGTTTCGCCCCCGGCCAACGACCCGGCCATCGTCCATTGCGATCACACAGCCGACGGGAACCTCCCCATCGTCTGCCGCCTCGCGCGCCAGCGCCAGCGCCTGGCGCATCATGGCCACATCGTCCATCCAGCGTTTCCTTCCTGATCTTTGTTTTGAAAGCCCTCCCGGCGGTTCATCCGGGCGCAGCGCGCCTGGCACCGGGGCAGACTTATGATTTCAGCTGCACACACCTTTTTCAGCCGTATCCACATCATACCTGAAACTGCGCCGTTCGTCAATACTTTCCGCCAAAGACCGCCGCCAGCAAAAGCGCCACATCCTCCTGCGAAACAGGGCGCGCATTTCCCTGCGCATCGACCAGATGAAGCGACGCGCCCGCGCGCATCAGCGCCGCATGGCACGCGCGCATTGCGGCAAGCTCCGAGGATGCCTGCGGCGCGCCGGTGAGCAGAAAATCGGTGCTCACATGAAAAATGCGCGCCAGCGCGACAAGAATCTCACACGGCGGCTCGCGCCTGCCCTGCTCATACATTCCAACCGCGCTGGCGCTCACGCCAAGCTGTTTTGCCAGCTCCTGCTGGCTGAGCCCGCTGCTTTTTCGCAGCATGGCAATTCGTGCTCCTAACATCTCGTTTCCTTCTTTCCCATTTTTTGTATTTTGCGCTTGACATCACACGTTTCGTGTAGTATCCTTTGAATGGAAGTAACTGGTAGTTCTGGCCGGCGCTGCCGGGGAACACAGCCATAAGAAGGGAGCGGGAGATCACGAAGGAACATAAAAACTGCAAAAGCGCTGACCGTCAGCAGGCGTCCAGCTTTGCGCAGTGCAGCTGGTGCGGCGGTGAGCTGTATCTCGGGCAGCAGTATTATGAAATTGAAGGCAGGCTGCTTTGCCCGGAATGTCTGCCGGACTTTGCGCGCGCCTATTTTTTTGCTGCGCGCCGGACAGCCTGCATACCACAGCCTGCGCCGGAGGCGTGCTTATGACAATGCAGGAGCTTTCCGCGCAATACGCGGCCAGCGCGCAGCTTCTGAGCCAGCGGCTTTCGTCTCTGCGGCTGGAAAAAAAGCGCACAAACGACGCCAGACAGCGCTTTCTTCTCACCCGGCGCATTTACGCGCTGACGGAGCTGCTCCGCCAGACCTATGAGCTGACCGAGCTGACCGCGCATTACTATGAAAGGGGCTATTACCGCAATGAAGTCTATCGCATTTGAGGGCTATGAAGGCCCGCGTCTTTCGCGCAGCCAGCAGCTCCAGCGCCTGCGGCGGGTGATCGACCATGAGCTGACCGAAAAGCAGCGCCGCGCCGTGCTCGGCTATTACATCGACAAAAAGAACATTCCACAGCTTGCGCGCGAATTTGGCGTCAACAAGTCGACCGTCTGCCGGACGCTGCAACGCGCCGAGCGGCGGCTTCAGCAGTGTCTTCGCTATTAGTCAGCACGAAAAAAATTCCCCTGACCGAACAGGCAGTCAGGGGCATACGTTGTGGGATCGACGGAATCAACCGTCCGGGATATGAAGTGCGCTCGCATTGGATAAGCTGTACGCTCATTATAGCGGGCGGGGATGAGAAAGTCCGTCGAAAACGGTCGAGCGGAATGGATTTGGAAATTTTTCTATCCTGTGCCGCGCCACAGCCCCTGCTCATACAAAAACCGCCGCACCTCCAGACTCAGCGCGCGCACCTGCGCCAGCGCCTGCGCGTCAGAGCTTGCCGGGTCAAGCGCGCATTGGCAGAGTCTCTGCACCAGCGCCAGCATTGCGTCCTGCGCGGCCTTGTCGCATGCGCAGTCGGAAAGCAGCCAGGTATCTGCCAGCGTATCGGCAAGCGCGGCCTTGAAAAGCTTCTGCGCCGTCTGCATGCTACCGCCTCCTTTCCGCCAAGCATACACGATGGTATGCGCGAAGGCTGCCGAACTGCGGCGGCTTTTCTTTTTTGCCCGGAGGGAGCGGCGCATTCTTGAAAAATGCGTATGTTCCTGCTAGAATAAGGTTTTAAAGTATGAGAAGCACGCAGGAGGCAGAGGGTATGAACTACGCGGCAGGAAGCTATGATATTGCCGTCATCGGCGCAGGGCACGCAGGAATTGAGGCGGGGCTTGCCTGCGCGCGGATGGGGCTTAAAACCGTGGTCTTCACGATCAATCTTGACGCCGTTGGCAACATGCCCTGCAACCCCGCCATCGGCGGCACAGGCAAGGGGCATCTCGTGCGCGAGCTTGACGCACTGGGCGGCGAGATGGCAAAGGCCGCCGACCGCTGCTGCATCCAGTACCGGATGCTGAATCTTGGAAAAGGGCCGGCTGTCCACTCGCTGCGCGCGCAGGCCGACCGGAGAAAATATCAGGAGGACATGAAGCGGACGCTTGAGCAGCAGGAACACTTAGATCTCAAGCAGGCGATGGTCATCTCCATCGGCCTGACGGACGGCCATGTTTCGTCCGTCACGACGAAGCTTGGCGCCATCTATCATGTTAAGGCCGCCATCATTGCCTCCGGCACTTATCTGGACGCGCGCGTCATTACCGGCGAATGCGCCGACGCCTGCGGCCCGGACGGCATGCAGGCCGCGCAGGGTCTTACGGAATGCTTAAAGAGCTTTGGCCTTCGCATGCGAAGATTCAAAACCGGAACGCCCCCGCGCGTCAATCGCCGCTCGGTCGATTTTTCCAGGATGGAGCTTCAGCCGGGCGACGAGCACCCCGAGCCGTTTTCGTTTTCCACAACGGCAGAGGTTCAGAATCAGGCCGTCTGCTACCTTACCTATACGAACGAAGAAACGCACCGCATCATCCGCGAGAATTTTGCGCGCTCGCCGCTTTTTAACGGCATGATCGAATCCGTCGGCCCGCGCTACTGCCCGTCGATCGAGACAAAAATCGACCGCTTCCCGGATAAGCCCCGCCATCAGCTCTTTGTAGAGCCGTGCGGAATGAACACGGAGGAGCTTTACATTCAGGGGCTTTCCTCGTCTCTGCCGGAGGATGTGCAGCTTGCCATGCTCCACACCATCCCCGGCCTTGAACGCGCGCAGATGATGCGCCCGGCTTATGCGATTGAATATGACTGCGTTGACCCGACCGAGCTTCTTCCGACGCTTGAGAGCAAAAAAATTCCCGGCCTTTACGGCGCGGGGCAGTTTAACGGCTCGTCCGGCTATGAAGAGGCGGCGGTACAGGGCTTTGTCGCGGGCGTAAACGCGGCGCTGAAAATCAAAGGGGAAGCGCCGATGGTCTTAAAGCGGATGGACGGCTACATTGGAACGCTCATTGACGATCTTGTGACCAAGGGGACGAACGAGCCCTACCGCATCATGACCTCGCGCTCGGAGTACCGCCTGCTTCACCGGCAGGATAACGCAGACCAGCGCCTTTCTGCCATCGGCCATCGCGTGGGGCTGGTCTCAAACGAGCAGCATGAGGCAGTTCTTAAAAAGTACCGCGCAGTAAGCCAGGAAATGAGGCGCCTTGAATCGACCGGCGTCCCGGAAAGCGAGGCCTTAAACGAGATGCTCACCGCGCGCGGGACTGCGCCCGTGAAGGGCTCGGCGCGGCTTTCTGATCTTCTGCGCAGGCCGCAGATCGGCTACCTCGACCTTGCGCCCTTTGACCCGGAGCGCCCGGCGCTTGCGCCCGCCGTCTGGCAGGCCGCCGAAATTCAGATGAAATACGCGGGCTACATCGCCCGCCAGGAGCGGCAGGTGGCCGAGCTTTCCCGCGAGGAAAACAGGCTTCTGCCGGGGGATATCGACTATTTTTCCATTGGCGGCCTGCGCGTGGAGGCGCGGCAGAAGCTCGATGAGATTCGCCCGCTTTCCATCGGCCAGGCCGGGCGCATCTCCGGCGTTTCGCCAAGTGATATTGCGGTGCTGCTCATCTGGCTGGGGCAGCAGGAGGGACGATAAGATGTATTTTGATTCTCACGCGCACTTAGATGACGCGCGCTTCGCGCAGGATTTTGAAGAAATCCTCGCCCGGATGAAGGAAAACGGCGTGACAGCAATGATGAACATCGGCTGCGACCTTCCCTCGTCTGAAAATTCCATCGCGCTGGCCGAAAAATACAACTGGGTCTGGGCGGCCGTCGGAAGCCACCCAGATGACGCGGCAAATGTAGACACGGCGCGCATTGCGCGCTACCGCGCCATGTGCCAGAACCCCCGCGTGAAGGCCATTGGCGAAATTGGGCTGGACTATCATTATGAAGACGTGCCCCGCGCGCGCCAGCAGGAGGCCTTTCGCATGCAGATGGCGCTTGCGCGCGAGCTTTCGCTGCCGGTCGTGGTGCATGAGCGCGAGGCGCATGAAGACAGCCTGCGGATTGTAGATGAATTTCCGGAGGTCACGGGCGTGTTCCACTGCTACTCCGGAAGCCTTGAGATGGCAAAGGAGCTGATTCGGCGCGGGTGGTACATCGGCTTTACCGGCGTTGTGACCTTTAAAAACGCGCGCAAGGCCGTTGAGGTTGCGTCCGGCATTCCGCTCGACAGGATTTTAATTGAGACCGACTGCCCCTACATGGCGCCCGAGCCGCACCGGGGGCGGCGCAATGACCCGAGCCTTGTCCCCTTCGTGGCCGCGAAAATTGCGCAGCTGCGTGGGCTTTCTGCCGAGGCCGTCGGGCAGGCCAGCTTTGAAAATGCCATGCGGCTGTTTGGAATCATGCGCAATTGAGGTGCGCCTCTGCGCGCAGGCAGCGCCGCCCCAATTAAATTGTCCTTCGCAGAGCTTACTTCTGCGAAGGACTTTTTGTATGCTGTTTGCATGATAAAACGGGCATCCCATTATTTCCGTTTTCCCGGCGCATAGACCTCCGGCGGCAGACAGTCCGCCAGCTCAACCAGCTCCTGCCGCCAGCCGCCGGTGTAATCAAAGCGCGCCGTCGGCGAGCAGAGGGTCTGCGTTGCCCGCTCCGGCATACGAAGGGAAAGCGAGATGGCCGCCGTCACACCGTCTGCGTCCGAGCTGAGCACCAGTGTTCCGCCGTGGGCGCGGGCAATGCCTCTTGCAACGACCAGCCCAAGCTGCTCGACCGTATTTTGTGTGCCGTCTTGCAGCTGCTCGCGCATGTGCTGCATACGCCGCGCGTCTGCGCCATTGTCATGAACCTCAATGACAGCAAAGCGCTCAAGCTTCATCAGGCGGAGCGCGATCGCGCCGCCCTTTGCCGTATGCTTCATGGCCTGCTCCAAAAGATGATAGACCGCGCGCGAAATTTTCGCCCGCTCACCCCAGAGCACGATTGGCTGCTCCGGCAGCTGGCAGGAGATCGTGATTCCGCACAGGCCGCAGAGCGGCTTCGCCTTTTCAAAAAGCTCCTGCAAAAGTGCGCAGAGCTCCAGCCGCTCTCCTGTTGCCGTCATGCTTCCCTGCATGGCCGCCGGTGCGTCGGTCAGATTGGAGGCCAGATGCAGCAGCTGATAAAAGCCGCGGTTGATGCCCGCGAGCGCGCTGCTCACCATGGGGCGCTCCAGCTCCTCCAGCGCAGGCGTGACCGCTGACGAGAGCGCAAACAGATTGGTCAGCGGCGCGCGGATGGCCTGCGCGATCTGCTGAAGGATCTCCGGCCCGATCTGAATGCCCGCCCAGAACGGCTCTGCCACATAGAGCGTTCCGCCCGCATAGGAACGCCGCTCCGCCCGCGCCAGATATGCGCCCAGCCGAAGCCGCGCATCCTCCTGCACATAGCGCGACGCTTCGCGCCCCGGCACAACGCCCGCCTGTCTGGCGGCAACATTTGCATATTCCACTCTGTCGTTTTTGACCAGCAGCACCGGCTGAGAAAAGGCATCAAATACACCAAACGCTTCTTTTTCTTCTGGCTGCATTGTTCTTCCTCCTGTTTCGGCGTATCGCACGTTATGATGATCTTCGGCATATCGTATGTTTCATGATAGTGTTCCCGCCGGAGCGAACTCTATCAGGGCAATCGCCTGTGAAAAACTGTCCGGAACCGAAGGCCGATTCCGGACAGCACTTATTTCTGCTTGAGAAGGTCGCGGATCTCGGTGAGCAAAAGCTCCTCGGCCGTCGGCTCGGGCTCTTCCTCGGGCTCGGGTTCTGCTTCCGGGGCGGGCTTTTCGAGCTTTTTCTTGGCCGTGTTGAAGGTCTTGACCACCAGGAAAACCACAAAGGCCACCAGGATAAAGTCAATGACCGTCGTCAAAAATGTTCCAACGCCAATAACGACCGCCTCAGTCACAACCTCGCCCGCCTCATTGCAGACCGCCGGGGCAAGGGTCAGGTTCAGCTTCGACAGGTCGATGCCCCCGATCAGCCAGCCGATCAGCGGCATGAAGACGTCGTTGACAAGACTCGTCGTGATCTTTCCAAAGGCGCTGGCAATGATCACGCCGATGGCCATGTCCATGACGTTTCCACGGGAAATGAATTCCTTAAACTCGCCAAAAAACTTTTTCATTGGTTTCTCTCCTCTTTTTGATGTTCTGTCCGTTCAGATGTGCCGCGGCGCGGCATTGCCCAAAACGGCGCAGCCCCGCCAAATTTCTCCCGCAAGAGTTTTTTGTCAGGGCAAGGCGCGCAGATGAAG
>CAZXIW010000057.1:0-12435 GCA_964640905.1 uncultured Oscillospiraceae bacterium
CCAAGTGTCACCCGTTCTACACCGGCAAGCAGAAGCTTGTTGACACCGGTGGACGCGTCGACCGTTTCAACAGAAAATACGGCCTGAAGTAAGAAGCAAGTCCGCACCGCGTATTGGTGCGGGCTTTTTTCATATCTGCGAAATTTGCCGCAGAAGGGCGAAGCATGGAGGAAGCATGGAACAGAACAGACACCCGGCGGGGGAAAAGGCGATTCTGGCCGGGCTGGACGCAGCCTGCTTTACAAAGGAGGAGACGGCCAGCGAGACGTCGCTTGCCGAGCTTCAGGCGCTTTTGGAGACGGCAGGCGGCGAATGCGTGGGGGCAGTTTTGCAATCGCGCGCGACGCCAGACCCGCACAGCTTTGTCGGCCAGGGAAAAGCAGAAGAAATCTGTGAGCTGGTGAAACAGACGGGCGCAAAGCTCGTCATATTTGATAACGACCTTTCTCCCTCGCAGATCAGAGCGCTTGAGGAGCTGACGCATGTGTCGGTGCTTGACCGAAGCGCGCTGATTCTCGATATCTTTGCCCAGCGGGCAAAGACGCGCGAGGGTAAATTGCAGGTCGAGCTTGCGCAGTATCAGTATTATCTGCCGCGGCTGACGGTCTGGAACGAGACAATGGGCCGCCTTGGCGGCGGCATCGGCACAAGAGGCCCGGGCGAAACACAGCTTGAGACCGACAAGCGCCATATCCGCGCGCGCGTTGCAAAGCTCCGGCAGGAGCTTTCCGAGGTGCGGCAGGTGCGGAGCGTCCAGCGCAGGCAGCGGATGAAAAACAATGTGCCGGTCGTGGCGCTGGTCGGCTACACAAATGCCGGAAAATCGACCATTTTAAATACACTGACCGGTGCAGACATTCCGGCAAATAACCGCCTGTTTGACACGCTCGACACCACGACCCGGCAGCTGACGGTCTCCGATACCTGCCAGGCGCTGCTGTCTGACACGGTCGGCTTTATCGCAAAGCTTCCGCACCATCTGGTCGAGGCCTTCAAGGCAACGCTGGAGGAGCTGGAGTATGCGGATGTGCTTCTGCATGTGATCGACAGCTCTGACCCGGAGCGCGAGGCGCATATGGCGGTTGTCGAGCGGCTCATCGGCGAGCTGGCAAAGCCCGGCGTGCCGGTCATCCGGTGCTACAATAAATGTGACCTGCTTGCTGAGGACGATCTTCCGCGCGAGGCGGGGAGCGTCTGCATCTCGGCAAAAACGGGGCAGGGCGTGGAAGCGCTTTTGAAGAAAATCGAGCAGGAGCTTGGAAAGGGACTTCACCGGCAGGTCTTCCTGCTTCCCTACAGCATGGCAGGCCAGCTCGACACGCTTCATAAAACGGCGAAGGTGCTGCGCACAGCGTATCAGGCCGATGGCATCGAGGTCGAGGCGATCGTAGACGAGGTGCTGCTTGGCAGACTTGCGCAGTACCGGAAGGAGACATGATGGAAGGGTATCTGGTTATCAGGCAGGAAGCGAATAGCGAGTATGTGGAAAAAAAGTCCCGCTTTCTTGGCCACGTGTTTCCGGTCGCGACAGAGCAGGAGGCGCGGGCCTACATCGAAAAAATCAAAAAGCAGCACTATGACGCGCGGCACAACTGCTGGTGCTACATTTTAAAAGACGGCGCAAAGCGCTACAGCGATGACGGTGAGCCCCAGGGCACGGCCGGCCAGCCGATGCTGAACGTCTTTGAGCGCGAAGGCGTGGTGGACGTGCTTTGCGTTGTGACGCGCTATTTTGGGGGCATCCTTCTTGGCGCGGGCGGGCTTTGCAGAGCCTATACGAAAGCCGCCAAGGATGCACTCGACGCGGCGGGCATTGCCCGGATGCAGCCCTGGGAGCGGATGGCGCTCTCGTGCCCCTACGGCCTGCTTGAGCGGGTGAAGCTTCTGGTTGCAGCAAATGACGGCGTGATCGAAAACGCCGAATACGGCGCGGAGGTGGCCGTGACGCTCCGCGTTGCGCAGGAGCGGGTGGACGCACTGCGTGAGGCAGTGCGGGAGCTTTCGTGCGGGAGCATTGCGCCGGAGCGGCTGGAAGAAATTTTCTGCGCCGGATAGGCGCTGTCCAAAGAATTCATACAAAAAATTCAAAGTTTCGACATCTTTCCATGATACGATAAAAAAGACGAGGTGAGCGTATGACGGTTCGCGAACGGCTTGAGCAGCAGGAATATCTGCTCCTTTCTCCGAAGGCGCAGAAGGCCGCCGAGACAAGAGGCAGGCTCTATCCGGCCGAAGAGAGCGAGGTGCGCACGTGCTACCAGCGCGATGCTGACCGCATTTTGCACTGCAAGGCTTTCCGGCGGCTCATGCACAAGACGCAGGTCTTTCTCTCGCCCGAGGGCGACCATTACCGCACACGCATGACCCACACGCTGGAGGTTGCGCGCATCGCGCGGACGATCTGCCGGGCGCTGCGGCTGAACGAGGATCTGGTCGAGGCGGCGGCCTGCGGGCATGATCTGGGGCATACGCCCTTTGGCCATGCGGGCGAGGCGGCGCTGTCTGACATGATGGGGACGCCCTTTCACCACAATGAGCAGTCGCTTCGCGTGGTCGACAAGCTCGAGCGCGACGGCGAGGGGCTGAATCTGACCTATGAGGTGCGGATGGCGATCCTTGGCCACACAGGCCCAAGAATTCCGGAGACGCTGGAGGGGCAGGTGCTTCGCACCTCTGACCGTATCGCTTATATTAACCACGACATTGACGACGCGGTGCGCGCGGGGATTTTACGCGAAAGCGAGATTCCGGCGGAAATTTCCGACGTGCTTGGCACGTCGCATTCGGCGCGCATCAACACGCTTGTGGAAAACATGATCGCAACGACCGAGGCGACCGGCGTTCTTGGCATGCAGCCGGAGGTCGCGCAGGCGATGGACGAGCTGCGCTCATTTATGTTTGCGCGCGTCTATACCAATCCGCTTGCAAAGGGCGAGGAGTCCAAGGCGAAGGATATCATGCGCAAGCTCTTTGAGTATTACTATCAGAACCCGGACAGGCTTCCGGCAGACTTTATCCCGCAGCTGGATTTTGACGGCATCAGCCGCACGATCTGCGACTATATCGCGGGCATGACCGACAAGTACGCGATCTACAAATATTCTGAAATTTTCATCCCGACCGCCTGGCAGGTGCGCTGAGGGCGGCTCGGGCGCGGAGGGAGGCTTGCACCATGGCGTTTTCGCCCGCATTTCTGGACGAACTCAATACCCGAAACCCGATCGAAGAGGTCGTGGGGCAGTATGTCACGCTGACGCGGAAGGGCTCAAACCTTTTTGGCCTGTGCCCGTTCCACGGGGAAAAGACGGCCTCTTTTTCCGTTGCGCCGGACAAGGGCATCTTCTACTGCTTTGGCTGCCACAAGGGCGGGGGCGTGATCAATTTCATCATGGAGATCGAATCGCTCAGCTATCCGGACGCAGTGCGCTTTCTGGCAAAGCGCGCGGGGCTGGAGGTGCCGGAGGATGAGCAGTACCGCTCGCAGTATCAAAAGCAGGAGCGGCTGTGGGCGCTGTGCAAGGACGCCGCCCGCTTTTTCCACCAGCAGCTGCTTGCGCCCTGCGGCGAGGGCGCGCGCGCCTATCTTGCAAAGCGCGGCCTGAGCCGGAGCACGGTCACGCGCTTTGGCCTTGGCTTTTCGCGCAACGAATGGGCGGCCCTTCTGGACGAGATGACAAAGAAGGGCTATACGCGCGAGGAGCTTCTGGAGGCGGGGCTTGCCGTGACGGGCAAAAGCGGCGTGGTGTATGATAGATTCCGAAACCGCCTCATGTTCCCCATCATCGACGTGCGCGGCAATATCATTGGCTTTGGCGGGCGCGTGATGGATGACGCAACGCCCAAATATCTGAACTCGCCGGAGACGCTGATCTTCAACAAGCGGAAAAATCTCTTTGCGCTCAATCTGGCCAAAAAGAGCAAGCAGGGCAGAATCATCCTCACCGAGGGCTACATGGACGCCATCGCCCTGCATCAGTACGGCTTTGACTGCGCGGTCGCCTCGCTGGGGACAGCGCTGACCGAGGAGCATGCAGGTTTGCTTGCCAAATACACAGACCAGGTCGTTTTGACCTATGACGGCGACGAGGCCGGGCAGAACGCCGCAAAGCGCGCCATCCCCATGCTGGAAAAGACGGGCTTGCAGGTGCGCGTGCTCCGGATGCAGGGGGCAAAGGACCCCGATGAATTTCTGAAAAAATTCGGCGCAGACCGGTTTTCGCTGCTGCTTGACCAGTCGGAAAATCAGGCAGAGTATCGCCTTGAGAGCCTGCGGCGGAAGTTTGATCTCAGTCAGGACGAGCAGCGCGTGCAGTTTTTGCAGCAGGCGGCGGAGCTTATCGCAAGCTTTTCCAATGCCGTGCAGCGCGAGATCTACGGCGCGCGGGCGGCAGAGGCCGCGGGCATCTCCCCGCAGGCGATGAAGCTTGAGGTCGACAAGGCCTTTCGCCGGAAGAAAAAGCGGCAGGAGAAAAAGCAGCTTGCGCGTGAGCTGTCGCCTGCCCGGCAGCAGCAGCCGCGTCTTCCGGCGCTGCGGTATGACAACGTCCGCTCGGCGATGGCAGAGGAGGGGCTTTTGCAGCTCGTTCTGAAAGAGCCGGCGCTGCTTGACGGGATTTCGCTTTTGCCGGAGCAGTTTTCCTCGCCGCTGCTTGCAAGAGCCTATGACGCGCTGCGGCAGAAGCACCGCGCAGGCGCGCAGGCGACGCTGAACGCACTGACAGAGGAATTTACGCCGGAGGAAATGGCGCACCTGTCCAACGTCGCGCAGCGGCGCGAGACAACCGTTTCCGAGCAGGCGCTGAAGGATTATATCCGTATCATCCGCGAGGAATACGAGCGGGCGCATCTTTCCGGCGCAGAGGGGCTTTTGCAGCTGGCGCAGCGGAAACGGCAGGACGGGCAGGCGTCTTTGCCATAAGACGCCGGAAACGATCGCTCTACCTGCCCCACGGGGGCGGGGAATGGCGTATTTGGATACTTTGCGATGCTTTTGCATGATAAAAACCAGATCAGAACACGGAGGTTAGACGATGACAAAGGAACTGGAGCTGCTTGGCAAAATGGATCTGACCGAAGAAAACGGCGCAAAGCTGCGCGCGCTTCTGGATGAGGCGAAGAAAACCGGGAAAATCGCATCGAAAAAGCTGGTAGAGACGCTCGACGAGGTCGACGCAACGCAGGAGCAGACCGAGACGTTTTACGACGTTCTGGAGGCGGCCGGGGTAGAGATCGATGTTTCGGATGTGCTGGAGCTGATCGGCACAACGACGCTGGACAATCCAACAGCCGGCGAGATGCAGGCCATTGAGGATGAGACGCTCCAGACGGAGGAAAATCCGGAGGAGTTTGACGACTCGGCCATGAAGATCGATGACCCTGTCCGGATGTATCTCAAGGAGATCGGAAAGATCAAGCTTCTGACGCCGGAGGAGGAGCTTGCCCTTGCCATCCGGATGTCGCAGGGCGACGAGGAAGCAAGGCAGCGCATGTCAGAGGCAAATCTGCGGCTGGTCGTGTCGATTGCAAAGCGCTATGCCGGGCGGGGCATGCAGCTGCTCGACCTCATTCAGGAGGGCAATCTGGGGCTTATGAAGGCAGTCGAGAAGTTCGACTATACGAAGGGCTACAAATTCTCGACCTATGCGACCTGGTGGATTCGCCAGTCGATCACAAGAGCCATCGCCGACCAGGCCAGAACCATCCGCATTCCGGTACATATGGTCGAGACCATCAACCGCGTATTAAGAGCGTCGCACTCGATGGTGCAGCGGCTTGGCCGCGAGCCGACAACGACGGAAATTGCGAAGGAGCTTCAGATGGACGTGCAGCGCGTGGAGGAGATCATGAAGATCGCGCAGGAGCCCGTGTCACTGGAGACGCCAATCGGCGAGGAGGAGGACAGCCATCTGGGCGACTTCATTCAGGATGACGAGGCCTCGCAGCCGTCGGAGGAGGCGTCCTACACGCTGCTTCGTGAGCAGCTGGAGGAGGTTCTTTCCACGCTGACCGAGCGTGAGCAGCAGGTGCTTCGCATGCGCTTTGGTCTGGTCGACGGAAAGCCGCACACGCTTGAGGAGGTAGGAAAGCAGTTTGACGTGACGCGCGAGCGCATCCGGCAGATCGAATCGAAGGCGCTTCGCAAGCTCCGGCATCCGTCAAGAAGCAAAAAGCTCCGCGATTTTTTAAATTAAAAAGTCTGCCTGAAAAAATTTTTTCTTGACATTGCGGAAAAATTCCGTATGATAGGACATGTTAAAAAACGCTTATCAATTTCGCTTTACGGAGGAATCTGTGATGTTTGAGAAAATTCAGGATTATTTAGCCAACCAGCTGGATATTTCGGCCGACGATATTACGCCCGATACGACCTTTGAGAGCCTTGGCATCGACTCTTTGGACACCGTTGAGATGGTGATGGATCTGGAAGAGCAGCTGGGCGTTGATCTGGAGCTGGAGGAAAAGGTCACGACGGTTGGCGAGCTGGTCGAGTTTATCGAAAGCAGGCTCGACTGAGCATTTCTGTGAAGCTGACTGTCCGGTACGCAGTCAGGCTGCACCACTCGGGGAGATAGCGGTGCCTTGTGACCCGCAATCCGCTACAGCGGGGAGGGATTCCCGACGGAGGGTGTGCATTGTATCGTCTGACCCATATAAGCGGCGTTGAAGATCTGGTCTTGCGCAATAGGGCTCTGTGAACCGTGTCAGGTGGGGAACCAAGCAGCACTAAGCAGTCCACCCTGTGTGCCGCGAGGTAGCCGTTTCCGAGCTGGCTGTATGGGTAACGGGTGTAGTGCGCATTCGATGGAGGGTGTGCAGTCTGACTGTGTACCGGACTGAAAAAGAACGAAATCCCGGGGTACGGGCGTACCCCGGGATTTTTGTCTGAAAAGCCGCAGAGGCATGGATAGGCTGCTGCGGCGCGCACAAAGCATCCCCCGGACGCCGCTGGCGTCCGGGGGATATTGGTTACTGCAAAAGCTCACAGACAAGGTCTGTGTATTCGCCGGCATCCTCCAGCGGGAGGTCTGCCATCAAAAGCGCCTGCGAGTAGAGAATCTTTGCAATCTTCTTTGCCTTTTCCTCGTCCTGTGCCGTGGCAACCTGCAAAAGGCCAAAGAGGCGGTGGTTCGGGTTCAGCTCCAGAATCCGCCCGGCTGTCATGCCAAGCTCCGGGTTCAGGCGCTTGAAGTATTTCTCCATCTCGAACGTCATGCCCTCGTCCGGCACCATGCAGACCGGGTGCGAGCCGAGGTTTTCGCTCAGGCGAACGTCCTTGATGCGCTCGCCAAGCGTCTGGCGGATGAAGTCCAGCGTGGCCTTCGATTTTTCGGCCTGCTCGGCGGCCTGCTGCTTTTCTTCCTCCGTGGCAAGACCCAGATCCTCCTGCGTGACGGAGCGGAAGTCTTTTTCTGCGTACTTCATAAGCGTCTGCGGCACGAAGCTGTCGACCTCGTCGGTCATCAGAAGCACGTCGAAGCCCTTTTCGCCAAGCCGCTCGAGCTGCGGCAGCTGAGAAAGGCGCTGGCGGCTCTCGCCGCTGGCATAGTAAAGGTACTTCTGCTCCTCCGGCATGGCGTCCAGATATTCCTTGAAGCAGACGAGCTTGTTCTGCCGGTGAGACCAGTACAGAAGCAGATCCTGCAACAGCTCCTTTTTTGCGCCGTAGTCGTTCAGAACGCCGTACTTGAGCTGCAGACCGAAGGCTGTGTAGAATTTTTCGTATTTTTCGCGGTCAGCTTCCATGAGCTTTGCAAGCTCTGCTTTGATCTTCTTTTCAAGATTCTGGGCGATGAACTTGAGCTGGCGGTCATGCTGGAGCATTTCGCGCGAAATGTTGAGGCTCAGATCCTGCGAGTCGACAACGCCGCGCACAAAGCGGAAGCAGTCCGGCAGCAGGTCTTCACAGTTTTCCATAATCATGACGCCAGAGGAGTAGAGCTGCAAGCCCTTTTTAAAGTCCTTGGTGTAGAAATCGTAGGGCGCTTTGGCCGGGATATAGAGAAGGGCTTTATAGGTCACCGCGCCCTCGACGCTGACGTGGATGGTTGCGGCGGGGTCTTCATAGTCGAAGAACTTTTCCTTGTAGAAATTGTTGTATTCCTCCGGAGTGATGTCCTTCTTTGCCCGCTGCCAGAGGGGGATCATGGAGTTGAGGGTCTCATTTTCGGTGTAGGTCTCATACTCGGGCTTTTCTGCGTCCCTGGTTTCTTCCTTCATGCGGGACTTTTCCATCTCGAGCCTGATCGGGTAGCGGATGTAATCGGAGTATTTTTTGACTAGCTGCGAAAGCTCCCAGGTCTTGAGGAAGCGGGAGTACTTTTCGTCCTCTGTGTCTTCTTTCAGGGTCATGATCACGTCTGTGCCGGCGCTTTCGCGCGTGGCCTCTTCCATGGTGTAGCCGTCTGCGCCGGAGGACGTCCACTTCCAGGCGGTATTTTCGCCATATTTTTTCGAGATGACCGTCACGGAATCGGCGACCATGAACGCCGAGTAGAAGCCGACGCCAAACTGGCCGATGATGTCGATGTCGTCCTTCTGTTCCATCTCCTGCTTGAACTGGAGGCTGCCGGATTTGCAGATCGTGCCGAGGTTGTTTTCCATCTCCTGCGCGTCCATGCCAATGCCGTTGTCGCTGACGGTGAGCGTCCGGTTCGCCTCATCGACGGAAAGCTGAATTACAAAATCGCTGCGGGAAAGCCCCACGTTTTCATCTGTCAGCGCCTGATAGGCGAGCTTGTCGATCGCGTCGGAGGCGTTCGAGATGATCTCACGCAGGAAAATTTCCTGATGCGTATAGATGGAGTTGATCATCAGATCGAGCAGCCGCTTCGACTCTGCCTTGAACTGTTTCTTTGCCATATATCTTCACGTCCTGTATTGATTGTTTTAGCACTCCACAACCTTGAGTGCTAAATGTATTATACAGCGCCCACAGGATTTTGCAACCCCTTTGCAGAAAATTCACAAAGCGTTCATGTTTTGCGGCGGGCTTTGCGCACAAAACTTCATGTGCTAAGGCGCACCACGAAATGCAGCAAAAGTATCGCGCATGAAGTTTTTGCGCATCATTTTCGGCTGTCCCGAAGGGACGGGAAAATGGCGCATTTCATATTTTGCGATGCTTTTGCATAGCAAAAAATTCAGGAGTCGCAGGACTCCTGAATTTTTGAAATGCTATGAGGTTTTTCGCTTCTTTTTCAGAAGGATGATTCCGCCGCCGATGGCCAGAGCGGCAAGCACCGCAAGCACAATGGGAAGCGGGGAGGTGCGTTCAGCCTCTGGTGCGGGCGCAGGCTCGGATGCAGGCGCGGTCTCCTGCGCCGGTTCTTCTGCTGCGGGCGCTTCGGCAGGGGCTTTTTCCACAGGCAGTTCCTCTGCGGAGACCTGCTCCAAAGCTTCCTCCGGTTCTTCCTCCGGGGCTTCCTCGACGGGTTCGTCTGAAACATAGTACGGGCTTTCAAACAGGCCGTAGCGGCCATTCTTTTCGACTGAGACATAGCGCTCCATGAGCCGGACATTGTCGTATTCCAGCGGGAGAATCACCTCGCCCGCCTTGTTGAGCACGCCCCACCGGAGCACGCCGTCTGCGTCATAGTTTGCGACGGCCAGCAAATTATCCTCGGAATACCAGGAGACATCATCATAATCGATGGGAATGACGATCTTGCCAGCATAATCAAGATACCCGTATTTTTCGCCAAGCTCTGCCCGAATCAAATCTTCATCGATGAGAGTAAGATCATCATATTCTTCTGGAATGACCCAATTACTCTGAACGTCAATGCATCCCCATTTCCCATTATCGGGTTTCGCAGCAAGTACGCCATTGCAGATTTGAGGTCTATACGACCAAAAACTCATAGTAGATGTAGAGAGAATCTCAAAGTCGGTATTGATAAAGCTGTGGCTTTCGCCTTCATTCGATATGAGCGCGAAACCATCAGAAAAGCTATCAAAAGCGCTGCCCTTACTGAAAGAACTCGGACGCTGAAAAACGGATTTTCCGCTGTGGTCAATGTAGCTGTCGACATCCCCTTTCCGAACCGCTGCGTAGCCTTCAGAAAATTGATCGACGTCGTCATATTCTACCGGGAGCACGATCTCGCCGTCGGTATTGATAAAGCCGTATTTTGTTACACCGTTTTCCGTTTTCATAATGGCTGCAAGTCCTTCATGGAACATGAAAGCGCTGAGAAAATACTCCGGCATCTCATACTGAACCGGCAGGGCAAGCTGGCCGTTCATATCCAGAAAGCCGTATTTCCCGACACCGTTGGCATCCGTCTGGAAAGCTGGGGCAAGGCCATCTTCTGAAAAGCTTTGAATGTAATTATATACAAACGGCGTGACGGTTTGGCCTGTGACGCGGTCGATCATGCCGTATTTCCCCTCGCTGTTTACAGCGGTAAACAGGTCAGTCTCCGGGATATATTGCACCGGCATGCCGGGCAGCGCACACCACTCAATCTCGACCTCCGCCACATCCGCCGCCAGCGCGGGGACGCACAGCGCCAGAAGCGTCAGCAGCGCCAGCGCGGCAGAGAAGAATCTTCGTTTCATATCTGCCACCTGCCGCCTCAGTCGACCAGCGCGCGGTAGAGGAACGTCACCACGTCGCCGCGCGGGCAGTTTCCGGTCAGGGAGCTTTCGGCGCTGGTGCTGTCGAGCAGATGCTCAAGCTTTGCCCATTGCGCTGCGGCCTCATACCACGCATGCTCACCGCTGCCGAGCTGGAAGGGCTCACCCATCGCGCGCCAGAGGAAGGTCAGAATGTGCGCGCTGGTGCATGCTTGCGCGGGGGAGAAGGTCGTTGCGCTGGTGCCGTTTGTGATACCCTGCTCGACTGCCCAGAGAATGGGCTTGTAATAGTAATCGGATTCTTTGACATCGGTGAAGGGGTTGGCTGTGCTCTGCGGCTCGGGCTTGCCCATGGCGCGCCAGAGGAAGGTTGCGACCTCGCCGCGTGTGCAGCTGTCCAGCGGGGCAAAGCTCGTCGCGCTCTTGCCGGTCGTGACGCCGTTTGAAAGCGCCCAGTAGGCCGGAACAAAATAGTACGCGAAGGGCTTAACATCCGTAAAGGTCGTGGTAACAACATAGGCTTCGCATTTGCCGGCGAGGGCGTCGTTGCTGGGGCTGAAGAAGGATGCAGCTATCTCGGAGGCATCGAAATTCCATGTGGGGTCTGGGTTTACGTGGACGACCGTCCCGGTGATTTCCTGAACCGTTCCGAGACAATATTCCTCTTCGCTGGCATACCAGCCGCTCACAAGCTGACCGATTTCATCGATATAGCAGTTTTCAACCTTGAGGTTTCCAAAAATGTTGAGGCTGAGATTTTCGCCGCGCAGCCATACGTTGGACAGAATCAGCGTTGCGTTTTCACCGACCTCCAGTTGCATCGCATCCGTTGATGCATCGATGATGCCGTTTTTGATCACGGTTGTGCCGGCGTCCAGATGCATCCGGGCGAATGGTATCGTATTTCCGGCTTCATCTGTTTTTAAAATAGGCGGGCAGAAATACTCGCTGATGTTGGAGGTGAGTGTGTGCCCGTTCAGATCGATAACGGTGTTCTTCGTGATCCATGCATCGGCATAGACCAAATCATCTTCCAGCGTGAGCGTACTGCCCTGCTCCAGATACGCGTCAGCTGCGTCGGCGGCCAGTGCGGTTGAAGCGCATGCAAAGAGGAGAATGAGCGCGAGAAAAATAGAGAGTGCTCGTTTCATCATGGTTCTTCCTTTCGTATTGTTCTTTTTCTTTTCCACCACGGCAGGCGGGGGCATTGCTGCCCGCCGCGCCGGGTGAAAACAAAAACGCTGTGCAGGACAATACCCTACACAGCGAAGGAATGTAAAAAATTCCAATGCGAAACGACCACAAAAATATCACAGCAATCGCGCGCCCACTTGTAAAAAAGGTGCAAATCGCTTATAATATCCGTGCGGTGCGGCCAATTGTGGCCGTTGTGTAGGTGCTCTACCACCTGCATAAGCTTGCGGGTGCTGGTAACGCCCGCAAGCTGCTGCATTTTTGTTTTCCATTTCCAGTATATCAGGATTGCAGTCGCTTTGCAAGTCTTTTTGGGATTTTTCCGCGAAGCATGCATCATTATAAACGTAACGGCGGCGGGAAGCAGACCATTAAAAAGGCCTCGCGGAGTTCGCGCCCGCAGGCGCGAATCAAATAAAATCCAAAATTCCCGGGGACATGTGCATCGGGAATTTTACTTTACAGCCCGCAAACGTGAATTTTGGCAGCTTTGCTGCCAAAACTTTGCGCTGAAGCGGGCTGCAAGCCCTTTGTCAAAAAACTCTGAAAGAATTTTTTGACAGTCTTATGCGGCGGGAAGCAGATGCTTCCCGCCGCAGTTTTACAGCTCCAATGTTTCAAGATCATCCGGCACAAAAAGATTTCCGTGGTAGCAGGGCTTGC
>CAZXIW010000058.1:0-12250 GCA_964640905.1 uncultured Oscillospiraceae bacterium
CCGAAGAAGATGGCGGTGTTCTCGCCGTTCATGTCGGTGTTGGCCGAGCAGTGCATCGAGGCGATGCCCTTGAGCGGCAGGTAGTAGTTCATCATCGAGAACATGCCCTTCTTCATCTCGCCGCCGTACCAGGTGTTGATGATAACCTGCTCGCGGCTGGTGATGTTGAAGGCGACGCAGGTCTCGGAGTTGAGACCCAGCTCCTTGTAGTTTTCGACCTTGGCCTTGGAGGCGTTGTAGACAACGAAGTCCGGCTCGAAGCTTTCAAGCTCTTCTGCCGTCGGGCGGATAAACATGTTGGTCACGAAGTGTGCCTGCCATGCAACCTCCATGATGAAGCGGATGGCCATACGGGTATCATGGTTTGCGCCGCAGAATGCGTCGACCACGAACAGGCGCTTGTTGCAAAGCTCGCTGACAGCCAGCTCCTTGACCTCGCTCCAGACCTTCTCGCTCATCGGATGGTTGTCGTTCTTATACTCGTCAGAGGTCCACCACACGGTGTCCTTCGAGTTCTCATCCATCACGATATACTTGTCTTTGGGGGAGCGGCCGGTGTAGATGCCAGTCATAACATTGACTGCGCCCAGTTCGCTGACCTGGCCCTTTTCAAAGCCCTCGAGTCCCGCCCTGGTTTCTTCCTCGAACATCATCTCAAACGAGGGGTTGCGCACGATCTCGGTGGCACCGGTAATGCCGTACTTGCTCAGATTTAATTCAGACATTGAACGTACCTCTTTTCCTAAAATCTTTGCTTCCACAAAACTCTGGAAATTCCGAATTCAATGAAAGCCATTGTTCACCAATTAGCAGTATATCACGTTTTTTCAAGAATATCTACCGGAAAAACGGGCTCAAAAATTTTTTGTCTGTTTTACCAGTTTTGCGTTGTTCTTTTGCATCGTTTTCCCTAAAAAATCGTAAAAACATACAAAAATCAACACACTTCTCCGACATCTTTTCCGCTTCTGTTGTTTTGCGTCCGAAATAAAGCCCCGACCTGCAAAATTGCAGGCCGGGGAATGTTGTTTTATGCGTGGTATCAAACAGATTTTTCGCCCGAAAGCTGCTTCTGAAGCCAGTCTTTGCCGTCGACAAAGCGGGAGACGATGTAGGAAACAACATAGTCGCCCGAGGAGTTAATCATGGTTGCGGGCGGATCGACCAGGTTTCCGATAGCCACAAGAATCGGGAAGGCGATCTCCATCTGCGTCGGGAAGAAGATCGAGCAGATGATGTACTCGCCGATGTAGCCGCCGCCGGGCACGCCGGACATGCCGACCGAGGAAAGCACCGCCACCAGAACGATCGGAATCAGCCGCTCAAAGCTCAGATTCTGCCCGAAGACGCCAAGCACGAACGCGATCTTCAAAACGCACGAGAAGCATGAGCCGTCCATGTGCATCGTTGCGCCAAGCGGCAGCACCATGTCGGAGACGTCCTTGGAGATGCCGGTTGCAGCGGCCTCTTCCATGTTGGTGGGAATCGTCGCAACCGACGAGCACGTGCCAAGGGAGACAACTGCGGGCTTGACGATGTGCTGGAACATGACCTTTACCGCACCCTTGCCGCCGCCAAACCACGCAAACAGCGGGAACGCCGTAAACACATAGACAAAGCACAGGGGATAATACAGCAGCAGCGCGCGGCCATAGGCCTCGGTGATCTGCGTGCCGTAGGTCGCAACAAGATCTGCAAAAATCGCGAAGAAGGCAATGGGCGCATAGTAAGTTACGATCTTGACGAACTTGAGCATCACGTTCGTGAGATCCTCGAGGAACTTTGCAACCATCGTCTCCGGCCCGCCGTTGAGGTTCACGGCAAAGCCAAAGAGAATTGAGAACACGATGAGCGGCAGCATCGCCTTGCGGCTGAGCAGCCCCACAAAGTCAGAGGCCGTAAAGAAGTTGACGATCAGATCGCTCATGGAGGCGTATTCGCCCATCTCCTCTGCCGGAAGCTCCGTCCACGCCGTCACCACCGGCGGGAACAGCTTCACAAGCACAAACATGATAACAGCGGCAATCGCGCCCGTGATGACGAAGGTCGCAACCGTCACACCCATGATTTTGCCCGCGCGCCTGCGGCTTTGCATGTTGGCCACCGCGCCCGAGATCGACGCAAAGACCAGCGGAACGACAATGCAGAACATCATGTTGATAAACACCGTGCCAAGCGGCTTGATCATGCCCGCCGCCGTCGGCCAGAGCCAGCCAAACAGCGCGCCGAGAATCATCGCGGCCAGCATGATGCCAAGAAATGCATAGTTCTGCGCGACAGATTTTTTGTTCATAAATTTCTTCCCTTTCCTTTTCTGAAATTATCAAAAACGCAGTGCCTCTTCCAGCACTTCGCCCTCGCATACATAAATGGTCGGCCCGGTCAGATAGAGGTTTTCCACCACTCCGCCGCGCGCCTCAACATCCACATAAAGTGTGCCGCCGCGCATCTGCGCCTCCAGCCGCCCTGTGCAGCGCCCCTGTAACGTCAAAGCCGCCGCAACTGAGCCTGTGCCTGAGCCGCAGGCATAGGTGAAATCCTCCACGCCGCGCTCCCAGGTGCGCTCATAGACCTGGTTTTCCCCGGTCAGCTCAAAGAAATTGACATTTGCGCCTCGTGCAAACGCCGGATGATACCGAAGACTCCTGCCAAGTGCAAAGAGCGCCGCCTCATCGGCCTCGCGCAGCCCCGGATATTCCACCACCGCATGCGGAAGCCCCGGCTTCCCCGGCTCGCCCAGCTCCACATAGGCGCAGGAATATGCTGCGCCGTCTACTGCAACCGGCACATCCAGCTCCATAACCGACGGGCTTGGAAGGCGGATGCGGTAATTTTGCCGGTCGATGCGCGCGCCGGTCACAAGGCCCGCCGTTGTCTCAATGCGCTGGCGTTCTCCCGCAAGCTTCTTTTCATAGCCATAGCGGCAGATGCAGCGCGCGCCGTTGCCGCACATTTCGCCGCGTGAGCCGTCTGAATTGAAAAACAGCATGCCGTAGTCTGCCGCGCCCTGCGCCGGAACAACTGCCATCAGTCCATCCGCGCCGATCGACATCCGCCGGTCGCACAGCGCGCGGGCGATGCCCGGAAGCTGCTCCGGCGCGATTGCGCCGCTTCGGCAGTCGAGAATGATGAAGTCATTGCCAGCCCCGTTCATTTTTGTAAAGCGCATAGGAGCACCCTCTTTCTTTTTTCTTATTATATAAAATTTTTTCCTTCTGTAAAGCACAAATATTGCTAGATGCCTTGCAAAAAATGCTTTTCCCTTCCTGCCGCCCCGCCGGGCGCGATTGACATTCCGCCCGCGCCCGGCTACAATACAGATATCTTATTTGATAAGGAGTATGCTTCATGCAGACATGTTATAACTGCGGCAAAGAGGTGGACGACAACATCCTCATCTGCCCGGACTGCGGGGCGCTTGTCAAGCGCTACGGCAAGCCCGCGCCCCAGACGCCCGAAAGCGCCTTCGGCGAAGAAGCGCCGCCGCACAGCGCGCCCGCCCGCCCATCTGGCCGCGACGCCGTCCGGCTGGACGCGCAGGGAAAACCGCATTTTCGCGGCCTGGTCTGCTTCTGGCTGATTCTCTGCGCGCTGTTCGCGGGGTATATGGTGCTGGGCTTTTCGTGTGTGCTGCTGGTGTATCAGGAGCAGTCGTTCTTTCTCGATACGCTCAGCGCCTATCCGGAGTTTTCCGAGATGCTGGAGTTTCTGGAGCTGATGCTGCGAAGCGTCGGCATGTTCCGCGGGCTTTATATTCTGCTTCTGGCGCTGTTTGCGCTCAAGCTTGCGGGGCTGGTCTGGTTTCTTGTCTCCCATCGCCGCCGCGCCTTTTATCTGACCGCCTGCGTCTGCGGCGCGCTCTGTCTGGTCAATCTTGTGATGGGAAGCGGCCTTTCCTCGTTTCTCTACGCCATGGACATTGCGCTGACGTATTTCATGCTGCGCAGCTTCTGGAAGCGCCTGCGCCCCTGATAAGGCTGCCAGAACAGCTCAAGCCTCGAGCCGTTCGCGCCCTTGGGCGCGAATCAAATAAAATCCAAAATTTCTGGGGACATGTGCCTCGGAAATTTTACTTTACAGCCCGCAAACGTGAATTTTGGCGGCAATGCCGCCAAAACTTTGCGCTGAAGCGACCTGCGAATTCTTTGTCAAAAAACGATCCGACAGGCTGCTTAAGACAGAGCAGTGGGGGAAGAGTGAAGGGGGCAAAAAGCCCCCTTCGCGTTCAATCAACCAGTTTTTCAAACTTTTTTGAAGTTTGAAAAACTGCCTCAGCGGGGCGAAAACACTTTTTCGACACGCTGAAGCGCCCGGACTGCCGTCCGGGCGCTTTGCGCTGCTTTTGCCTGTTACTTTTTGCCGCCTCTGCGTCTTCTCCGCAGGCCGCCCAGCGCCGCAAGCGTCATTGCGCCGCCTGCCAGCGTATAGAGCGCTGTGCCAACGCCGCCCGTAGACGGCAGCTCATAGTAGGTATTATTGACGATCACGTGCTCCGTGCCGTCGCTCATGTCCCACGTCGCAAGCACCTTTGTCTGGCCGGAATCCTTCACCGTAACGATTGTCTTGTCATACGCGACCTGCACCGTATAGAAGCTGCCATCGGTGGCGTAGCCGTCCGGGACTTTGGTCTCGGTGAGCGTGTAGGTGTGGCCGGAGGGGATGTTGGAGAACGTAACCGTACCGCTTCCGTCCGCCGCAGCCTTCATATCTGTGATCGCAACTATGTTCTTGCCGTCACCCCGGCAGGCAGCATTCGAGCAGTCCTCCGCATGCCTCAGCGTAAACTCCGCGCCGGAAAGCGCCTTGTCATAGTTGTCCTTCTTGGTAAACGTAAGCTCTCCAAGATAGCCCTTGACCGACGGAACGGGGAACGCAAGCGTCTTCTGCTCAGACATCACCGTCTGCCCGTCTGCGATCCGAACCACCCGGTAGCACAAGCTGGCCGATTCGTTCGTTTTGCGAACGTCATTCTCCACATACGCCGCATTCTCGTTTTTCAGGCGCACACGGTATTTGAGGCTGTAGGCATAGATCGTCTGACTGCCGCTTTGATGGCTCGTATAGCCGGATTTTTTCAAATCCCAGTGAATCTCGCCATTTCCAGTGCTTTCCTCGCTATAGGCGGCAGTATTCTCTGCGCCTTCTTTATATTCGCCCGTAAGCGCCGCGGTGAGCTTTCCTTCTGCAACCGCTCCTGCGTGCAGCACGTCATGCTTATCAAAAAGACCGATGAACTCCACCACACCGTTTTCTGTAAACGTTGGGATGGTATCTGCCGTGACCCAGTCGGCGTTTGTGCCGGTGCTGACAGTCTCTTGAATCTTATTAAAAATCTCGTCATACGCCGCCTTTAAAGCGGCCGTATTGGTGCTGTCATAGTAGTAGCCTGAGCCGATGCTGTTTTTCAGCCAGTTCTTATAGGAGTCCGTACTCGTGGCATCACCAATCTCATAGGTCATTCCGGTTCGGTCAACGACTGAAATACCCCCAAGACCCTCACTCGTTGTAATATATTTTTGAATCGTCTGCCCGCCGACGTCAACGCCGATGGAGAAGATCGTCGTGCCGGAGCTCTTGATCGTCGCTGCCATTTTCCTTGCGCAAATCGCCGCCGCATCGGAGTAGCTTGTTCCGCTGCCACATGGTCTTCCCAGCACAGCGTCATAGAAGATATCACCATCTTCGTCATACGGATCATAGCCCTTATAGCCGCTTTGGATGTACGTCGTCGGGAAGCCATCGCTCAGGAAGATGATGAACTTATTCTTGTTGCCGGCCTTGTCCAGCATGTCGCTTGCCCTCTTGAGCCCCGCCTCAACGTTCGTAAAGCGGCTGTGCGCCTCAGCGTATCCATTGGCGTTAATGATGTCGCCCGTCTTGGTGCGCATCGTACCTTTCAGCACGTCGGCCTGCGTTTGGTTTGTGCAGGACTGCAAGGGGAAAATCTCATGCGCGTCAGTGTTAAAGGCCACATAGCCGATCCTGCTCACGCCAAGCTCGTTGCTGGCGGCAAACTTGTCCAGAAAGTCCTCCGCTGCATCCATTGCCGCTTTATAGCGGGTCGAGTTCCCGAAGTTCTGCTTCATCGTGTTGGAAATGTCCATCACGATCACGACCGCCATATCCGGCTCTTTGATCACCTCGCCGATATTGTGCGGCGTTTCAACGCGGAGCGTAATGTCAAACACGTTTTCAAGCTCTGTGCCGTTAATGACCTTGCTGATCGTCACGCCGTCATCTGCATTGCTGTTTGACCCGCCCGGCTGAGCTACCTGCTGCGAAGACGGCTTCTCGCCACTGTGGTCTTCGTCTGCGCCCTGCGGCGCAGTGCCCATCGCAGCGTCCTCTGCATCGAGGCTGTAGCTTGCAGGCATCGGCATGCTGTATTCCTCAAACCAGCCGCTGTCGCGCAGCAAAAGCCAGTTCGTTCCCTCGCAGGCCTCGGCGATGGTGTCGTATTCCTGCGTCAAAAGCGCCGTCACGCGCGCATAGAGCGCCGTATAGGCCTCGTCAGAAAGCCGCCCCTCCACATGCGCCTGCTCCATTTCAGAAAGCAGCGCCTCCGCCGCCAGAACGTCCTCGTCTGTCAGCTCCTCCAGCGCTTCAAGCGCCTCGGCCTGCTGGGTAAACTGCGCCTCGATTTCGCGCAGCTCCTCCTCCGTCAGCTCCGGTTCGGGCGGCAGAAGGCAATCGTCTGTGTGCGTGTGCGCCTCCAGCGGGCAAAGCTGCTCGCCGGACTCATCAAAGCACGTTGCCACGTGCGCATGCTCCTGCTTGCCGCAGAGCCATTCTTCCTCCGGCGCTTCCTCCTCGCTCTCAGGCAATGGGTAGCATTCGTCTGTATGGCTGTGCGCCGGAAGCTCACAGGTAAACTCGCCCTTTGCGCTGTAGCAGCGCTCGTCGTGTACGTGCGCCTGCATGCCGCAGATCGGAAGCACCGCCTCTTCTGCCGGGCTTTCTTCTCCCGGATTTTCCTCCGTTGGATTTTCCTCCGTTGGATTTTCCTCCGCCGGGTTTTCTTCGGTGGGCGCTTCGCCCTCCGGTGTTTCGCCCGCCGGAGCGCCCGTCAGCGCGCCGTCTGCACCATCCGGGGCTTTTTCGCCCTCGCCGTCTGCGCCATCCGGACTCCCGCCCGCCGGAGCGCCCGTCAGCGCGCCATTTGCGCTGCCCGGCATTTCATCCTCCGGCGCTTTTCCGGCTTCTTCGCGCGGCAAAACGCCAAAGCCGCAGATATCGGCCTCGCCCGGCGCATGGCGCACCAGCGTGACCGCGCCGCCGAGATTTCCCTCGACGCTCTCAATTTCCCCGTCTGTGACGCCGGTCACCACGCCCACGTGGTCACTCAGGCCGTCGTAATTCTTGTCATAGAAGATCAGATCGCCGACCTGCGGCGTATATTCCACCTCATCCTGCCGGTAAAGGCCACGCTCGTTCAGCTGCTCTACCCAGTAGATGCAGCCGGAGGCATACGGAAACTCGCTCTGCGCCACGCCCGCATAGTGCAGACAGAACGAGGCAAACATCGCGCACCACTCGCTGTGCGGATATCCGTACCACGCGCCATAGCGCGTATAGCCGTGCTTTGCGCCCGCGTCGTCAACTGTATAGTTGCGTTCGCTCTGCGTATAGCCAAGCTGGCTCATCGCGACCGCCGCGACCCGCGCACCGGCCTGCTCCTGCGTCAGCTCCGGAAGCGTCGCCTCCCAGTCTGCCGCCGTCTCCACATCGGCAGATGGGTCACTGTAGCAGGCCAGCGTGTGCGTATGCGCCTCGCGCTGGCAGATGAAGACCATCTCATAGCACGTAGCCACATGCGTATGCACGGGCGCTTCCTCCACGGGCGCTTCTTCCCCGCCATATTCCGGCGCGCCCCCGCCCGGCGCAGGCTCCAGCTCGCCCACTTCCAGCCCGCAGACGAGAACCGGCACGGTTTCATAGCAGTCCGGCCCATGCGCATGCCCCGGCGTAAAGGCCGGAATGTCGCAAGCCAGCTCGCCCGTTTCCGCGTCTGTGCATGCTTCCGTGTGGTCGTGATAGCTGTCCTCGCATTCTGCAAGGCCGCACACGGCGCGCACTTCCTCGCCCCAGCAGGTATCGGTGTGCGCATGGGGAATCAGAACCTCTTCATATTCATACGCTTCTTCACTCTGCGCGGGCGCGGCCGGCTCTGTCGGAAGGTCACAGACCAGAATCTCCCGATAGCATTCTGCCGTCGTGTGCGTATGCGCCTCATGCCCGCAGTAGGCCGTCTGCGGCTGCAGGGTGATGGCCGGGCGCATCTGCCAATAGACCGTCCCAAGCAGCACAATGGCGGCCAGCACGGTAAACACGCCGCGCCAGCGATTTCTTGCGCGCCGTGCTCTGTGGAATTTTTCCGCCTCGTGGATGGATGCCGCCATTGTCTCTCACCTGCCCTGTCTGTTTATTTTACACTTCCGAACCCGGCCAGCGGCCAGACACGGAACACAATTTTACCAACGACCTGCTCCTCTGCAATGCAGCCGACCTCGGTCGTCCGCGAGTCCACCGACGTTGCGCGGTGGTCTCCCATGCAGAAGTAGCGATTTTCCGGCACCTGATACGGAAGCGAAATATTGCATTCGCCCAGTGCCTTTTCAACCAGATACGGCTCGTCGAGCAGCTTGCCGTCTACATAGACGTTGCCGGTCTCGTCGATATTGACCCACTGCCCCGGCCCTGCAATGCAGCGCTTGACAAGAATCTTGTTGCCAAGATAAAACGCCACCAGCTCGCCGGAGTCAAACGCCGCGCCGCGCACGCACACAACGATATTTCCCTCGTCAAGTGTCGGGCTCATCGACGCGCCATAGATTTGCAGCACGGGCAAAACCGTCGTCGCAATCAAAACCGCAATGGCCGCCACCACGATGAGCGCCGCGACGGTGCTTTGCAGCGTCCTTTGATAGCGCCTGCGGTAGCGCAGTCTTGCGCGCTCGGCCTCGATCTGCTCCATAGAGGGGATCTGCACCTGCTGCTTCATTGGCCGCTTCCTCCCGGCTGCAGCAGCGCGCGCAGCTCTGCGTAGGAGCGCAGAAGCGTGTCGGTTTTACTTTGCAGCGCATCCCACTGTGCCTTCGCCTCGCGCTCGGCCTTCATGCGGATAAGCTCTGCCTCGCGCTGCGCGGCGGAAACGATCTCGTCTGCCTCGCGCTTTGCATCCAGCAAGAGCCGCTCACAGCGGCTTTCGGTCTGCTCGTTGGCCTCATGCACCTGTGAAAGATAGGCGTCCGCCGCCCGCTGCGCGGCCTCAAACACACCCGAAAGGCTGACCGCCGCCTCGGCGATCGACCCGGCCTGCTCGATTTGATAGCTCCGCGCAGAAAGCGACGCGCGCAGCTGCTCGTTTTCCGCGGCCAGCTCGCTCTGCGCCTTTTTCAGCTCGTAGATGATCTCGATCAGCTCGTCGCGCGATAAGCGCCGGAACTCCTTGTCTGTCATGCCTGTCTCCATGTGTCCGCGCGGCCTGCACACGCGGCAGACGCTTCTGCGGTTTCCTTCCGTTTTATGGGAAAATTTTTCCGTCCTTAACGAATATTGTACACGGAAAGCTCCTTAAAATCAAGTATTTCTGTCTTCCCTTAATGAACACCTAAAAATCCTCTGCCAGCTCACAGCGCACCGCCACGCGGTTCTGCCCGCCGGGGGTGCAGGTAAAGAGCGTTAAGTCCCATTCACCCGTCACCATTTCCTCCACAGCCTCCGGCGCAAGCGTCTCAAGATATGAGACCGTGTAGGAAAACACATTCCCGTCCATGTCGGTAAACGTCACCGCATCGCCCGGAAGGAGCTTGCGAAGGTCGCGAAAATGCCCCGCGTAGTTATGCCCGGAGATCACAAGGTCTCCCTGATACGCAGAGCCGGAATAGCGGCAGGGCGCATAGCCGAGCCGCTCCATCGTCCACTCGCTGATAACCGGCAGCTCCAAAGAGAGCGCCGGAATCGCCAGCACACCAATATAATCCTGCCCCGCAACCATCTGGATTGGCATATCCATCTGAGGGTTTTCCGCATAGACAGGCGGCTGCACCTGCGCGGCCGCCTGCTCATATTCATAGCTCACCTCGGTCTCAAGCGCCAGCGTCGGCTGCTCCTGCACCTTTTCAAGCTCCGGCAGCAGCAGCGCCAGTGCCTCGCTGGATGCCTCGCCCGCGCGCGCCTGCGCCCGGAGGTTATAGCCCGCAAAGCAAAGGGCCGCTGCTAAAAGCAGCAGCCCCGTTGCCATAAATATTTTTGAAAGCTTAGCCATTACGTTCTCTCTTTTTCAGAATTCCCGCCACCAGCAGGCAGCCCACGCCGCCAACGGCCAGCAGCCCCACCGGCCACCAGACAAGACCCGTCTGCGGCAGGCGGTCGTCATAGTCCTTCTTCGGCTGTTCGCCGGTGTTGGTCACAACAAGCGTCTCGCCGTCGCGCGTGGCCGTCATGGTATAGCCCTCCGGCACGCGCTCAGAGACCAGATACCGGTAGCTTCCATTCAGATTCTTCCACGTGTAGCGCCAGTTATCCTTTGCCGTCAGCGTAACCGTGTCATAGACCTTGCCGTTTCGCAGCAGGTCGACCGTGATCGACTCCGGCCGTGTATCGGCCGCGCCGCCGTCGTTCCAGACCTTCTGGAACTTCTGATCCTCGCCTCCGCCCGGCGTGGGAGGGATGCGGCGCTTGGAGAATTTCTCGGAGACCTCCACGTCGTAGTCCCAGACGTTTTCCTCCGTCTCGATCGTCGGCAGCATCACAAGAAACGGCTGTGGGTCGTAGTAATACCCACCCTGCGACATGCGGTTGCCGATGACAAGATAAAGTCCCGGCTTCATCGTGACCGCACTGCCTGTCGGGAATTTCAGGACGCCATCCTCCCCGGTTCTTCCGCTGTCAAGCGGGGTAATGCGCTCGCGCAGGACATAGACCTCCAGCGTCGAGGCAAGCGTGAGCCAGGCCGCGTCGGTCTCGTCGGATTTTCCGAAGATATTGATGTCGATATCCTCCGCCGCGTCGTAGGGGCTGATAAGGTGCAGTGCGCCCGTGGTATCAGCCTCGGCGATTTGATAGATGGCAAAATACGCCCCACGCAGCGGCGTTTCGCCGTCGTGGTAGGAGATGGTCAAAGACACATCCCTGTCCACCTCGATATAGCCCGCCGCCAGCGCCTGCGCGCTGAGCGCCAGCATCAGGCACATGGCCAGCAGCACCCGGAAAAATTTATTGCGTTTCATTCGCATCGCCTCCATGAGATTTCGGTTTCTTCGGCAGCATCAGCACCACAAACAGAATTGCCAGCACCGGCAGCGCCGCAAACGGCGCGACCAGCATCGGCTCGACCTGCATCGCGTCTGCCGTGACGCGGATCTGCGTGGCCTCCTGCGCGTTTTCGATTCTGTGGCCGCGCACAAGCAGCCTGTGCGTGTTGATGCCGTAGGGGGTACAGGTCACAAGCGTGCAGTAGTCCTCGCCGGGCGTCGCGACAAGGCTTCCGGTCTGCTCCGGCTCAACGATCAAAATCTGGTCGACCTCATAGGTCAGAACCTCGTCGAGCACGCGCAGCAAAAAGGTATCGCCCTCGCGGAGCTTATCGAGGTTGGTAAACAGCTTCGCACTCGGTAGCCCCCGGTGGCCGGAGAGCACACAGTGCGTCCCCGCCCCGCCAACGGGCAGACTCGACCACTCGATGTGCCCCACGGCGATCTGCAAAACAGACTCATCCGTCCCGTGGTAGATGGGCAGCGAGCAGTTGATCTCCGGAATTTCGATATAGCCCATTACGCCAAGGCCGGAGAGATTCAAAAGCTCGTCATACTGCGCCTTCTGCGCGTCGCTTAGCGCGAAGGCCGTCTCGCGCGCGGCAAGCGACGCGTTATATTCCTCTGCCGCCTGCCAGAGCTCGTCATACTGCGCCGTGTCCAGCTTTGCAACGTCCTCTGCGTAGCCCGCGATGGCGCGCGACTGGTGCAGAGAGTTCCAATAGTCGCTGAACGTTGGATACAGCAGCAGGGACACGCCCGCAATGAGGATCACGAACAGCAATATAGTAACCCAGAGGCTGCTTTTCTTTTTCATTGCGAATTTCTCCCTGCCGCTGTGCCGGGGGCGTTAGCCCCCGGCAGTCTGCGGAAAACGTTTAGTGATTTTTGCTCATACGCTTGCGGGTGACCAGCAGGACGACCGCGCCCAGCGCCAGCACCGAGCCGAGGACATAGAACATCGTCGTGCCCATGCCGCCCGTGGACGGCAGCTC
>CAZXIW010000059.1:0-11966 GCA_964640905.1 uncultured Oscillospiraceae bacterium
AAGCCTTTTGCTCTGCAAAAGCCGCGCCTTTGGCGCGGGGCGCGCTTTGCGCGCCGCTTTGCGGCTATTATAGCAGAAGCGGCGGCAGAAGCACAAGCCCCCCGCCCGGAAAGCCATTTCCTTTTTAAAACGAATCTTAAAAATTCTTAATAAGCGCAAAAAGTGCGCCAACGTGTGATACAATGGAGCAAAGCAAATGAAACCGGGGGTTCTACCATGGAACAGAGCATTCGCATCCTCGTCGTAGACGACGAGCCGGATATCCGCCGCATCCTCCATATTTTATTGCAGGCGCAGGGCTACGAGGTTCTTGAAGCGCCAAACGGGCGTCTTGCGGTCGAGGCCGTGCGGCAGCAGCCGGAGGTGGATCTGATCCTTCTGGACATCATGATGCCGGAGCTTTCGGGCATTGACGCAAGCCGCGAAATTCGCCGCGTGAGCACGGCTCCCATTCTCTTTCTGACCGCGCGCACGCAGGAGCAGGATAAGCTCGAAGCTTACAGCGCCGGGGGCGACGATTATCTTGCCAAGCCCTTCTCGCACGGGGAGCTTTTGATGAAGGTCGAGTCGCTTCTTCGCCGCTACCGCGTCTACAAGGGCAAAGTCACCGGCAAGCAGCTGCGCCACGACGTGGTGCTCGACGAGGAAAACCGCCGCATCGTGCGAAGCGGCGAGGTACTGGAGCTGACGGAGACGGAGTTTTCCATCCTGCAGTTTCTGGCTGCGCACCGCGGAAGCGTCGTGTCGGTCGCGCAGATCTATGAGGGCGTGTGGCACGAAAAATATATGCCGACCTCCAACAATACCGTCATGGTACATATCGTAAATCTGCGCAAAAAGCTGGAGGATGACCCGGCCAACCCCCGCCTGATCCGCACCATCTGGGGAAAGGGGTATCAGATTGACTAGGCCAAAAAGGACAAAGCTCCACTCGCTGCATACCAAGCTCCTGCTGGTCATGCTTGCGGCGCTGCTGGCGGCGCTGGGCGTGTATCTTCTGACCGACGCCATCGGCCAGACGCTGATCGAAAAAGTTTATCTCAGCCCTGCGCGCATCAGCCAGCGGAATCTTTCCATCGTCTCCTCGTTTCAGAGCTACGCGCGCGAGTTTGACCTCTCCTCGCGCGACACGGAGATGATCTCCCGCTGGGCCATCTCCCAGGATGACAGCTACATCCTTCTTTACAAAGACCGCCGCCTCGCGCTTGAGGCCGGCTGGTGGGGCATCGACGAGGACGCGGGCAGCGCGGGAATCGACAATCTGGATGATCTTTACGACGTGCAGACCTACCCCGTCTACCTGCGAGACGGCGTGTTTCAGGCCGTGGTCTATGATTTTTCCGAGTCAAAGCTCTACACGGGGCTTCTCATCGGCGGGGTATCGCTGGCGTGTCTGGTCTTTGCGCTTTTCATGCTGGTCTACAACCGGCGCATCACGCGCGCGATCGTGACCATCTCAGAAGAAGTCAAAAACATCGGCGACGGGAATCTTCAGCTGGAGCTGCACGCCACGGGCGACGATGAGCTGGCGCGCCTGACCGGGAGCGTCGAGCAGATGCGCCGCTCGATTTTAAAAAAGACCGCCGAGCAGCAGCAGGCGCTGCGGCAGAATCAGGAGCTGATCTCGGCCATGAGCCACGACATCCGAAATCCGCTCACGGCGCTGCTTGGCTATCTCGATCTTGCCCAGAGCGGGCAGTATCACTCGCCGGAGGAGTACAGAAGCTATGTGGACGCGGCCTACAGCCGCGCGCTGCAGCTGAAAAAGCTGACCGATGAACTCTTTCGCTACGCGCTGGTCTTCGGCGCGCCGGAGCTTCCGCTGCAAACAGAGCGCTTTGACGCCTCGGCGCTCCTGGATCAGATGCTGGGCGAGGGGCTTGTCTTTCTCGAGCAGAAGGGCTTTACGCTCCACAGAGCCGTGCAGGCCGTCTCGTGCCAGATCACGGTCGACGCAACCTATCTGAAGCGCGTCTTTGACAATCTGACGGATAACATCTGCAAGTACGCAGACCCCAAAAGCCCCGTTGGCGTGGTCGTGGCGCAGGAGGCGGACACGCTTGTTATCTGCCTGTCCAACACCGTAAGAGAAGACCCCGGGCAGGTAGAGAGTAACCGCATCGGCCTTCGCACCTGCGAGAAGATTCTGCGCCAGATGGGCGGCACATTTTCCCGCACGCAGGAGGGCGCGCTTTTCAGCGCCACGCTCACGCTCCCGGCCGCAGACGCGCCGGGCTGCTAACCTATTAAATTTTTCTTAAAATTGTCCGGCAGGTCTTTTCACCTTGAAACGCACCTGCTATGATAAGTGTAAAGAGTATTGTCCATACCGCGCGGGTGTCTCCCGCAGAAAGGAAGATCGCTTATGAAAAAAACACGCATGCTTGCGGCGCTTCTGGCGCTTGTGCTGCTGCTGGGGCTTTTTGCCGGATGCAGCAGGACAGAAGGCAGCAAGGAAAATTCGCCCACCACCCCCGCCTCCCCCTCTGCCCCGGCAGAGTCGAACGAGGAAAAGGCGGCCAGCACCAGCAAATACGTCTATGAAGCAACGTTTCTGCCGCTGGATGAAAAAATCGAGTACGTCAACACCTCTGTTGTCGCCGGCACAACGCTCTACTTCTGCGGCAACATCATCGACGGCAAGCAGACCTACACCGACGCAGACGGCTCAACGGTCGAATACGACAACTACCGCTCCGGCCTGTTCCGTCTGGATGTGGAGACGGGTGAATGCACGGAGCTGACGAACTTCACGCTCCCCGCCGTCCCGGAGGGCTGGCTCGGTTCAAGCAGCATCGACAATCTTCAGGCCGCGCCGGACGGCACACTCTGGGTCGTCTACAGCGCCTATACCTACCGCTATAACCCGCCTGAGGACATGGACGCTGAGACCGACAGCATGTATAACTACTTTGAAGAGGGCGGCAACGAGACCGGCGTTCTGCATCTGGACGCAACCGGCGCAGAGCTTGGCCGCATTTCCCTGCCGCAGTCGGAGGACGGCTGGAGCTACATCTCCTTCTTCCGCGTAGACAGCGCAGGCAATATCTACATCGGCAACTGGGAGGGCGTCTCGATCTACGACCAGCAGGGCAACCAGACCGCCACCGTCAACATGGGAGAAAGCGGCGGTGAGATCTGCCAGCTTTCCAGCGACCAGGTCGGCCTTGCCATCTACAAATACGACGAGGCCAACGAGGAAGACAATGGCCGCTTCTTCCAGGCCATCGACCCCAAAACGGGCGAGCTGACGGGCGAGGCCATCAAAATCCCGAACGATGCATATCAGTTCTTCCCCGGCGATGAGACCTATGACATTTACTACGACTATAACGGCAATCTCTATGGCTACAGCTTTGAGACAGAGGCGAAGGAAAAGGTCGTCGACTGGATCGAGTGTGACATCAACTCCAACAATCTGAACACCTACTCCGTGCTTCCCGACGGGCGCGTGGTCGCGTTTGAAAACAGCTACGACAATCTCACCCAGACCCAGACCCGCCAGCTGATCGTGCTCACCCGCGTAGACGCGGCCAGCGTTGTCAACAAGACGATCCTGACCTACGCCTGCATGTATCTGGACTACGACATGCGCGACGCCATCGTAAAATTTAACCGCAGCAGCAACACCCACCGTATTGTCGTGCGCGATTATTCGGAGTATAATGCGGAGGAGGATTATTCTGCCGGTATCCAGAAGCTCAACACCGAGATCATGTCCGGCAAGCTTCCGGATCTGATGGCGATCGACGCCTACAACATCCCCGCCGACAAGTACGCGGCAAAGGGGTATCTGGCCGACCTCTATGAGATCATCGACGCAGATGCCGAGATGAGCCGCGAGGACTTTGTTCCCTCCGTTCTCAAGGCGCTGGAAAGCAGCGACGGCAGGCTCTATCAGATTCCGAAGTCCTTCTACATCGAGACCGCCGTTGCGCTGGAAAAGGTCGTGGGCGAATACGAGACATGGAATCTTGCAAGCCTCAGGGACGCTATGACAAAGCTCCTGCCGGACGCCACAATCTTTGACGTCTACTACACCAAAAACGACATTCTGCAAACCTGCATCACGCGCAACATCAGTGCCTTCGTCGACTGGGAAAACGGCGCGGCGCACTTTGACTCGGCTGAATTCAAGGCGCTTCTGGAATTTGCAAACTCCTTCCCAGCGGAATTCAACTGGGATGAATACGAATATGAAAACAGCCAGGAGCGCATCAACTCCGGCCGCCAGCTGATGACGGGCTTCTCCATCTCCGGCTTTGAGGATTATCTCTACTCCCTGTCCGGCTACAACGGAGAGGTCGCCTTCATCGGCTACCCCTCGGAGGATGGCTCGGCGCGCCACACGCTGAATCTCGATGGCTGCCTCGCCATCACCTCGACCTGCGCCGACAAACAGGCCGCCTGGGACTTTATCAAGCAGTTCCTGCGCGAGGATTACCAGTCGAGCTACAACATCTGGAGCTTCCCGATCAACAAGAAAGCCTTCGACAAGAAGCTTGAGGAGGCCATGACCGAGGAATATGAGACGGACGAGAATGGCGAAATTATGAAGGACGAGGACGGTAACCCCATCCGCATCCCGAAGATGACCTATTATACGGCGGTGGAGGCCGGCAGCGCAGTCGGCACGGTCTCAGTTTCCTCCGGCGGCGCGACCGAGGTCGCCGAAGACGGCGCGGTTCACATCTACGCGCTCTCGCAGGAGCAGGCCGACCAGATCCTCTCGCTCGTTGAAAGCACCCAGTCTCTCTACGGCTACGACGAGGACATCATGAGCATCATCACCGACGAGACTGCCGCCTACTTTGCAGGCGAAAAGAGCCTCGACGACACGGCAAGCATGATTCAGTCCCGCGTGAACCTCTACGTAGCAGAGCAGTCATAACACACCATATTCAGAAGGCGGCTATGCCGCCTTCTGAGACTGTCAAAAACTCTTTCAGAGTTTTTGACAAAGGGTTTGCAGCCCGCTACAGCGCAAAGTTTTGTCGGCTTTGCCGCCAAAATTCACGTTTGTGGGCTGTAAAGTAAAATTTCCGATGCGCATGTCCTCGGAAATTTTGGATTTCATTTGATTCGCGCCTGCGGGCGCGAACTCTGCGAGACTTTTGGGATGCGCGGAGGAAGCAGAAAACAGAAAGGAACGAACCGTGAAGCAGACAAAGAAATTCATACGCGCCGCGAACGCGAAGATTCGGGACTTTCTGGCCTCCCTGTGCTTTTCCGGGCCAAGCTTTCTTGGCATGCTCATTTTTTATGTCGCGCCGTTTTGCGTAATTATCTATTATTCGTTCATTGCCGGCGCGCTGGACCACAGCTTTGTGGGGTTAAAAAATTATATCAATGTCTGGAATAACGGCGCGTTTCAGATCGCCGTCAAAAATACCGCCGTCTTCTCCGGGCTCGCTGTCCCGCTGGCGGTGATTCTGGCCTTGGCGCTGGCTCTGATGCTTGAGTGCCGGATTCCCTTTAAGAGCCAGTTCCGGACGTTTTTTTTAAGCCCGATGATGGTGCCCGTGGCGTCGATCATTCTGGTGTGGCAGGTTCTGTTCCACTCCAACGGCGTGGTGAACGAATTTCTCTCCGTCTTTGGCGCAAGCGCCATCGACTGGCTGAAATCTGACTACTGTATGGTGGTCATTGTGCTGCTCTTCCTCTGGAAAAACCTTGGCTACAACATGATTTTGTTCATGGCTGCGCTCAATAACATCCCCAAGGAGTTACTTGAGGTTGCGGAGGTCGAGGGCGCGTCCAAGGCCTATCAGTTTTTTCACATCAAGCTCCGCTACCTCTCGCCGACTGTCCTTTTTGTGACGATTCTTTCGATCATCAACTCCTTTAAGGTCTTCCGCGAAATTTATCTTCTCTCCGGCGACTACCCCTATGAGGGGCTTTACATGCTCCAGCATTTCATGAACAACATGTATAATAAGAATCTGGATTATCAGCGCCTGTCTGCCGCGGCCATCATGCTGGCCGTTGTCATCATTATTCTCATCGCGCTCCTGTTTGCCATTGAAAACTACTTTGGAAAGGACGTGGAAGGATGAGACGGAAAAAACGCTATTTTTCGCGCGGCACGCTGACGCTGCTTGCGGCGCTCTTTGCATTTTTATTCCTGATGCCGACGGTTCTCACGATCACAAACTCCTTCATGACCCAAAGTGAGATCACCGCCAACTATGGCCAGGTCTTTCAGAACGCGGCCAGCGGCAAGAGCTACATCAAAGATACCATTACCCTGAAATTCATTCCGGACAAGGTGAGCTTCACGCAGTATTTTACCGTCCTGCTCAAAAGCCCGGATTTCCTCTATAAATTCTGGAACTCGGTGATTTTGACCGCGCCGATCGTCTTTGCGCAGCTGGCCGTCGCGTCCATCGCGGCCTACGGCTTTACCAGATGGCGCGGCAAGATCCGCGACACACTCTTTTTTGCCTACGTCATCCTGATGCTCATGCCCTATCAGGTGACGCTGGTGCCAAACTATCTGGTCTCCGATTTTCTGGGGATTCTGGATACCCGCTGGGCGATTCTTCTCCCGGGCGCATTTGCGCCGTTTTCGGTGTTTTTGCTCACAAAGTCCATGCGGCGCATTCCGGTCTCGCTCATCGAGTCGGCAAAGCTTGACGGCGCGGGCGAGTGGAGCATCTTCTGGCGCATCTGCCTGCCGCAGTGCAGAAGCGCGCTGTACTCCATCGCGATTCTGGTCTTCATCGACTACTGGAACATGGTCGAGCAGGCGCTGATCCTGCTCCCCGATGCGTCGCAGCAGCCGCTTTCGGTCTACCTCTCGCAGATCAACGCCGGGGAAATTGGCATTGCCTTTGCCGCGGCGGTGGTCTATATGATACCGGGGCTTCTCATCTTTTTGTATGGCGAGGCTTATCTGGTCGAAGGCATTACATACGCAGGCTCCGTGAAAGGATAAGAGAACTATGGATACGAACGTAAAAAAACGCGAATGGGTGAAAACGGCGGCCATTATCTTTCTGGCAGTTTTGCTGGTTTTGACCTTCTTCTCCAACACCATCATGAACGCCTCCCTCCCGGAGGTTGCGGCGCAGCAGATCACCTCCGGCACGATCAACGCCAAAATCCGCGCCTCCGGCATGGTCGCGGCCAACGAGACCTATAACGTCAAGATCACACAGACGCGCAAGATTGAAAGCGTCAAGTGCAAGGTGGGGCAGGAAATCAGCGCCGGGGACGTTCTGTTTGTTCTCGAGGCCGAGGAGTCTGACGAGCTGAAGGCGGCGAAGCTCGACCTTGAGGCCAGGGAGCTGGAATACCAGAAGAGCCTTATTACATCCTCCAATTCCGACGCGCAGGAAGACCGCGAGGTGCAGAAGCTCCGCGAGGCCTACAACGAAGCGCTGACGATCTATAACCAGTACAGCACAATGGACGCCAGCCTTATCGCGACCGAAAAGGCCAAAGCCGACGCAAGGCTCAAGGAGCTGACCAAGGAAAGCGAGCAGGCGCAGAAGGATTTGAGCGACGCGCAGACCGACGAGGAATACACCAGCCTTTCCGGCGAAATTGCAGCGCTGGAATCAAAGCTCGAGCCGCTCAAGACAACACTGAAAACCGCCGAAAAGGCGCTTGAAGACATCGGCGCGTCAATTCCCGGCAAGAGCGCCAAGCGCCTGAAAACTGACATCAGCGATCAAGAAGAAGAAATCAATAAAATCTTAATGTCTAGTACGGGAGACAACGGTACATTTGCATTGCTTTTGGCTGAACATGAGGCAGCCTATAAATATTTGCAAGAATTAACAAATAGTCGCGTTGGTTTGATGGATATGTATTGTACAACCAGCGAAGGACAGAGGCTATTGGATGAGTTGATTCCAGCAAAAGCAAATTTCACAGCGCGGCAATTGATTGCCGCATACTCGGCGCTACAACCATATTACGACAAGGTTTCGACGGAACAAGAAGAACTCGCAAAGTTAAAGGCACAGTTGACCTATGCAGAAGCGAAAGAGGCTTATGATGCGGCAGATGATGAAACAGAAGCACTTCGCAGCCGCTACGATTCTCTGAAAGCGGCCATTGAGCGTCTGGAGCTTATCGCCGAGCGGGCGAAGGAGGCCGTTGACGAGCAGACGGATGTTGTCTCCGATCTGGAATCCGCGTCTTCTGCGGCAGAGACCGTCAAGTCCACGAAAGAAGCGCTGGAAGACAAGCTTTTCGAGATGAACCAGGGCGACACCGCCGCCCTTGACATGCAGGCGGCGCGGAAGGCCATCGAGGACAAGAAAGCAGAAATCGAAAAGCTGACCAAGGACGCCGACGCGCAGGAGGTCACGGCCAGGGTCTCCGGCACGATCGCCTCCGTGAACGTCACGGCGGGAGACACGGCCAGCGCCGACATGGCGCTTGCCACCATCAACCAGACCGACCGGGGCTACACCGTCAAAATTTCCGTCACGACCGAGCAGGCCAAGAAGGTCAAGGTCGGAGACACGGCAGAGCTTGTGAACTACTGGGGCGACGCGACCGCGACGCTCGAGACGATCACAAATGACCCCCAGAACCCCGGCAAATACCGCCTTCTGACCTTTAACCTGACCGGCAGCGACATTCAGCCGGACACGAACCTTACCCTTGCCATCGGGCAAAAGAGCGCCAGCTACGACGCGCTCGTCCCCACGTCCGCCATCCGGACGGATAACAACGGCACGTTCGTCCTTGCCATTACGTCAAAGTCCACGCCCCTTTCCACCCGCTACACGGCCACGCGCGTGGACGTGCAGGTGCTGGCCAGCGACGATAAGAGCTCTGCCATCTCCGGCATCGGCGCGGGCGAGTTCGTCATCACAACGGCCACCAAGCCCATCGAGGCCGGAACCCAGGTTCGCCTGGCGGAGAACGGATGAGCGGGGGCAAGTTTGCGCGGCGGCGGGCGAGAAAGCCGCTTTCGTGGAAGAAGGCTCTGCTTTTGATTCTCAACGCGGCGCTGGCGGTTCTGGCAATCGTCTTTGCCGCAAAGCTCCATCATGTCGAAACCCTTCTCATCACGCAGTCGGCGGCGCAGGTCTGGCAGGGCGCAAGCGACATGCGCTTTGCGCAGGTCTCGGCCTTCACCCCGGCGGGAAGCGAGGTAACAGAAGACGAGCTGGAGGTTTTCCATCGCACGCTTGAAACAAAGCTCACGGATGCCTCTCTGGAAACGCCCGAAAACGGCAGCCTCTATCAGGCCGCGTGGTCAACTGCGCCGCAGGACATCAGCGTCTGCACGGCCTCGACCTCTTACACGGCAAAGACCATCGGCGTGGGCGGGGACTTCTTCCTGTTTCATCCCCTGCCCCTTCGGAGCGGAAGCTATATCTCAGAGCGCGACTTTACCTTTGACCGCGTGATCTTAGATGAGGAGCTTTCCTGGGCGCTTTTTGGAAGCTATGATGTCGCCGGGCAGACGGTCTGGATCGGGGATGAGCCGTATGTGGTCGCGGGCGTGGTTGCCCGCGAAAAAGACGAGGCCAGCGAAAAAGCCTACAAAGACGGCGCGGGCATGTTCCTCTCCTATGCCGCCCTGCGCCATATCACAGGCGGCGAAGAGCGGCTTGACCCCGGTGTGCGCGCGTATGAGCTGGTGCTGGCAGAGCCGATCACGGGCTTTGCGCTCAGCACATTGCAGGAAAATTTTCCGGGCGGCGAGGCGTGCGTCTATCTTCAAAACACGAACCGCTACAGCCTCAAAAATCTTTTCACGGTGGCAGCAAGCTTTGGCGCGCGCTCGATGAACACGACTGGCGTCATCTTCCCCTACTGGGAAAATGCCGCGCGCTATACCGAGGATTTTGCGGCGCTCTATCTGGTGCTGACGGTGCTTTGCGCGCTTTGCCCCGTCACCTGCGCGGTGATTTTCACCGTTCTTGCCCTGAGACGCGGCGGGCGCTATGCCGCGCGGCGGGTGCGCGCAGACATTGAAACGCGCGTGGAGGCAAAGAAAAAGGCACACTATGTCCGGCGCGGCATCTGAGCCTGCGCTGAAACAACCCCAGCAGCCCGGAAGAATATGCCGGGCTGCTTGGACTGCCAAAAACTCCGAAGGAGTTTTTGGCAAAGAGCTTGCAGCCCGCCGCAGCGCAAAGTTTTGGCAGCAAAGCTGCCAAAATTCACGTTTGCGGGCTGTAGGGTATTTTTTTCGCCGCGCATGTCAGCGAAAAAAATGATTGAAATCGTATCCCAAACCGCCTGCAAAGTGCTGTGCGCTTGCGCGAATTTGACAAGCTGAGCAGCCAGGAAAAACTTCGGCGTTTTGCCGACTTGCCAGAAGCCCCTCTTTGCGGTATGATATCCCCCGTGCGAATTTGCGCGAAAGGAGACCTCGGCCATGAAATACATTGCCATCTGCGGCACAGTCGGCGCCGGCAAGACCACAATGCTTTCCAGACTTCTCGCGCGCTTTGGCGCGCGCGCTGCCTTCCATGAAGAGCGGCCGCAGGATAACCCCTTCATCTGCGAATACTACGCCGATTCCAGGCGCTGGACGTTTCACGCGCAGGTCACGTTTCTGTCGCTCTACTTTGATGACCCCCTCTGGAAGCCCGGAAACTCCGACGCCTCGTTTTTCTTCTTTGACCGCTGCTTTCTGGAAAATCTCGTCATTGCAAAATACCGCCTTGCACAGGGCGATCTGACGCAGGACGAGTTTCGCATTCTGGAAAAGCTGGCCTGCGGCATCGACTCGCTCATGCCGAAGATCGACAAATACATCTACCTCGACTGCTCCATCAACACCATTCTCGCGCACATGCGCGCCAGAGGCCGCGCGTATGAGGATGAGCTGGATCTCATGTACGTCTATGAGCTCAAGGCGCTCTATGACGAATGGTACAAGACGCTCCCGCCGGAGCGGACGCTCACCGTCAACATGGACAGCGGGGAATATGATCTGGAGCGCATCGTGCGTTTTCTGGAGGCGTGAACACACCGGGCGCAGAGAAGCACTGCGCCCGGCTTTTTGTTTCCGTCTGTATCCGGTTTGTAACGGGAAGTTTGTTGTTTTTTGCGCGCGGCGGCGTATAATATAAGGTGAGAAATTGTTTTCAGGAGGAACTGCAATGGAGCGCTGCCGTGCGCCGGTCGCGGTGTTTGACTCCGGGCTTGGCGGGATCAGTGTCCTGCGCGAGCTGGTCAAAACACTGCCATTTGAAAATTACCGCTACTTTGGAGACTCGCTCCACGCCCCCTACGGCACAAAATCGCCCGAAGAAGTCGTCGCCTTGAGCATGCAGGCGGCGGACATGCTCATCTCGCAGGGCGCAAAGGCGCTTGTCGTTGCCTGCAACACGGCCACCAGCGCCGCCATCCGCGCGCTGCGCAAGGCCTACCCGGAGCTTGCCATCGTCGGCACAGAGCCCGCCGTAAAGCCTGCGGTCGAGCGCCATCCGGGCGGGCGAATCCTCATCCTGGCAACGGCGATGACCGTAAAGGAGGAAAAATTCCAGCGCCTCAAGGCGCAGTATGACAGCGAGGCCCAGCTCATCCCCATCGCATGCAGCGGGCTCATGGAATATGTGGAGCAGGGGATTTTGCGCGGCAGCGAGGTCGAAAGCTATCTTCTTGACAAGCTTGAGCCTTATCTGAAGGTTCCCATCGACGCCATTGTGCTCGGCTGCACCCATTATCCCTTCCTGCGCTCGGCCATCCGCCGCATTGCGGGGCGGCGCGTGGAGATCATCGACGGAAGCTTCGGCATCGCCCGCCAGCTGCACCGGCGCTTACACGAGCAGCAGCTTCTCAATCCCGGCCCGCATGCCGGGCAGGTAACGTTTGAAAGCTCCCTTGACGCGCCGGAGATGCGCGAGCTGATGCAGGCGCTCTTTTCCTACGAGGATGAGGTTCTTTAAAAGATTATTCGTCAAGCGCCCGGCCAGATGGCCGGGCGCTTTTCGGTTGTTTGCGGCGTTCATCGGCGGTTATCGCTACTTCGTGGCGCTTCTCGG
>CAZXIW010000060.1:0-11601 GCA_964640905.1 uncultured Oscillospiraceae bacterium
TTTTGTGACAATGGGGTCAGGTGATGAGCCTGACCCCAACATTTATTATAGAACCCGAAAGGAAATCCATTTGATCGGCTGGCAGAGCCAGCCGGGGAATACAGCAAAAGCCTTCCGGGAAACCGGAAGGCTTTTCTTGTTGGAAAACCCCTATGGGGTTTTCCAACAAAATTTTGCAGCCCACGGCAGCGCAAAGTTTTGGCGGCATTGCCGCCAAAACTCACGTTTGCGGGCTGTAAAGTAAAATTTACGATGCAGATGTCCTCGTAAATTTTGGATTTCATTTGATTCGCGCCTGTGGGCGCGAACGGCTCGAGGCTTTTTTGTTTAAACGGAGAACAGCAGCTCACAATATGTCGGCACAGGCCAGTAGGGGCTGGCGACGAGCGTTTCCATGTGGTCGATGACCTCGCGCACCTTTGCCATGGCCGGGACGAGCCGGTCGTGGCAGTAGTGCATTTCGGCCTCTGCGCCCAGCGCGGGCGGCATGGTGTCGAGCGTGGTCTTGAGCGCGGCGCAGCGGTCGAGCAGCTCCTCCTGCAAGTGGCTGACCGACGTGGCCAGCGCCGACTCGACCCGGCAGGTCTCGCCCGGCAGGGCGGCCTTTTTCTGCAAAATCGTTGTGCAAAGGTCGCGCGTGTAGGCGGTCGCGGCGTTTAAGAGCGTGTGCTGCACGATGTCAATGAGCGTGGCCGCCTCGATCTTGATGACCTTGCAGTAGTTTTCCATATGGATTTCATGCCGCGCCATCATCTCGCCCCGGCTCAGAACGCCGTGGCGCGAGAGCAGGGCAATGTTCTTTTCCAGCACGAACGCGGGCATTGCGTCTGCCGCCGAGGCCAGATTTGCAAGGCCGCGCCGCGCGGCTTCCTCCAGCCAGCCCTCGTCATAGCCGTTGCCGTTAAAGAGAATACGGCGGTGCTCGCGCAGCGAGGCGCGGATGAGCTCATGCAGGGCAGGCTCAAAGCTTTCGGCCTGCTCAAGCTGGTCGGCAAATTTACGAAGGGACTCGGCCATCAGCGTGTTGAGGACAATGTTTGGCCCGGAGATCGACTGGCTTGAGCCCAGCATGCGGAACTCAAACTTGTTGCCCGTGAAGGCCAGGGGCGAGGTGCGGTTGCGGTCGGTCGTGTCCTGCGGGATGGTGGGCATAACGTCTACGCCGATGCGCAAAGCGCCCTTCTGCTTGTCGGTGTAGTCGGTCTCGCCGATGATGGAGTTGATGATCTCGGTCAGCTCATCGCCAAGGAAGATGGAAATGACGGCGGGGGGCGCTTCCTGCGCGCCAAGGCGGTGGTCGTTTCCGGCGAAGGCAACGGTTGAGCGCAGAAGCTCCTGATACTCGTCTACGCCCTGAATGAAGGCCGTGAGGAACAGCAGAAACTGCGCGTTCTGGCTGGGTGTCTTGCCGGGGGCAAAGAGATTTTTGCCGGAGTCGGTCGCAAGCGACCAGTTATCATGCTTGCCGGAGCCGTTGACGCCCGCGAAGGGCTTTTCGTGCAGCAGGCACACAAGCCCGTGCCGGTCGGCAACCTTTTTCATGATGTCCATGGTCAGCTGGTTCTGGTCGCAGGCGGTGTTGCAGTCGCAGTAGACTGGCGCCATTTCATGCTGGCTGGGCGCGACCTCGTTGTGCTTGGTCTTGGAGTAGACGCCAAGCTTCCAGAGCTCTTCGTCCAGATCCTGCATGTAGGCGGTCACACGCGGGCGAATCGAGCCGTAGTAATGGTCGTCCAGCTCCTGCCCCTTGGGCGGCTTTGCGCCAAAAAGCGTCCGGCCGCACATGCGAAGATCTTCGCGCTTGAGATAAAGCTCCTTGTCAATCAGGAAATATTCCTGCTCCGGGCCAACATTTGCGATGACCTTTTTGGTCGTCGTATCGCCAAACAGGCGCAAAATGCGCACGGCCTGGCGGCTGACGGCGTCGATGGAGCGAAGAAGCGGCGTTTTCTTGTCGAGCGCCTCGCCGGAGTAGGAGAGGAACAGCGTCGGAATATAGAGTGTCCCGTCTTTGATAAAGGCGTAGGCCGTAGGGTCCCAGGCGGTATAGCCGCGCGCCTCAAACGTCGCGCGCAGGCCGCCGGAGGGGAAGCTTGACGCGTCAGACTCGCCGCGCACAAGCTCCTTGCCGGAAAACTCCATGGCGATCGTGCCGTGGCCGGTGGGGGTGAGGAAGCTGTCGTGCTTTTCGGCGGTGTAGCCGGTCATGGGCTGAAACCAGTGGGTAAAGTGCGTTGCGCCGTGGTCCAAGGCCCAGGCCTTCATGCCGTCGGCAATGTCGTTGGCGACGGCGGGAGTCAGCGCCTTGCCCTCCTGCAAGCATGAGCGCCAGGCGTCCATGGCGGGCTGCTGGATGTACTGCGCCATCGCTTCCTCGTTAAATACGCAGCTGCCAAACAATGCAGGGAGTCGGTTTGCCTGTTCGTTCATGTTGTTTCCGTCCTTTCCGCGCGCGAAGGCCGCGCGCATGGTTTAAAAAATTTCCAAATATGCAGATATTTTAAGGCTTTAGCGGGATAAAATCAAGTGGGAATAGCGCCAAAAGGTGCGAAAGAAAAAATGCGGGAATCGGCAGAAAAACGGAAAAGGCACTTCTCTTTTTTATCCGTATGCGGTACAATAGCGGCAAAGAGCGCAGCCTGCCTCTGCGCAGGCTGCAAATTCAGAAAACAGGAGAAAGACAATGAAGCTGATGATCGCATCCGATCTTCACGGGTCGAGCTACTGGTGTGCGCGCATGCTGGAGGCATATGAAAAAGAACAGTCTGCGCGGCTGATCTTCCTGGGAGATCTTCTTTACCACGGGCCAAGAAACGACCTGCCCAGAGACTACGCCCCCAAAAAGGTCATCGCGCAGCTCTCGCCGCTGGCAGAGAAAATCCTCTGTGTGCGCGGAAACTGCGACTGCGAGGTAGACCAGATGGTGCTGCCGTTCCCGCTGCTGGCGGACTATGGCTTTTTGGAGCTTGCCGGGCGGGCAGTGTATCTCACGCACGGGCATGTGATTAACAAAAATAAGCCGCTGCCGTTTGCAAAGGGCGATATTTTGCTGCATGGCCACACGCATGTTCCGGCCTGCGAGGATTGCGGCGGTTTTCTGTATCTGAATCCCGGCTCGGTCTCGATTCCGAAAGAAGGCTCTGCGCACAGCTATATGGTATATGAAGACGGCACATTTTTCTGGAAAGACCTTGAAAGCGGCGAAGCTTACCGGACGTTTTCTCTTTGAGCGGGAATCTTAAAAATCCTTAAAAAATCGGGGAAAATCCCCAATTTTGCTGGAATATCTGATAGGATAAAGAAAAACGCACGGGAGGAATCATCATGCAGATCAAAAGAATGCTGGCAGCGCTTCTGGCGGCGGGGCTGGTTTTGACTCTGAGTGCATGCAGACCCAAAAGCCGGAGGCCGGAGCTTCCGGCCGCACCCCTGCAACCGTCCTTTTCCGGGCAGGCTGCCAGCGCGCAGCAGAAGACGGCGGCGCAGGCGCTGGCAGAGGAAGAAGCGCCCCAGACGCCAATTGAAGAGCTGCTCGACTGCTTTGTTTCTCCGCCTGCGCAGGCGGGCGCTTTGTATCAGGACTATATCACGGCGCACCGCGAGGCCTATAAGGCGCTCAGAAGCCGCCCGGAGGAGACAATGAGAGCCGTCCTGCCGGAGCTTCTGGAAGAGCCCGGGGCGCTTGCATGCTACACGGACGAAACCTCCCGGCAGACGCTTTTATACTGCCTGATGAAAGACATTTTGCAGGACGAGCCGTTTTGCTGGGATGGCGATGGCTACCGGTATATTTCGGATATGCTGGCGGAGTACACGCAGTATGTGAGCGGGCGTGTGCTGGAAGCGGGCGAAGAAGCCCTTGCAGAAGACGCGCCGCTCACGGCGCTTTGCGCGGAGCTTATGAAAGAAAAGCCCGCCCTGCGGCTGAACATGACCGCATGCGGGGAGATGGTAAATGCGCAGGTGCTGACGAATGCAAAGCTTGTTTTTGCCGCCGCACTGGAAGGCCGGGATGCAGAGCGCTATGGCTTTGAAAGCTGGCCGGAGAATCTGGCGGCTGGCTTTGGCGCGCAGACGAGCTGGACACTTTCGCAGAGCGAGGACACAAGCGTCTGCCTTACGGCGGCAGACCCGCAGAGCGGGAAAAGTGTCACAATGTGCTATTCTCCAAATCAGGCCGAACGGGAAAGCCTTTTTTACGGCTACGGCGCGCTGCTTGTCACAAAGCAGGATGGAGAAGAGCTGCGTTTGAATTCGCAAAGCTGGGACATGGCCTACACGCCCGCAACGGTGCAGCAGCCCGTGCAGGATGATGAGCTGGTGCTGGAAAACGGCGTGGAGCTGGGGATGGACTACAACACGGTCTGCGCGCTTCTGGGGCAGCCCGACCGCGTCTGGTCAGATACCATGGCCGGGATGGGCGTTGCAAGCCGGGGCGTTTCATACAGCTTCTGCTACGATGAAAGCTTTATCATGCGCCTTGAAAGCATCAGCTTCCGCTATGCAGAAGATACATGGCTTGGCGAAACGTCGGTGCTTCCCGTGGCGCGTGGCATTGCGCTGGGGGACTCGATGCAGTCGGTCTTTGACCGTCTGCCGACCCTTGACCCCATTCCAAAGAAGTGGGCGATTCAGCAGATCTACGGCTGGGACGAGCCGGAAAAGGGGCAGGCAGAGCTTCAGTTCGTTGCCGACAGCTTCTATGCCCTGAACATTCGGACGCCGGGCGGCCAAAGCCTTTCTGTCACGTTTGCAAGGCTTGACAACACAGTCAAGTGGATGGATCTATCAAGCGCCCGCTAGAAGCGGGCGCGGCGGCCAGCAGCGAAAGCGCAGGCCGCAGAAGCTTCAGATGATGATGCCCTCGCAGTGGTCAAGCTCATGCTGGATGATCTGCGCCGGAAGGCCAGTGAAGGTTTGCAGGCGGGTCTGGAAGCTTTCGTTTTGCCACTGCACCTTGATGCTTTGATAGCGGCGGGTCTTCCGCGTCCCGCGCAGAGACAGGCAGCCCTCCTCCGCCTCATACGCGCCGGAGCGGCGGAGCAGCATGGGGTTCAGCATGAGCATGGGCGCGCCCTCGTTTTCAAAGACGATGATGCGCTTGCAGTGGCCGATCATATTGGCCGCCATGCCAACGCATTCGCCCCTGTGGGCGCGCAGCGTATCAAGAAGATCCTGCGCTACGGGCAAATCCTCTTTCGTGGCAGGCTCTGCCTTTTGTGACAGGAAAAACTGATCTCTGCAAATTTCACAGACCATAATAACCCCTCCATTTTAAAAGCACATTGCCGCGCGGGGCAAAGCCCGCTTTGCGGCCAGAATAGATTATAGCAGATCAGCGCCGGAGGCTCAATGCCAGGTGTCAAAATAAATCGCGCTGAGAGGCTCTCAGCGCGATGGGGACTGCTAAAAACCAGCCAAAAGGCTGCCGGGATAGAGTAGCGGGGGAAGTGTGAAGGGGGCAAAAGCCCCCTTCGCGTTCAATCAAGGCAGTTTTTCAAGCTTTTTTAAAAGCTTGAAAAACTGCCTTTGCGTGTCGAAAATGCCTTTTCGACACGCAAAATCGCGCTGAGAGAAGCTCTCAGCGCGATGAACTTTTAATGGAAAGCTTTCGCGGCAGGCGGCGCTGGGGCGCTCACATAATGGTATCGACCCGGATCAGGTTCGTATTGCCGGATGCGCCGTTGACCGTGCCGCCGGTCAGAACAATATTGTCGCCCGGCTGGAGGCTGAGCGCCTGCTTGGCGGCCTTTCTTGCGTGGTAGAACAGAACGTCGGTCGACTCAAAGTGCTCGCACAGAACCGGCTGCACGCCCCACGAGAGCGCCAGCTTATACCACACGGCCTTGCTGGTCGCCATGCCGACAATATCGGTCGGTACGCGGAAGCGCGAGACCATCCGAACCGTGCGCCCGGAGAGGGAGCTGACCACGATGGCCTTTGCGCCGATGTCGATGGCCATGCCGCACGTTGCGTGGGAGATGGCGTCGAGAAGATTTTTGATCTGGAATTTGTTATTCCGAAAGCGCGTCTCATAGTGGATGTGCTGCTCGGTCTCGGCGGCGATGGCCGCCATCGTCTCGACCGACTGCACGGGATATTTACCCATTGCCGTCTCGCCGGAGAGCATGATGGCGCTCGTGCCGTCGTAGACGGCGTTGGCCACGTCAGAGATCTCCGCGCGCGTCGGGCGGGGATTGTGGATCATGGACTCGAGCATTTCTGTTGCTGTAATGACGCGCGTGCCAAGCAGACGGCAGGTCGTGATGATGTGCTTCTGGATGGCGGGAAGCTCGGTAAAGGGGACCTCCACGCCAAGGTCGCCGCGCGCGACCATGATTCCCTCGCAGACCTCGCAGATGCTTTCAATGTTATCGACGCCCGCGCGGTTTTCGATCTTGGCAATGATGTCGAGATGGCCGCCGCCGTTGGCGCTTAAAAATGCCTTGAGGTCGAGAACGTCCTGCTTGCGCGAGACAAAGGAGGCCGCGACAAAGTCGACGCCATTTTGAATGCCAAACAGAAGGTCTTTTTTGTCCTGCTCGCTCAGATACGGCTGGGAGAGGACTTTATTGGGGAAGCTCATGCTCTTGCGGTTGGAAAGCTCGCCGCCGACAATGGCCTGACAGCGGATGTCCTCGCCCTCAACCGTGAGCACCCGGAAGCTCACCAGACCGTTATTGACCAGAATCGTGTCGCCCGGGGCAAGCTCCTTCGCAAGATTTTTATAGCTGACGGAGACAATGGTCTCGTCGCCCTCCACCTCGCGGGTGGTAAAGGTAAAAAGGTCACCGTCGTTTAAATGGATCTTACCGTTTTTAAACGTACCCGTCCGGTATTCCGGGCCTTTTGTGTCGAGCATGATGGCGATCGGGAGCGAAAGCTCCTCGCGCACCTGCTTGATCATATTCAGCTTTTTCAGCTGCTCTTCGTGTGTGCCGTGGGAAAAGTTCAGACGCGCGACATTCAGCCCCGCCCTGCACATGGCGCTAAAAACCTCCGGGCTTTCGCTGGCCGGGCCGATCGTGGCAATAATTTTAGTCTTTCTCATAAGCTTGCTTCCCTCCGATGGTGCGCTGCTCAGACGCGGCCAAGGCGCTGCATCCGGAACAGAACGTTAAAAATAAACAGAATAACAGGCATTTGCTCGCCTCCTTCCATTCAGAATGGATGGAATCGTCCATCAAGACCGAAACGGGCGGAGTCGGGCTAAAAAGGGGCAGAACCAAATGGCTCTGCCCCCGATGCGCGCTGCATCAGCCGGAGCTTCTCCGGCCACCGATACGAATAGAGCACCCGAGGGGCTCTATGACAGACTCCACCACTCCTATCGGTACTTTGATTGTAGCATGGAAGACAGAAAATTGCAATGGGCGAGGCATTAAGAAAACAGAAAAATTCACAGCCCAAATTTGTTGAATTTAACAGGAAACAACAAAATCAAACGCGCGACTCTGCGCAGAAGATGATCGGCTGGCCGTCAGAGCGGAGCATGCCGCCCTCGACGCGGACAGGCGAGGCGGTAAGAAGATTCTCGTAAACGCCGTCTTCAGCCGGGACAGGCACGCTTGCGTCCAGCGCCTTGAGGCTGAACACGCCGACGAATTTTCCGTTTTCGCCCGTGCGCTGCATGACGGCAATGTCGGCTTCATCGTCCGCTTCGGCGCGGAAGGCGTCGTGCGTGCCAAGCTGGCGCTTGAGGGCGGCAAGCTTTTTCAGAAGCGGCGTGAGGTCATGCCCTGTCTGGCGGTCAATGGGATCTTTTTCAAAAAGGCTCGGAAGATGCGCGTTTTCAAATTCCTGCCCGGCGTATAAAAGTGTCGTACCCTTGAGAAAGTAAAGCATCGCCGTGTAGTTTTGAAGCGCCCGTTCGTCTTCTATATAAGAGCAGATGCGCGGCTGGTCGTGGTTTTCCAGGAAGCGGAGCTTATTGTAGTTGGCGGGGTAGGCGCTTTCCTGAAAGTTCAGCATGTCAAGATAGTGGCTCAGGGCGATCTTTCCCTGCAAATACTTGTCGAATACCTCGCGGATGTCGTACTCATACTCTATGTCAAAGGCTTCATACATGTCGTAGTCCAGCTCGGAGCACTGGCCTTCGGCTCTTGCCTGCGCGCCGAAGCTCTGATGCACGGTCTCGGCCAGCCAGATGCAGTTGGGATTTACCTCGCTGACAGCCTTGCGCGCGGCTTTCCAGAAGGCCAGCGGCACGAAGGACGCGACGTCGCAGCGGAAGCCATCGACGAGCCCCGCCCAGAATTTAAGGCTCTCGATCTGATACTGCCAGAGCGCGTGGTTCTGGTAGTCGAGGTCAATGATATCCGTCCAGTCGCCGACCTTGTTGCCGGGCGAGCCATCCGGGCGGCGGTAGAAAAATTCCGGGTGCTCGGTAAAAAGCACGGAGTCCGGGGACGTGTGGTTATAGACTACGTCGATCATGCACTTCATGCCGCGCGCGTGGATTTCGTCTACGAGCTTGCGGAAATCTTCCATCGTGCCGTAGGCGGGGTTCACGGAGCGGTAGTCGCGGTTGGCATACGGGCAGCCGAGGCTTCCCTTTTTGCCCTTCTGGCCGATGGGGTGGATGGGCATGAACCAGATGATGTCTGTGCCCAGGGCGCGGATACGGTCCAGATCGGCAATGACGGCGGAAAATGTGCCTTCGCCGGTGTGGCTGCGGACATAGATGCAATAGATGATCTGATTTTGAAGGCGCGGGTCGGTGGTTGCGGCCATCAGAATCCCTCCTGTTTTTTCGTTCTATGCCGTAGTATAACACAAATTTCTGCCCCTGCAAGGCGGAAATTGCGTGCTGGTGCGATTTTCAGATTTTGGCACAAAAGGTCAGGTTTTTGCGCCCTGGCGTTGTGGGATTTTCTGAATGAGGCCGATGAGCTGGCCGGAGAGGATGACGGTCAGAAGTGAAAAGACGATGCGCCTGGGCGGAATGTAGCTCAGAGACAGCGCCAGCACCACAAGGTCTGAGAGCAGATATACCCGCTCAAGCGTCCAGCCGGTCAGCTGGCGGATGGACATGGCCAGCGCGTCATCGCCGCCCGGCGCGCCGCCCGCGCGGACGCAGACGCCAACGCCTACGCCTACAAAGCATGCCCCGACCAGCGCCGCCAGCAGCGGCAGCTCGGCAAGCTGCGGCCAGAGCGGCGGGAACTGCTCAAAGATCCGGTAGCTCACGGAGAAGACGCCCGCCGAAAGAAAGGAATAGGCCAGAAAGGTTTTCCCCAGCAGCCGCCAGCCCAGCAGGTAGCACAGCGCGTTGAGGATCGCCCCGGAGACGGCGGGGGAGATGGAGAGCCAGTGCTCAAGCAGGAGCGTCAGCCCCAGAATGCCGCCCTCCGTGACGCCGGAGAGCGAATGGACATGATAAAGCCCGAAGGCGAGAATGGCGCTTCCGAGCACGGAAACGACGCAGTTTTTCCAGGTGAGCTGCAATGCACAAAGCTTCTGTTTCACAAAATACCTCTTTTCAAATTGCCCGTTATATTGTAAACTATTCTATACCGTACAGTAGCTGTACAGTCAAGGGGGATTTTCAGGTGGCGGAAAAAACACGGCTGTTTACCATCGGGCAGTTTGCCAGCCTGCACGGCATCAACAAGAAGACACTGATGTGGTATGATGAGGTGGGGCTGTTTCATCCGGCGGTTGTCAAGGAAAACGGCTACCGGTACTATACGTTTTTCCAGAGCGCCGAGCTGGAGGCCATTTTGCTGCTGCGGGAGCTGGATGTGCCGCTGGCGCGCATCCGCGCGTTTTTGGATGAGCGCTCACCGCAGGCGCTGGCGGCGCTTCTGGATGAGCAGACACAGGCGCTTACGAAGAAAATGGCACAGCTGCGCCAGATTCAAAAGACGCTCATCCGCCAGGCCGGGCAGGCCAGAGCGCTTTTGCAGCTTGACCCGGACACGGTTTCGATCACCAGCCAGAAGCCGGAGCGGCTGATCCTGCTTCCGACCCGGCGCGAGCTTCGCTGGGAGCAGGACACGCGGACGCTTGTCCGCGAGCTTCAGAGCCGCGGCCTTGGCAATCTTTATAACGCGGGCTATGGTGCGATGATCCCGGTCGAGCGGCTGATGCAGGGCGATTTCTGGGATTACCGGTATGTTTTTCTGCGTCTGCCGTCTGCGCGCGGCGCGCAGGGCGCGCACCGAAAGCCCGGCGGGCAATACCTTACGGCGTATTACCGGGGAAATGTTGACGATCTGTCTGCGCGCTACCGGGAGCTGCTTTCGCTTGCGCAGGCGCGCGGGCTGCGTCTGGCGGGCTTTGCCTATGAAACGGTGCTCAATGAGATGGCCGCGCCAGAGCCGGCGCAGTGCCTGACGCGCATCGATCTTCCGCTGGCAGCCAGAGAAGAAGCAGAAACGGAGGGATTCCATGGAGCAGAGCTATGAAGAGCGCGGCTATTTAAAAGAGGATTTTCGTCTGTTCCACCTGCAAAGCGCCATGCAGGAGAGCATGCAGTGGCATTACCATGCGTTTCATAAGATCTGCGTCTTTCTTGGCGGCAGCGACATGTGCTACGGCGTGGAGGGGCGGAGCTATCCGCTCAGCCCGGGCGACCTTGTGCTGGTGCCGCAGGGCTGCATCCACCGGCCGGAGATCGCGCCAGGCGCGGCCTATGAGCGGATGCTTCTTTATATCTCGCCGGAGTTTTTGCACCGCGTGGGGGAGGGAGAGGCGCTGGAGCGCTGTTTTCTGCGCGCTTCGGAGGAGTTTCACTTTGTGGTGCGCACGGGGGCAAAGAACCGGGCGCTGCTTGCGCGCCTTCTGAGCCTGGAGCAGACGCTGCAAACGCCGGGCTTTGCGCAGGAGCTTTTAACAAGGTCGGTTTTTCTGGAGTTTCTGATCACGCTGACGCGCGCGCTGGATGAGCATGATCTGCCCTACGCAAGCGCAAGCGTGGCCGATGAAAAGGTCGCGGCCATTTTGCAGTATCTGACGCACCATCTGACCGAAAAAATTTCGATTGATGATCTGGCCGCCCGCTTTTATATCAGCAAGTACCACATGATGCGCCGCTTCCGCGCCGAGACCGGCTACACCATCCACGCCTATCTCACCGGAAAGCGGCTGATGCTTGCGCGCGAGCTGATCGGCGGCGGTACGCCGGTCATGGAGGCGGCCTGCGCCAGCGGCTTTGGCGACTACTCGGCCTTTTCCCGCGCGTATCGAAAGCAGTTTGGCCATCCGCCCGGGCAGACGCGCCGGTAAAAGAAAAGTCGCGCAAAAACAGAAAATGGACTTGACAGAATCCGTTTCGTATGGTACTATTTTTAGGCTGATTATGTCAGTGCGCCTGCGGGTGTAGCACAACGGCCAGGGCACCAGCCTTCCAAGCTGGGGACGCGGGTTCGATTCCCGTCACCCGCTCCACTCTATACGCCAGTAGCTCAGCTGGATAGAGCAACTGCCTTCTAAGCAGTAGGTCGGGGGTTCGAGTCCCTCCTGGCGTGCCAAAGCGGGGTCTTGCACCGCGCGAAGAAAAATGAATATGGTGGGTGTAGCGTAGTTGGTTAACGCGTCAGATTGTGGCTCTGAAGACCGAGGGTTCGAGTCCCTTCACTCACCCCATTTTTTCTTTTT
>CAZXIW010000061.1:0-11599 GCA_964640905.1 uncultured Oscillospiraceae bacterium
TTTGAGACCTGCAAGTCCTGCATCGACGGCGGCTTCACCTCCGTCATGATCGACGCTTCCTCCAAGCCCTTCGCGGAAAACATTGAGATCACGCGCAAGGTCGTAGAGTACGCGCATGACCACGGCGTGGTCGTCGAGGCTGAGCTCGGCACACTCGCCGGCATCGAAGACGATGTGAAGGTTGCATCGCACGCCGCCTCCTATACCCGCCCCGAAGAGGTCGAGGAATTCGTCTCCAAGACCGGCTGCGACTCGCTGGCCATCGCCATCGGCACCAGCCACGGCGCATACAAGTTTACCGCCGCGCAGTGTACCCGCAATGAAAAGGGCATTCTCGTTCCGCCTCCCCTGCGCTTTGACGTTCTGGAAGAGGTCTCGCGCCGTCTGCCCGGCTTCCCGATCGTTCTGCACGGCTCGTCCTCTGTTCCGCAGGACTATGTGAAGATGATCAACGAAAACGGCGGCAGAATGCCCGACGCCGTTGGCATCCCCGAGGAGCAGCTCCGCGAGGCGGCAAAGATGGCCGTCTGCAAAATTAACATCGACTCCGACCTGCGTCTTGCCATGACCGGCACGATTCGCCAGTTCATGAACGAGCATCCGGAGAAGTTTGACCCGCGCGAGTATCTCAAGCCCGCCCGCGCCAACATCAAGGAGCTTGTCCGCCACAAGCTGCGTGACGTGCTCGGCTGCTCCGGCAAGGCATAAGCCAGCCATTTGATTCTGCCCCAAAGCCGCCCCGGATATCCATCCGGGGCGGCTTTGCGACTGTCAAAAAACTCTTTCAGAGTTTTTTGACAAAGAGCTTTCAGCCCGTAAGGCCTCGCAAAGTTTTGGCGGCTTTGCCGCCAAAATTCACGTTTGCGGGCTGTAAAGTATTTTTATGCGCCGCACATGTCGCCGCAAAAAATGATTTTAGTTTCCTTCGCGCCAAAAAGGCGCGAACTCTGCGAGGCTTTTTTGCGGCCTTCCCTCTTGCTATTCGCCGGGAATTCGGATAGAATAGAGGAAAAGTGAGCAAAAAATCACAGACGCTGGGAGGTGTTTTGATTGAGAGACTATGTGCAGCTTGCAAAGACGCTTGGCCTGAGCGGCGCGGCGCTGATGGACGTAAAGGATCTTGTCATCGTGCCGGAATACCGCCAGTTCTGCGAGGAAAATCTCTGCGGCAACTATAACGTGCTTCCGGTCTGCCCGCCTGAGAGCGGAACGGTCGAGGAAATGACACAGCGTGTGCGCAAATACAAAACCGCGCTCGTTCTGACGCGCGAGGTAACGCCGGTCTGCTTTTCTGACACAGCAGAGCAGAAGGCCGCCAAGCGCGCGCAGAACCTGATGACCGAGCAGCTGATGGAGCAAATGCACGCCGACGGAATGTCTGATCTTCTGATGATGGGCGCAGGGCCGTGGAAGGACGCCTCCTGCATGTCCGCCTATTGCATCAACGCGCAGAAGATGGCAGACCACGTTGGCATGAAATGCTGGGAAAATGACGGCAAGATCCGCTATTTCTCGCTGATTTTATTTTAAGCGGCCATATATGCCGCAAGGAAATGAGGACAAACCGATGGATATTTTTGACGAGATCGAATTGCAGGACTGCCCGCACTGCGGCGCAGGCGGCGCACTGGAGGAAGAAAACGGCTGGTGCTTCTATGTCGAGTGTCTGGACTGCGGCGCGCATACCGCCTCGGTCGAGTACCGCACGAAGGACGAGCGGCTCGACGCGGCAAAGCGCGCGGCGATGGTCTGGAACATGGGGAAGGTCGTTTCGAGTAACCCCGGCGAATAAAGGAAACGAAGCGGCAAAAGCCCAAAGGCTTTTGCCGCTTTTTAAGCTTCTGCGCGCAGGGTCTGCATCCAGCGCCTTTTCCGGAAAACCAGCAGCCCCAGCAGCAGCCGGACACATTCCTCCAGCGACAAAATGTAATACACCCATTCGATGGAAAGCCCCCAGCGAAACGCTGCCAGATAGCCGAGCGGAACGCCAAACAGCCACGTCCCGACCAGATCGATCGCCATCACATAGCCCGTTTTGCCGCCGCTGCGAATCACGCCGCCGCCAAGGATCATATTCAGAACCTTCACCGGCGCAATGGCGGCGTAGGCATAGAGAATGCGGCGCGTAAGAAGCCTGACCCCGGGCGAAACCTGATAGATTTTCACATACACCCCGCTCCCGAGCACCACCAGCGCCGACAGGCACAAAGCCCCGCCAAGACCATAGACCATCAGCCGCTTTGCGCTGTGGTAGGCCTCGTCAAAATCATGCCGGCCAAGCGCTTTTCCGACGATCACGCCCGCCGCCTGCGAAAGACCGCACAGCGCGCCGATCACCAGTCCCTGCACAGGATTTGTCAGCGTCATGGCGGCGCTGGCCTCCGTGCCCATGTGGCCATAGATGGCGGCATAGACATTTTCACCCACGCTCCAGAGCCCCTCGCAGACCAGAACCGGCAGCAGCATGGAAAGATACTGCCCGGTGTGAAAGCGCGTGCGCGCCGGGCGCTGTGCGCCGTCTGCGCCAAAAAGCCCCGCGCCTTTGGGAAGCATACAGACCATCAGCAAAAAGTTCCCCCACTGCGAGACGGCAGTTGCAATGGCCGCGCCGGGCGCGCCAAGGGCAGGAAGCCCGCACTTTCCAAAAATCAGCAGATAATTCAGCCCCGTATTCAAAAGCGCCGAGGCAACGCTGGCATAGAGCGGAAGCTTCGCCTTTTCCATGCAGCGCAAAAGCGCCGAGAGCATCGCCGCGCCCGCCAGCGGGAAAAATGTCCAGGCAATGACTGAAAGATAGGCGCTTCCTGCAAGCCGGGTTTCCGCATCGGTTGTGTAAAGACTTAAAATCGCCTCCGGCCGCAGAAGGCAGAGCGCCGTAAAAAGCCCCGCCACTGCCGCAGCCAGCGCAAAATTCATCCAGAAGCTCCGCCGCGTTTCGCGCCGGTTTCCCTGGCCAAGATACTGCGAGATCATAATCCCGGCCACTGCGCCGACCGCCGCGGCCACAACAGAAAAAATCGAGGAGAATTTCCCTGCCAGCCCCACACCCGCAATTGCGACGCTTCCGAGCTGGCCGATCATGATCTGGTCGACAATGCTGAACGAGCTTTGCAGCATCGATTGCAGCGCCGCCGGAATCGCCAGACGGCAGACCGAGGAGAAAAAAGATTCTTGTTTCATGCAGATGGCCTCCCTTGCCGAGATGCTCCTATTCTAGCGCCGGGAGGCAGGAATTACAAAGGTTAAACGCATAACCTGTGACAAAAATAAAGCCGCTGTAATTGTGAAGAAGCAACAATTACAGCGGTTTTTCAGGCGGCGCGGCGGTACTCCCGCGCACGATCAGCTGCACCGAAAGCTTCACCTCCGGCGCGCGCTCCTGCCCCGCCCGAAGTGCAGCCAGCAGCTGCATCGCGGCCTGCGCCCGCGCCGTCTGGCTCTGGCGGACGGTCGTGAGCGCCGGCCGAACCTCACAGCAAAGCGGGATATCGTCAAAGCCCGCAATGGAAATTTCCTCCGGGATCAAGCTTCCCTCGTCTCTGAGCAGCTGCATCAGCTCGATGGCATAGGCATCGGAGACGGCAAAAATCGCCGTTGCCCGCCGAATCCGGGAAAGCTGCTCCCGGTAAAAGGCCAGGCGCGCCGCGCGCTGCATGGGAACGAGCAGAATTTCCGTCCCGCGCCTGCCAAACGCGCTTTGAAAGCCGCGCATACGCGCCGCGTCGACGCCGCTGTTATTATCTGCCACACAGATGGCGCGCGTATGACCAAGCGCTTTAAAATATGCGCCGACCTGCGCGCCGCCGCCAAAATCGTCGAGTGTGAGCGCCGCAATGCCCGCCGCATCCCCGCAGCGCCCGTCATAGACGACAAAGGGAATGCGCATATGGCGGCGCAGATACTGATAATCCTGCCCGCAAAAGCCGATCACGATCAGCCCGTCCATATTCCACATGGACGCAAAGCGCAGAATTTCCTCCGGCTTTTTGGCCTGCTTGACCATCATAAACTGCCCGCCGGACTCGATCTGGCGCGAAAGCGCGTTGAGCGCGGCAGAAATAAAGGGGTCTTCGAGCGTGTGGCCACCGTACTTTTCGTGGTCATTGACAAAAACGCCGATGATTCTGGAATCATTCTGCGCCAGCAAAAGCCCCGCCATGCTGGGAATATACTGCCGCTGCTCCAAAAGCGCCTGCACGCGGCAGAGCGTCTGCTCGGATACCTTCTGTGTTTTTCCATGGATGACGTTGGAAACCGTCGCGGTGCTCAGCCCAAGCTCCTCGGCAATGTCCCGGATCGTAACGCGCGGCATGGCAAAGCCCTTCCCTTCCGGCAAAATTCTGTTCGCTTCTCCCAGCTCCTGCAAGCCCTCCGGCAAAATAGCCGCGCGCGGATGAACCGGCGTGCTTTGTGATATCCTATCCGGTATACAGGAAATACAGGAGGCTATGACGATGTGTACCGTAGTAAGCTATCAGACCGATCATTTCTATTTTGGGCGCAATCTGGACTATGAGATCTCCTATGGCGAGCAGGTGTGCCTCATGCCGCGCCGCTTTCCCCTTCCGCTGCGGCATCTGCCGACGCTGCACACGCACTACGCGCTGCTCGGCATGGCGCATGTGGAGGCGGGGTATCCGCTTTTTTATGACGCAGTCAACGAGACCGGGCTCTGCATGGCCGGGCTCAATTTTTCCGCCAGCGCAGCCTATGCCCGCCCGGCGGCGGGCAGAACAAACGTCTCGCAGTTTGAGCTGATTGCCTGGCTGCTTGCCACCTGCAAGGATCTTTCGGCGGCGCGCACAGCGCTCAGGACACTGAACCTTGTCGGCACGCCCTTTTCTGCCCGGCTTCCTGCGGCGCAGCTTCACTGGATGCTTGCAGACAAAACCGGCGCGCTCGTGCTCGAGTCCACGAAAGACGGCCTGCACGTCTATGAAAACCCGACCGGTGTTCTGACCAACGAACCGCCGTTTCCCATGCAGCTGTTCTCTCTCAACCACTACGCCGCGCTCTCTGCCAGACAGCCTGAAAACCGCTTTTCCGCCCGCCTTCCGCTGCATGCCTACAGCCGGGGGCTGGGCGCGCTGGGGCTGCCGGGGGATCTTTCCTCGCAGTCGCGTTTTGTCCGCGCGGCCTTCACGCTTCTGAACTCCGTCTGCGACGGGACGGAGGCTGCAAGCGTCAGCCAGCTTTTCCACATTCTCGCCGCAGTCGGGCAGACGCGCGGCTGCTGCGAGGTCACTGGCGGCCAGTTTGAGATTACGCGCTATACCAGCTGCTGCAGCGCAGAGCAGGGCATCTATTACTATACAACGTATGAAAATCAGCAGCTCTCAGCCGTCCGCATGCACGCCGAAAACCTCGACGCAGGCATGCTCACCTGCTGGCCGCTCGCGCAGTCTCAGGCAGTTTTCTACCAGAACTGAGCGCTCCTCAGAGCTTTTCCAGCGCTGCCGTATAAGTGAACATGCTGGTTCTTTCCATCGTCCGGTTTAGATGCTCTGACATACGCTCCTTTGCAAGCGCAGAGTTGCGCGCCTCAATGGCCGCAACGATCTTCAGGTGCGCCGTACAGCCGTCTGTGCCGAGCACCGAAACGTTCTGCGCCATCATCAACTGAAAATATGGCCGGAGCATCTGAAATATTCCCGCAATTGCTGGATTTTTTGTTGCCTGCGCCAAAAGCAGATGGAACTGCTCATCTGCCTCGGCGATCTTGCTTTCCTGCTCGCCGCGCTGCATGGCAAACGCCAGCTCGCGCAGGCGGGCAATGGTCTCGCGGTCGGCGCGCTGAGCGGCCAGACCTGCGTTCTCTGTCTCCAGAATGCGCCGCAGCTCAAAAAAATCCGTTCTGGAAATTGCACTTCCCTGAAACAGCTGCCCGGCAGAATCCTCCTGCGCCTTCTGGCAGACGAACGAGCCCTTGCCCTGAAAGGTCTCCACCAGCCCCTGCGCGGCCAGCTGGCCGATGGCACTGCGCACCGAGAGCCTGCTTGCGCCATATTCCCGGCAAAGCTCTGCCTCTGAGGGAAGCTTCTGCCCGGCAGAATATACCCCGTTTTGAATTTTTTCTCTGATCTGCTGCGCAATGGCTTCATACTTATTCATAGTCCGCACCTCAACTTATATTACATGTTTATTATACAGCAGACAAATAATTTTGTCAAGAAGCGGATAATATCCAAATATTGTTTTGACAGACGCGGGAAAAGCAGATATGATAGAGGTAAGTTGTAATCTCTATCGCAAAACTCATATGATATGTAATAGGAGGCAGACATGAAGGATTCCATTCACAAGTATTTTCGGGTCGGCACGCTGCAATGGATGAGCTATCCAAATTCCGCGCCGCTGGACTCGCTGCTCGCCATCGCGCGCGACGACTACTTTGATGCCATTGAGATCAAGGGCTACGGCGCAGACAACGAAGCATTCAAAAAGCTTCTGGACCAGAGCCATCTGACCGTCTGCTACGGCGCGCAGCCGATGCTGCTGGCCGGAAAGCTGAACCCCAACGCGCTTGACGAGCTTGAACGCAAGAAGGCCGAGACGGCGCTTTTTGCTGCCATCGACGAGGCAGAATCACTCGGCGCAAGGACGGTTGCCTTCCTGGCCGGAAAATGGGAGGAGGCCACAAAGGAAGAAGCCTACCAGCAGCTTTTGAAGACAACCCGTGCCATCTGTGCCTATGCCGCCGCCAGGGGCATGAACATCGAGCTTGAGGTCTTTGACTTTGACATGGATAAGGCCGCGCTCATTGGCCCGGCGCCGCTGGCCGCCAGATTTGCAGCCGATGTACGCACGACCCACCAGAACTTTGGTCTGCTCATCGACCTTGGCCACATCGCAACGACCTATGAGACCAGCCGCTTTGTTGTTCAGACGCTTCGCCCGTATCTGACGCATTTCCACTTTGGAAACGCCGTCGTGACCCCCGGCTGCGACGGCTACGGCGACAAGCATCCGCGCCTTGGCTACCCCAACAGCGCATTTGACACCGAAGATCTTCTGGACTTTTTGCGCGTTTTAAAGGAAGAGGGCTTCTTCCGCGCAGATGATCCCTGCGTTTTGTCCATGGAAGTCACACTCCGCCCCGGCGAGGACGAGGGCATTGTGCTGGCCAACACCAAGCGCGCGCTCAACCGCGCGTGGGCACTGCTGGAGGATTGAGACGTATCCGTTAAAAAATCGCACCAACGCAAATTAAAAGCATCGAATTGAGCTTGTAAATTTTAATAGGAGGTACTATAATGAAAATTGTAGTTCTTGACGGCTACACAGAAAATCCGGGTGATTTGAGCTGGAAGGGTCTTGAAGCACTGGGCGAGGTCACAGTCTATGACCGCACATCCTATGTGGACGCGCCGATCATTGCCGAGCGCATCGCAGATGCCGAGATCGTGGTGATGAACAAGACCCCGATCACGAAGGCCACGCTCGACGCCTGCCCGAACATCAAGATGATCGCCGTGCTTGCAACCGGCTACAATGTGGTCGATTACAATTACGCGAAGGAAAAGGGCATCCCCGTCTGCAACGTGCCGACCTACGGCACGGCCTCGGTCAGCCAGTTCTCCATCGCGCTGCTGCTGGAGATCTGCCACCATATCGGCCACCACAGCGCGTCTGTCCACGCGGGCAACTGGGCATCCAATCAGGACTGGTGCTACTGGGACTATCCGCTCATTGAGCTGGAGGGCAAGACCATCGGCATCATCGGCTTTGGCCGCATCGGCCAGGCAGAAGGCCGCGTTGCAAAGGCGCTGGGCATGAACGTTCTGGCCTATGACCTGTATCCGAATGACTCCGGCCGCGCCATCGCAGAATATGTGGAGCTGGATGAATTGTACGCGCGTGCGGATGTCATTACGCTCCACTGCAATCTGACGCCGGAAAACACGGGAATGATCAACAAGGCCTCCATTGCAAAGATGAAAGACGGCGTGATCCTCATCAACAACGCCAGAGGCCAGCTGATCGTCGAGCAGGATGTTGCTGACGCACTGAACGCGGGCAAGATCGCAGGCGCCGGTCTGGACGTTGTCTACACCGAGCCGATCAAGGCCGACAACCCCCTGCTTCAGGCGAAAAACTGCATCATCACCCCGCACATTTCCTGGGCACCGGTTGAAAGCCGTCAGAGAATTATGGACATCACCATTGACAACGTCAGGGCATTCCTTGCCGGGCAGCCTCAGAACGTCGTCAACAAGTAAAACAGGAGGATACTATGAAACTGACTGCCGCTGAAGCTGCACAGCTCAACGCGCTCTGCAACAGATTCCGCGTCGACGTGCTGACGGTTCTGCATGAAAAGCAGACCGGCCACCCGGGCGGATCGCTCTCCGTCTGTGAAATTCTGACCACCCTGTACATGAAAGAAATGAACGTCCGCCCGGAAGAGCCCACCTGGCAGGATCGTGACCGTCTGGTTCTGTGCAAGGGTCACGCTGCACCGATGCTCTATCGCCTGCTGGCCGAAAAGGGCTTCTTCCCGCTGGAGGAAATGCATACGCTGCGTGATTTTGAATCAAGATTGCAGGGTCACCCCTGCGCGCGCGAGACCCCGGGTGTCGACGCAACGTCGGGTCCGCTTGGCATCGGCCTTTCCTGCGCGCTTGGCATGGCTATTGGCCTGCGCATGGAAAACAGCCCCGCCCGCGTCTACGCCATCCTTGGCGACGGCGAAATCGAAGAGGGCAACGTCTGGGAGGCCTGCATGTCTGCGGCTAAATTTAAGGCAGACAATCTCTGCGCCGTTCTCGACTGGAACGGTGTGCAGCTCGACGGCACAAATGATGAAATTATGCCCCTTGGCGATGTGAACGCAAAGTTCCGCGCCTTCGGCTGGCATGTCATCGAGTGCGACGGCCACAGCGTCGAAGCGCTCCATGACGCATTTGAAGAGGCAAAGACTGTGAAAGGTCAGCCCACGATCATCCTCGCCCACACTGTGAAGGGCAAGGGTGTCTCCTTCATGGAGGGCAAGAGCGGCTGGCATGGCAAGGCCATCGATGACGCAAGCTTTGCACAGGCAATGAAAGAGCTGGGAGGTGCGCAGTAATGGGAAAGGCAATTCGTGAAGTATACGGCGAGGCTCTGGTCAAATACGGCAAGGACGACGAGCGCATCGTGGTTCTCGACGCTGACCTCAGCGGCTCTACAAAATCCGGTATTTTTGCCAAGGCCTGCCCGGAGCGTTTTCTGAACGTCGGCATCGCCGAGGCCAACATGGTCGGCATGGCGGCAGGTCTTGCCTCCGTCGGCAAGATTCCGTTTGCCAACACGTTTACGGTCTTTCTGACCTCGCTCGGCCTGTGCGCGGCAAGAGCCTTCGGCTCTTACTCGCAGATCCCCATCAAGATGGCCGGTGCTTACGGCGGCATGTCTGACGCGTTTGACGGCCCGAGCCATCACGCGCTGGAGGATATCGCCATCATGCGCGCGCTTCCGAACTTCCAGGTCTTTGCGCCCTGCGACGCGGTGCAGACCGAGTGGCTCGTAAAATACGCCATCGACACCCCGAAGCCCATCTACCTTCGCCTGTCGAGAGACAAGTTCCCCGATGTCTATCCGGAAGGAACGACCTTTGAGGCCGGTAAGGGCAACATCGTCCGCGCGGGCACGGATGCAACCGTCATCGCCTGCGGCCTGATGGTCGGCAATGCGATGGAAGCGGCCGAAGAGCTTGCTAAGGAAGGCATTTCGCTCCGCGTGGTCGATATGTTCAGCATCAAGCCCATCGACGAAGAGCTGATCGTCCGCTGCGCAAACGAGACCGGCGCGATCATCTCGGCTGAGGAGCACAGCATCATCGGCGGCCTTGGCAGCGCGGTTGCCGAGGTTCTGGCAAAGCACGGCTGCGGCGCACCGCAGGGCTTTGTCGGCGTGAACGACTGCCACGGCGAGTGCGGCCCGTATAAGAAGCTTCAGGCCAAATACGGCTTTGACGCGGCGGCCATTGCGGCAAAGGTTCGCGAAACGCTCGCAAAAAAATAATTTTCCGCGCCTGGCGCGCCGAAACATACGAAAAACGGCTCGCATGGCTTTTGCGCCTGCGAGCCGTTCCTTTCCCCTGCAAAGACCGGACGCCGCGCCGGCAGGGCGCGGCTTTGTTTTTTATCTGCTTGACAGGAGGCACATATGCAGCTCAGAACAGACGCACAGACCATCATACAAGAAGCGATCCGGCGCGTACAGCCCGGGGCGGCGGTACGCCGCGCGCTGCAATCGGCAAATCTTTCCGGCCGGGTTCATCTGGTCGCAATCGGAAAGGCCGCCTGGCCGATGGCAAGCGCCGCATATGAGGCGCTTGGCGAAACGATCACAGACGGCGTTGTCATCACCAAATACGGCCACAGCTGCGGCGCAATCGGCGCTTTGAAAATTTTCGAGGCCGCTCACCCCGTCCCGGACGAAAGCTCCTACACCGCGACGCGCGCGGCCATGGAGCTGGTCGCGCCGCTTGGCGAGGGGGATACCGTTTTGTTTCTGGTATCCGGCGGCGGCTCTGCGCTTTTTGAATGCCCGCGCATCGACGAGGCGCAAATGCAGGATGTGACACAGCAGCTTCTGGCCTGCGGCGCGGATATTGTGGAGATGAACACCATCCGCAAGCGCCTTTCAAACGTCAAGGGCGGAAGATTTGCCGAGCTGGCCGCGCCCGCGAAGGTTTTTTCCATCGTCCTGTCCGATATCATCGGCGACCCGCTGGATATGATCGCCTCCGGCCCTGCGTATCCGGATTCCTCCACCTGCGAGGAGGCGATGCAGATCGTCCGGAAATATGACCTCAAGCTCTCTGCGGCGGCAATGGCCTGTCTGGCCGGGGAAACGCCCAAGGCGCTTTCAAACGTCGAGACCCACGTCACAGGCTCGGTGCGTGAGCTTTGCGCCGCCGCGCAGGAGACTGCGCAGGCGCTGGGCTATACCTGCCAGCTGCTCACCGACTGCCTGGCCTGCCAGGCGCGCGAGGCCGGAAGCTTTCTTGCAAGCCTTGCTAAGACGCATGCGGACACAAAAACCTCTCTGGCCTTCCTGGCGGGCGGCGAGACGGTCGTCCGCCTGACCGGAAAGGGTCTTGGTGGCCGCAACCAGGAGCTGGCGCTTGCCGCCGCGCCCGGAATCGCGGGTCTTCCGGATACCGCTGTCTTCTCCTTTGGCTCTGACGGAACCGATGGCCCGACCGACGCGGCGGGCGGTTATGTCGATGGGCAGACCGAGGAAAAGCTCCGCGCATGCGGCCTTCGCACGGCAGAGGTCTTACAGGAAAACGACTCGTACCATGCACTCAAACAGGTGGATGGGCTGATCGTGACCGGCCCTACCGGGACCAATGTCAACGACCTGGCAATGGTTCTCATCCGCCGCGCCTGAATACCAAAGCAAAAGGCCGCAGGGAGCAAGACTGCGCGGACGTAAAACAGTTTCAGTCCCGGCTGCCATGTCTGCCGGGATTTTCTTGTATATATCGAAGCCGTATGATACAAGGAAACAGATTGATAAACCGGAATTTAACGAAGGGAACATTAAAAATGAAAATCAGAGTAATGAACATATCCGATTACGAACAGGTTTATCAACTATGGTTGTCCTG
>CAZXIW010000062.1:0-11445 GCA_964640905.1 uncultured Oscillospiraceae bacterium
CCTGATACTGCATCTGCCTGTCAATGGTTATCGTGCCGTTTTCCAAATCCACATTCGACCATTTCAGACCAAAGGCTTCATTGATCCGCAGACCACAATACCGACCCAATAGGTAAGCCGTTTCCGCATTGGTTCCCTTGAAGTAGTCATCCAGAAGGGAAAGTTCCTCACGGCTGAACGCTACAATATCGGTATCATCCTCCGCCTTGATTTTGGGCATCTTGATTCTGCTGTCCTTATTCACACATAGTTTGTTGTAGATGTCCACATCCAGATAGTTGCGGGAATAGGCTTGCCCAAAAATCAGATAGAACATCTTCAAGAAACTTCCCGTGTATTGATAGGAAAAGCCCTCCACATAATAGAGTTCAGAAAGATAGTCGTTGACCTCCGCTGTGCTGATTTCATCCACGAACCGCTTGCCGAACCGTCCCTTCAAGTGGTTCTCCCAAAGACTATCCTGCTTCTGTTTGGTTCGATAGGCTCTGTCCTGTCTGCCGTTGTCGCAGTATTCCGCATACACTTCCTTGACAGTCCTTCTCACTTTTGGGGCGGGCTTCTTGCCCTCCCGCTCCCGCTCGATTGCCTTGTTTCTGGCCCTGATTGCCTCCGTCTTTGTCTTGATAGGATTGCCGAATTCGTCCTTTGCCTTGCGGACATCCTTCTTTCGACCATCCACCGTGATGGTGTAGCGGAACGCCCAATTCTTATTTGCCAGTTGGTAAACGCCTGTGTCATTCATCTTAGCCATGGTGTGCCTCCTAAAGTGGATATTTAAGTGGCACTTTTCCGAAATCTCTTGCTTTTGGATGTGGCATCGTTTAGAATGGAGAAGGAGGGGAAAGCCTTGCGCCGCAGGCAATTACCCATAGGACGCGAAGCGGCCTGCCCGTCGGCGAGACAGATGGCCCGCGACGAGGCTCGTCACGGCAAGGCTCTCAAAGGCCTGCACGATCGCTACTTCAAGTAATTAAAACCAAAGCAAAGCCCAACGAAGTGGGTTTGCTTTGGAGAGGACGAGCAGCGAAATGACTAAGCTTTGGCGCTTGCGCCGAAGCGCGGGATATGAAGCTTGCGAGGACGAGAAGGGCCTGCACGACCGCTACTTCAAGTAATTTAAAAAACGCATCACCCCGAACGAGGAGGACTGTCATATGAAATACGTCTGTGATGTCTGCGGCTGGGTCTACGACGAGGAAGAGACCGGCGTCAAATGGGACGAGCTTCCCGATGACTTTGAATGCGAGCTCTGCGGCGTTGGCAAAGACCAGTTCAGCGTTCAGGAATAATCTCTTAAAAAATGGGGAGCGAATTTTCGCTCCCCATTTTTGTTTTTCCCGCGGCCTCGCTCAAAGCTCCATCCGCTGCGGCAGCGGCGTGGCTTTGCTGTTAAAAAATGCGCAGATCGCATTTGCGCACTGTAGATTCTCGATCTGGAAGGAAAGATATGCCGGCTCGCCCTGTTTCAGGTAGGCGACTACCAGAAAGTGTGTCTCAATGATCGTCCGCTTTTCTCTTGCCTGCCCGCCGATCACCGCACCGGCCGCACCAAAAAAGTGCGCGCCCAGAAGTGCATTGCCGATGCTGCTTACGTAGGAGGACTGAATTTCCGCATCGGTCTTGATTGAAACATCCTGAATCTTCTCCGCGCTCAGTGACATCTCCTGAGAATTATGGACAAAAAGAATCCGCTCCCGATTTGCCGCGATCTTTACAGGAACGCCCTCTGCAACCGGAAGCCCGGAAATATGCTTTGCAGACATAAGCGCAAAGATCTCAGACTCCGATTTCGTTGTGAGCCCCAGTTCTCTTTCCAGCGGATTTTTATAATAGGTCGTTTTTTCGCCCAAAAACGCGCGCAATGCAGAATCCAGCGGCGCAGCAAGAATCAAAACGCATTTCTGCCCGCCTTTGGTCATGATCTGGAAGCGGTAGTCTATTTTTTCATCCCCGAAGGTACAGGTCATATTTTCAATTTCCGCATACTGCAAAACATCCTTTGCTTCTGCTTTTGAAAAGCGGCCTGCTTCCACGGTTTTCTTTCCTGTAATGATAAGCTCGTTTTCCGTAAAAAGCATCACGCCCTTATGCGTGATTCCAAAGATGCCGTGCAGGCGGTAAAAAGCGCCCTTCGCCTGATGGACAATTCCCTCCATTTCCATTCCCTCCTGAAAATAAAAAGTGTGCAGCCCCAAACGAAGCTACACACCGAAAAACGCATAGCTCCATTTGTTGCCACACAAATTTATCCCTACGTCATAAGCGCACGAAAAGCAGAGCCTGCATTTTTGCCAATGAAAAACGCACGCTGTTAACGTAGAAAATATAAAATTTGTGTGGCATGATTATAGTATCACACCATTTTCCAGCTTTCAAGCCTTTTATCCTCCTGCTCTGTACAAAAGCGGAGAAGGATTGTTCCTTCTCCGCTTTTATCATCTTTTATTGCGCCAGCTGCGTCTTTCTTATTTCCGGATGGAAAGCTCCAGCATCTCCATCGCCGGGCGAAGCTGCGCGTAAAACTCTGCGGCGGTTCTTGCCGCGGGCATGCGCTGGATATACCACTCGCAGGGCTCAAGCTCCGTCGAGGCAAGCCTTCGCGCGAAGTCCGCGCCCATGCCCATGGCCTCGGCATATGGAAGGAGCTTATAAAAGCTCTGCCCGTCTCTTGCCAGAAGCGCCTGCGCATGGCGTTCGCTCATCTTCTCAAGCCCGCGCCGGAAGGCCAGGCTCTGCGCGATGACCTGCGCGCCGGAGGCTGTGCGTTTGCCGCCATGGAGCGTCAAAACCCCGCCCAGCGCACTGATTGCAACCGCCGCCACCATCGGCAGCGCAGCGCCCGCGCTGTTTGCGCCAAGCAGCAGCCCCAGCGCGGCCAGCGCCGCCAGCACCAAAACCGGCACATTCCCCAGATAATAGGCCGCCAGAAAACGGGAGATCAGCACGCTCAGCCCAGCGCCCGCCAGCATGCACAGCGCAAGGCACAGCGGCCTTGCCGGCATGGCAGGAAGGATCTGGCTCATCATCGACAGCACCGCCACGCTCATCGCCACCGCGCAAAGCCCGCGCATGATTCTGGCATTGCCGCTGTTTTTCTGATAGAGCCGCCTGTCCCAATAGCGGCGGATGGCGCGCATGGCGTTCTGCGCGGTCTGCTTGAAGGCAAGGCTCGCCCCGTCGCAGACATCGCCACGGGCAAAGAGGGCGGCAAAGATCTTGCCTTCCAGTTTTTTTCGCTCGTTTCCCATCGTGACCTGCCGGTGCAAAAGCACATGCCCCTTTTCATCCATCTCGATGGTCAGGTAGCCAAGCGCCGCCCAGTGGCAGACCAGCATTTTAAAGTCCGGCTTTCCGCCCGCCAGCAGATACGGCAGATCACACGGCAGCGCCGCGTCCGGCGGCGTTGTGCGGCTCTGCGCGCGCACACGCGCGGAGCGGAGCGTCAACAGCCAGTACACCAGCGCCAGCACGCTCAGCGCCAGCACCACCACCGTCTCGGTCCATCCGGCCGACCAGCTTGCATAGCGGCCGCTGAAATACCCTTCCTCCAGACCGAGCGTCATCCGCAGCGACTCATGGTCGCGCAGCGCTGTGCGCATGGTGCCGCTGATGAGCGCGTCATGGACGGTATAGTCCATATAATCCTCGATCACATCGCCATAGTAGCCGCTGACAAAGGCCGGGTACGCCTCAAAGGCGGCGGGCATGGAGATGGTAAACTGATAGTTTTCAATCGCCCAGCTCCACTTCGGGCAAAGCAGCGGCAGCTGGAGCGTCTGCACCCCGTCCTGCTCGCTCACAAGCCCTGAGACCGTATAATTGATGGTAAAGGTTCGGCTTCCGGAAAAGCCGCCGTTGGACGAAAGCACCAGAACCGTATAGCCGTCGCTCGTTGTCTTTTTATACTTGTATCCGGCCACGCTGATTCCCTTTGCCCCTGCGGCCAGCGGAAGCTCGATCGTCTGCTCCGTGCCTGCAATGTCGACCGTGACGGTCTGCGTGATCAGGCAGCCGCCGCCCGCGTCTACCAGACAGTCTGTCTTCATGTCGGTGATCGTCGTTGTGTCTGCCGCGCCGGCCGGCGCACACAGCGCCAGCGCACATACCAGCGCCAGCACCGCCGCAAATAACCGCTTCGTAGCCTCCACCTCACTTTAAAATTATTTCACGAACAAAAATACCACATCATCCGCCAAATTGCAACCTTTGCCGCAAAAGATGCGCATAAACTGCGCAAATATTATATGCTTTTGTCTGCCGCGCATGTACTGCCGCCCGGACGCTCTGCGTGAAAGCGCCCGCTTCCCCCAAAAACAGCCGCCCCGCTTCTGCGGCAGCGCAAAAGAAAATCCGGCTTTTCGACAAGCTTCCGCTTTACAAGCCCTCAAAAATTTGCTATAATAGCTCCGCGCCTGAAGCAGGCGCTGCTCTGCGCCCGTAGCTCAGCTGGATAGAGTGACAGACTCCGACTCTGTAGGTCGCACGTTCGAATCGTGTCGGGCGTACCACGTCGTCGCGGACTTCGCAAGTTCGCGACGACTTTTTTATGCTTCACATGAAAAGTCACCTCTCGTGTGCTCCGTCGCTCCTCCTCTCCAAAACACAAACGCTGCGCCGGTTTGTGTTTTTGTTCTTTTGCAAAGGTCTTTCTTCGTTCCACATTGCAAACACCTCGCTGGTTTGCAATGTGGTTTTGTTTTGCCATGCAAAAAGCATTGCAAATACAGATGCAGCATTTTCTCACCCCAATGGCCGCCTTCGTTGCTGCCGCTCACAATCATTTTCTGCAATCTTCTTCCATATATGGCTTCCTGCCCGGCTCTGAGCGCCGGGCTTCTTGTGCAACATCGCCCTACAGGGCAGGGTTTCATCCGCGCAGATTGGTGATTTGTGCAAAGATTATGCCGCTTTGTTCAATGAACTGACAGACGGAATCATTTATTATAGAATAACAGAGTTCAATCTGAATCAACACAGTGGGAGGAAAACACATGAAAGAGAAGAAACAAATCAGCTTTTCCGCTTTGGTGCTGCTTGCGCTTGCACTCGGCATTGTCGCCGGTATCCTGTTGCAGGGTGCGCCCGATATTGCAACGAAGTGGATCAAACCCTTTGGCACGCTTTACCTCAACGCCATCAAAATGGTCATCATTCCCCTGGTCTTCTGCTCCATTGCCGTCGGCGCATGCGAGCTTGGTGACATCAAGAAATTCGGGCGGATCGGTGGCAAAACCCTCGCATTCTTCATGGTTACAACAACGTTTGCCATCACCATCGGCGTTGTGCTTGCCAACATTACCAACGTCGGCACAGGTCTGAATCTGGCTTCTGACGTAGCCGTTACGGCCTCTGAATCTCCGTCGATCATTGATACCATCATCAACATTGTCCCCTCCAATCCCTTTGCGGCGCTGGGAGAGGGCAACACGCTGCAAATCATTTTTGTCGCGCTTGTCTTCGGCGCCGGCATCACGATTCTCGGCGAAAAGGCAAAGCCTGTTGAGACTGTCCTTCGCTCGCTCAATGATCTGATGCTCACCATCACCAATGCAATCATGAAGTTCACCCCGGTTGGCGTGTTCGCGCTCATCTGCCCGGTTCTGGCAACCAACGGTCTGGATGTTCTGATGCCGCTTTTGAGCTTTGTGCTCGTTGTCTATGCAGGCTTTGCCTGCCACATTCTGCTGGTCTATTTCCCGGCAATCCGCTTTATGGTCAAGGACAATCCGATCTCCTTCATCAAAAAAATCTGGGAACCGATCGTGTTCTCCTTCTCGACCTGCTCTTCCAACGCAACGCTCCCCTACACGCTCCAGGCTGGCAAGGAGCTTGGCGTTTCCCGTCCGATCCGCAGCTTTGTTCTGCCGCTCGGCGCAACGGTCAACATGGACGGAAGCGCTCTATATCAGGGCGTTACAGCAATTTTTGTTGCGCATCTGTTTGGAATTGATCTGACGATCACCGAGCAGCTGACCATTATTCTGACAGCCGTTCTGGCCTCTATCGGAACTGCCGGTGTTGCCGGTGCAAGCATTATTATGATCTCTGTCGTGCTGTCCTCGGTTGGCATGCCGCTGGAAGGCGTTGCAATCGTCGCCGGTGTCGACAAGCTGATCGACATGCCGCGTACCTCCATGAATATCATCGGCGACCTTGCAACTGCCGCCTGGGTCGCCCGCACGGAAGGCGAGCTTGACCCGGAAGCAACTGCAAGGGAGGATTGACGGATTAAGAGAAAAAAGCGATGGAATTGTTCCTAGATTATCGAAATGCTTTGATTTATCCTTAATCCATCCAGTAAAAAATCAGGAGGAACTCGAAAATGTATATGGACGGCAGTTTTGAACTGATCAAAAAATTCGACCCCGAAATCGCAAATCTTACCACCGAGGAAGAGCAGCGCCAGCTGCATACGCTGTGCCTGATCGCTTCGGAAAACTATGCATCGCCGCTGTCCGTCGGCATGGAGGGCACAGTCTGGGCAAACAAAAACGCCGAGGGCTATCCCGGGCGGCGCTTCGCCGGCGGCTGTGAGCTGGCAGACCAGATCGAGCATATTGCAATTGATCGCTGCAAACAGGTATTCGGCTGTGAGTATGTCAACATTCAGAGCATGAGCTCGACGCTTGCAAACATCGCCGTACTGCGCGCGCTTCTTCAGCCGGGCGACACCATTCTCTCCATGGAGCTCAACCAGGGTGGCCATCTGAGCCACGGCGCAAAGTTCCACTACAGCGGAAAAATGTATAACGTCGTGCAGTATGGTCTCAATCCCGAGACGGAAACCATTGACATGGAGCAGGTCGAGCGCCTTGCCAAAGAGCACCGGCCGAAGCTGATCATCTGCGGCACCTCTTCGTATCCGCGCCTGGTCGACTACAGGCGCTTCGGCGAAATCGCGAAGGAAGTCGGCGCATATCTGATGGCGGACATTGCCCACCCGGTCGGTCTGATCGCAGGCGGCGTAATTCCCTCTCCCGTGCCCTACTGCGATGTTGTCACGACCTCTACACACAAAACCTTCCGAGGCCCGCGCGGCTGCGGCATTATCATGTGCAAGGAGGCGCTTGGCAAGAAAATTGACGCGGCTGTTTTCCCCGGCATGCAGGGCGCGCCAAAGATGGATATGATCGCCTCCCGCGCAGTGCTTTTCAAAGAGTGCCTGAGCCCTGCCTACAGAGCCTATCAGCAGGCCGTTGCAAAGAACGCCGTCGCGCTGGCCGATGAGCTTAAAAAATGCGGGCTTCGCCTCGTCTCCGGCGGAACGGAAACACATCTGGTTCTTGTCGACGTCCGCAGCCTGATCGAAAACGGCCGCATGGCAGAAGATGTTCTGCACTCAGTCAATATCGTCACCAACAAGAACATGATTCCGTTCGATCCCCTGCCTGCAAACCTTGCAAGCGGCATCCGAATCGGCAGCCCGGCGCTTACAACAAGAGGCTTCGGCGAGGAGGATATGCGCCAAACCGCACAGCTTCTTGCCAGAGCGCTCAAGCACGCAGACGATCCAGCCGTTCTTGCCGATGTCAAAGCCGCTGTTATCGCAAAGGCCGAGCAGTATCCCATGTTCGCCGACAAGTGGATCAACAAATAACAACATAATTCTCTCTCCTTATTTCCTCGAATTCTTTCCTCAAACAGCGGCATGGGAATCCATGCCGCTGTTTGCGTTTTCCGTAAAAATGCGCTAAAATGAGAAAAAAGACAGGAGGCTTATCCATGGAAAAACGGCAAGAGCTCGACTGGGGCAGTATCGACTGGCTCTACGAACCGGAAGAAGGCTCACGTGACAGCATGCACATCGGTCTGAGCCGGATGGACGCAGGCAGTGTTCAGCCGCGCCATATCCATAGCGGGGATGAGCAGTTTATTTATATCATCAGCGGCCACGGGCGGCAAAAGCTCGGCGGCGTTGAACAGCCGCTTGAGCCCGGCACAATGTATCATATTTCTGCCGGAACCTCTCATGAGGCCATCAACGACGGGGATACCGACATTGTTAAGCTGCTCGTCTCCGTTCCGGCGCGCGTTACGGCAAATATTCCCGTGCATGCCGAAAAAGTGCCGGACGGAAAGGCGCTGGCATCCTCCGGCGCACTGCTGCGGCGGGCAGTCGCGCTGCTGGACAGTGAAATGCTCACACCTCTGCTGCTTCCGATTTCCATCAGCGATATGCAGGGTGTCTGCTTCTACCGCAACAGTGCCTATCCGGCCTTCTGCCGCAGCTGCTGCGAGATCGAACGCGATGAGCAGGCATGCCCGCTTTATCGGCAGAAGGATGTCTACCAGTCTCCGCACTATGCAGAGCCCTCTGCATTTGTCTGTCCGTATGGGATGTCTGTCTATGTGCAGACCATTGTCTGCAACGCACAGCCCATCGGCGTTCTCCGTGCCGGGCATGTGCGGACTGCGCCCTCCATGAAAGCGGCAAAGGAGCTTCCCTATAATGTTCCCCACAGCACCGTAACCGGCATCTTGCGGATAATGGGGCAGCTTGCCGAGCGGATCGGCGAAATGTATCAGCACTTATTGGTGGAGGACGATCTGGAAAGCAGCCGCCAGGCACTCTTTGACCGCCAGCAGCGCGAGGCCGTGCTGCAAAGCTCCCTACGCACCAGCCAGTCGCAGGCAGCCAATTTACAGATCAACCAGCACTTTCTCTTCAATACCCTGAATATGATCATGAGCACCGCCATCCGTGAGGAAGCCGAACAAACCTACAGCGCCATCGGCCACCTGTCACAGATGCTGCAATATACGCTGCGCACGAACAGCTATTTTACAACCCTCAAAAAAGAGCTGGACTATCTGAAAAACTACACTGCTCTGCAAAAAATGCGCTTTGCTGAGCGCCTGACAGTCACCTACTGTGTGGATGATGCGCTGCTCGGTGAAATGATTCCTCTGAACTTTTTGCAGCCGATCGTGGAAAACTGCTTCAAGCACGCCTTTTCCGGCTCTGCGCAGGATATGCAGGTTGAAATTATGGTACACGCCAGCGAGACTGAGCTGACCTTCACCGTTCGTGATAATGGCGGCGGTATGGACGAAGCTATGCTCGTTCAGCTTCGCACGCTTGCCGCAAACGGCAATGCCCCGCACGGCACGGCCATGGTCATGCGCAAGCTCGACGTTCTGTACGGCAGGCAGTGCCGTTATCACGTAGTATCCGGTAAAGCCGGAACGACCGTAACATTAACCATTCCCAGAGAAAGGAGACAGCCGGATGAAACGGGTTCTCTTGGCGGACGATGAGCATGCATCAAGCGAAATCATCCGTTATTTTATTGAAAAACACAATCTTCCGCTGGAAATTATCGGCGAGACCATGCGCGGCGATGAAACGGTACGCGAGGTGCTGCGCTTGCAGCCGGATATCGTATTTCTGGATATCGAGATGCCGGTTTATAACGGCTTGCAGGTCATGGAAATTTTGCAGCGCGAATACCAGCGTGAGCTGACATGCATCATTGTAACGGCCTACGATTCATTTTCCTATATCCAGAAGGCGCTTCGCCTGCATGCGGCAGATTTTCTCCTCAAACCAATTGTTTATGAACAGTTCTGCGAGACGATGGAGCGGGTGCTGGGTTACCGTTATTCTGACAACCCCATGGTCAACCAGCTTCTGGAGTTTATCAACCTGCACCATGCCGAGGAATTGAAGCTCTCTGACTGCGCCGGGGCGCTTGCCACAAGCGAAAGCAATGTCGCGCGTCTGTTTAAGCAGCACCTGAACACAAACTTCAGCTCTTATTATAATGGTATCCGCATCGAAAAGGCCAAGCAGCTGCTGGCAAAGGGTATTGCGGTGAAGGAAGCCGCAGCAAAGGTCGGCTACAATAACCTCAACTATTTCTATCGTACCTTCAAAGCGCAGACCGGCCTGACTCCCAGGGAGTATGTCAGCGGCAGAGATCACAACAGCCTCGCAACATAAAGATAGCATCCCGCGAAATCGCCTGATTTCGCGGGATTTCCTTTTGGGTTATGGCTTATGATGATGCAGCTTCCTCTGCCCCTGCCGCCTGCTCGCAGGTGTGCCTGCCCTGCTTCGGCGTAACATATACCGTTGTACCGGCATCTGTCAGCGCCTCGCGCTGCACCGGGTCGATTCCGTCGTCTGTAATGATCGCATCCAGACGGGAAACCGGGCAGACAACATTTAATGTATGAAAGCCGCATTTGCTGCTGGTGCAGACCAGCATGGGGTGCGCTGCCTGCTCGACCATGACGCGGCCAATCAGCGCCGTGGGCGAAAAGTCGCTGGTCACGCCAAAATCGGCGCAGACACCCACGCAGGAAATAAAGGCCTTGTCTGCGCAGTAGCCGCGCAGCATCTGCACCGCCGTATCGCCGTGGATGCTCGGCTCGTCCGGGCCAAGCATGCCACCCAAAACGATCAGATTGTTGCTTGTGCCCGCCATTTCATTGACGACCAGAAGGGAGCTTGTGATAATCGTCAGATGGGAAAAATGATGCAGATTACGGGCGATCTGACCAACAAGCTGCCCGTTGCCCAGAAAAAGAATGTCATGCTCCTCCACCATCGACGCTGCCAGCCGGGCAATCGCCCTGTATCGGTTTTCAGAGTCCTTTTCTGCCTCCCGCAGAAGCACCGGCGCAGAGTCGCAGAAAGCTGCGGCAGAGCCTGCACTCAAAACCGCGCCGCCATATACACGGCGAACCAGCTTACGCTTTTCCAAAACGTCCAGATCCCGCCGGGCTGTCAGCGTTGAAATCTGAAACCGCTCTACGATCTCAGAGGTTTTAACGGAACGATTGACTGCAAGCATATCCATGATAATCTGCTGCCGTTCTTGCGCAAGCATGGCCTCGCCTCCTGATACATTTCTTCATATCTTTATATTATACAATTTTTTCAGAAAAATTTCCATTGTATATTTTGCCGATTTCTCCGGATTGCTTTTGGGTAAACGAACAAAAAAGAAAACTAAACGTTCACAATGATATATCGCATGTTGACTTTTTACGAACGTTTATTATATACTAAACCATAACAACGTACATCATTAGAGGCACAAACATTAAGAAATCAGAAAATGAAGGGCGATGGCTATGGCACAAAACAAACAGGAAGCATCCACATTGTCACAGCGGCGAAAGACACCGCTTACTCCGTATCTGCTCCTCCTTCCCAGTCTGGCGCTGTTCAGTGCGTTTACGTTCTGGCCGTTTTTAAAGACGATCTTTTTATCGTTTTCGTACACGGATAAAAAGGGCAACTTTGTCAGCTGGGCAGGTCTGAAAAACTATGTACGCGTGATCACCAACAGCCTTTTTAACAAGACCATCCAGAAAGAAAGAAAGAAAGAAAAGGGCATTTTCCTGTTGACCTTCTAAGGTCAACAATAAACAAGCTCTCTGGCTTGCGCCAGAGCATAACGGCGCTCTGCGCCGCCGCAGAGACTGTCAATCCCC
>CAZXIW010000063.1:0-11434 GCA_964640905.1 uncultured Oscillospiraceae bacterium
CATCGCTGTCGGCTCTGAGCTGATGGCCATCCTGGCTGTTGCCCGCGACCTGAAGGATCTGCGCGAGCGTATCGGCAAGATCGTTGTTGCTTACTCCAGAAGCGGCGAGCCCGTCACCTGCGAAGACCTCGAGGTTGCCGGCGCAATGACTGCCTGGATGCGCAACACCATCAACCCCACCATGTGCTACTCCGTCGAGCATCAGCCGGTCCTGATCCATGCAGGCCCGTTCGCCAACATCGCCATCGGCCAGTCCTCCGTTATCGCTGACCGTCTGGCTCTGAAGCTGTTCGACTATCATGTCACTGAGTCCGGCTTCGCTGCTGATATCGGCTTTGAAAAGTTCTGGAACGTCAAGACCCGTCTTTCCGGCCTGACCCCGAACGTCTCCGTTCTGGTCGCGACCGTCCGCGCCCTCAAGATGCATGGCGGCGGCCCGAAGGTCACCCCGGGCGCACCGCTCGCCAAGGAGTACACCGAGGAGAACCTCGAGCTGCTTGAAAAGGGCACGTGCAACCTGTTCCACCATGTCCGCACCATCAAGAAGTCCGGCATCAACCCGGTCGTCTGCATCAACCGCTTCTACACCGATACCGACGCAGAAATCGCGCTTCTCAAGAAGCTCTGCGCCGAGCAGGGTGTCCGCTGCGCTGAGTCCAACCACTGGCGCTTCGGCGGCGAAGGCGCAATCGAGCTGGCTCAGACTGTTGTTGAGGCCTGCGAAGATCCCGTCAACATCAAGTTCCTGTACGACCTCGACATGCCGCTTCGTCAGCGCGTTGAGCTGATCGCGAAGGAAGTCTACGGCGCAGACGGCGTCGACTGGGCACCGCTCGCAGTTCAGAAGGCTGAGCGCTTCGAGTCCGACCCGAAGTACAAGGATTACTGCACGATGATGGTCAAGACCCACCTGTCGCTGTCCGACGATCCCACCAAGAAGGGCGAGCCCACCGGCTGGCGTCTGGCGGTTCGCGACATTCTCGAATACGGTGGCGCGAAGTTCCTCTGCCCGATGGCAGGCACCATCTCCATGATGCCCGGCACGGCTGCTGACCCGGCATACCGCCGCGTCGACGTCGACACCGAGACTGGCAAGGTCTCCGGCCTGTTCTAAAATATTCAGGAAACCCAACCGGGAGGCGGCGGTCATCCGCCGCCTCCTTTTATCAAACGAAGGAGTTACGCTATGGATTATACAATGAAATCCTGCCGTGAGTTTGTTGAGGTTCTGGCCTCCTCTGAGCCCGCCCCCGGCGGCGGCGGCGCGTCTGCGCTGGTCGCGGCGCTTGGCACGGCGCTTGGCAACATGGTCGGCTCGCTGACCGTCGGCAAGAAGAAATACGCAGACGTGGAAGCGGAGATCATCGCGCTCAAGAAGACCTGCGACGAGCTTCAGAAGGAGCTGCTCGATCAGGTCCCGGCTGATGCAGAGGGCTTTATCCCCCTGTCCAAGGCCTACGGCATCCCCAAGGATGACCCCAACCGTGCCGAGATCATGGAGAAGGCCACCATCACGGCCTGCCAGGTCCCGATGCACATCATGGAGCTTTGCTGCAAGTCCCTCGATGCGATCAAGGTCTTCGCCGACAAGGGCTCGCGCCTTGCTGTCTCCGACGCAGGCTGCGGCGCTGTGATCGTGAAGTCCGCGCTGCAGGCGGCCTCGCTCAACGTCTTCATCAACACCAAGACCCTCCAGAACCGCGCGGTCGCGGAGGAAATGAACGCAAAGTGCCTTGGCATGCTGGACACCTACGGAAAGCTCGCCGACGAGATCTTCGAGACCGTCAAGGCCGGATTCTTTAAATAAGAAGGAGAAAGAAACATGGCAAAATTACTGCTTGGTAAAGAAGTTACCGCTGCGATGAACGAAAAGCTTCAGGCGCGTGTCGCGGCTTTGAAGGAAAAGGGCGTCAGCCCCAAGCTGGCCATCGTCCGCTGCGGTGAGAACCCCTCCGACCTCTCCTATGAAAAGGGCGCAACGGCCCGCGCAGAGCTGATTGGCGTGGAGGTTCAGAAGTTCGTTCTGCCCGAGGATGTCTCCAAGGAAGACCTCATCGCGCAGATCGAGGCCATCAATGCCGACGATTCCATCCATGGCTGCCTGATGTTCCGTCCGCTTCCCAAGCATCTCAAGGCCGACCAGGACGAGATCTGCAACCGTCTGGCTGCTGCCAAGGACGTCGACTGCATGACCGACCTCTCCAACGCCGGTGTCTTTACCGGCAAGAAGCTGGGCTTCGCGCCCTGCACACCGCAGGCCTGCATGGAAATTCTCGACTACTACGGCATCGACTGCAAGGGCAAGAACGCCGTTGTCATCGGCCGTTCGCTCGTCGTGGGTAAGCCCGCGGCCATGATGCTCATGGCAAAGAACGCAACCGTTACCATGTGCCACACCAAGACCGTGGACGTAGCGGGCATCGCGCGCAAGGCAGACATCCTTGTCTCCGCCGCCGGCGTTCTCAACAGCCTGACCAAGGACTATGTCTCTGAGAATCAGGTCGTCATCGACGTCTCCATCAACTGGGACCCCGAGAAGGTCAATGCCAAGGGCGGCAAGGGCGCTATCGCGGGCGACGCCGTGTTCTCCGAGGTTGAGCCGATCGTTGGCGCAATTACGCCGGTTCCCGGTGGCGTTGGCTCGGTCACAACGTCTGTGCTGATCGGCCACGTGGTTGAGGCCGCAGAGCGCACGCTGTAATATTTTATGAAAATTCTGCCGCCGGGGCGCTTTGTTCCGGCGGCAGTGTTTCCAGCGGGCGGAGGGGATGTGCGCCCGCCGCCCGGCAGGGGGAGGAAATTTGTATGAAAGAAAAACTGAAACAACCTGAGCAGGCGCTGCGGCTGTTCTTCTGGCTGTTTGCGCTGGCATGTCTGGTCGCGGCGTTCATCATGCCGGATCGCGCGCAGATGGCAGATGGCCTGCTTCGGCTCTGCACGCTGCCGTATCAGTCGGCCAACAGCTACTTTGACCCGGCCTGCGGCGGCTTTGCCGGAACGTTTTTGAACGTGGCGCTCGTCTGCGCCGTCTGCGCGGCGATCTATTCGCTTCCCGGCAGCAAGCCGGACGGCGTGTCCGTGCTGGCGTATTTTCTGACGGCGGGCTTCTGCTTCTGGGGCATTACGGTTCTCAACATCTGGTTCTGCTTTGCAGGCGTTGTGATCTTCAGCCTCGTGCGCAGGGTCAACCCCGCCACGCAGGGTAACGCGATGCTCTTCTCAACGGGTGTTGCGCCGCTCATCACCGACCTTCTCGTCCGCTATCCCGGCGGCGAGGCGCACGGCATTACGCTTCTGGGCGTCGTGCTGGCGCTGCTGGTGGCATGTCTTGTGGGGCTGATTCTGCCGGCCGGTCTGGCGCACAGCCCGAAGGTTCACAAGGGCTATGACCTCTACTCGGCGGCCGTGCCGATGGGTCTCATTGCATTTTTCCTGCGCGCGGTGCTCTACCGGGTGCTGGGCGGAACGCTTCCCGATGGCGTTGGCGTCGGCGCAGGAGACGGCTTCTGGTCGGTCTGCAACATTTTCTGCATTACGATTTTCGTGCTGGCCTTTGCGCTGAGCCTTGCCATGGGCGGAAGTCTCAAGCGCTACGGCGAGCTTTTGAAGGATACCGGCGCGGGCGTGGACTTTGGCGCGAAATACGGCGTGGAGACGGGCATCATGAACTTTGCCGTCTACGGCCTTTTCATCGTGCTCTACTATAACCTGGTGGGCGCAAAGTGGAACGCGGCCACGCTCGGCTGTGTGCTCTGCATGGTCTGCTGCTGCTTCAAGGGCAGCCACCCGGCAAACGTCTGGCCGATCATGGTGGGCTATGTTGCCTCGTCGTTTTTGACGAAGGCCATCTGCGGCGCACTTGGCACAGACTTTACAACCGCCATCAACGCCCAGGCCATCGTCATTGGCGTCTGCTTTGCAAACGGCCTCAGCCCCGTGGCAGGAAGCTACGGCTGGCTGGCGGGTATCGTCTTTGCGATGCTCCACTATGGCCTTGTCACAAGCGTACCGTTTACGCACGGCGGCTTCCTTCTGTATAACGGCGGCTTTACGGCAGGTCTCATCTGCTGCCTGTTTATCCCCGTGATGGAGATGTTCTTCCACACCAGACAGGAGCGCAGCCAGCTCAAGGCAGGAAAATAGAGAACGTACAAAAGCTGCGCGGCAGAAAATCTGCCGCGCAGCTTTAATTTTTCAAAAAAGCCTTGCAGAAAGCCTCGAGCCGTTCGCGCCCGCAGGCGCGAATCAAATGGAATTTCATTTTATCCGGCGGCTTTGCCGACCGGAAAAATACTTCTCAGCCCGCAAACGTGAATTTTGGCGGCAAAGCCGCCAAAACTTTGCGCTGTAGCGGGCTGCAATCTTTTTCAAAAAGCTCTGAAAGAGCTTTTTGAAGTAAGCGCATCGAGCCTTTCAAGCGCCTCGTGTGTGTCGCAGTCAAAAAGCTCCTGCGCCGGAATTTCCACAAGCCGGAGCTTATCTTCATGCTGGCGGATGACGCGCTTTCCGCCGCAGTCGCCCGAAAGCTGCATCAGCTCCGGGAAAAATTCTTTTGGGAAAATGCAGGGATTGCCGCAGCGGCCCTGATGCGCCGCGCCGACGATGCAGCTTGGCTCTTCCTGCCAGCGTGAGACAACGGCGTGGACAGAATTGGACGTTAAAAGCGGCTGATCGGCGACCATGTATAAAATTGCGTCGAAATCGTGCATGGCGGCAGTTCCAAGATAGATCGTCCGGCTCACGCCAAGCTCCGGCGCGGGGTTTAAGACCGCCTCAAAGCCAAAATCGCGCGCAAGCGCAAGCGCTCTGTCATACTGGCTCACGACCGTCACGCGGGAAAACAGCGCCTGCGGCACGGCCAGCAGCGCCAGCTCCAGAAGCGGCCTTCCCCGGAAGGGCGCGAATAATTTGTTTTCTCCAAAGCGGCTGGCATTGCCCGCCGCCATGATAAGGCAGCCAGGCTTTGGCGCGGAGGGGTTTGACATGGGAAAGCTCCTTCGTGATTTTTTACAATTCAGTATACCCGCTTTTCGGCATTTATGCAAGAAAGCACTGAATTTTTTCGGTAATTCCGAAAAAAATCGTTATCTCGAAAAAAGGATAATGCTTTCTCTTCCGCTTTTCCGGGGCTTGTGCTAAAATGGATGAGAAAAGACGGGGCGGCGCAGATGCGCGCCCGGCAGGCGAAAAAATTGGAGGTCAGAGTATGAGCATCGTAGGCAAAAGCGAGGTTCGCGTCGACGGCTTCGACAAGGCCACCGGCCGAACCAGATATTATGAAGACCGGATGCCGGCGGACGCACTGTATGTGCGCATCAAGCATTCTGAAATTGCCCACGGCTTTGTCAAAGCCATTGATACCAGCGCAGCCGAGGCCATCGAGGGTGTGGTAAGGGTTCTTACATGCTTCGACGTGCCGGACATTCCCTTCCCAACGGCAGGCCATCCCTGGTCGATGGACCCCGGGCATCAGGACGTGGCAGACCGCCATCTTCTCAACCGCCATGTGCGCTATTATGGCGACGAGGTCGCAGTCGTCATCGCGGAAAACGAGGTCGCGGCGATGCAGGGCGTGCGCGCGCTGAAGGTCACGTATGACGAGCTGCCGTTCGTTCTGGACGCGCAGAAGGCAATGGAGCAGGGCGCGCCGCAGTTGCACGAGGCATACCCCGGCAACGTCCTCAAGCACACGAGCATCCGGAAGGGAAGCTACAGCGAGGCGGTCAAAGAGCCGGGGCTCATCAAGGTCGAGGGCTGGTATGACACGCCCACCGTGCAGCACTGCCATATCGAAAACCACGGCTGCTTTGCCTACGCGGAAAATGGCCGCATCACGGTCGTTTCCTCCACGCAGATCCCGCATATCATCCGCCGTATCGTCGGACAGGCGCTGGGAAGACCGTGGGCGGACATTCAGATCATCAAGCCATACATTGGCGGCGGCTTCGGAAACAAGCAGGATGCGCTCTATGAGCCGCTGTGCGCCTGGTGCTCGACGCAGGTGGGCGGCCGGTGCGTGCGCATCGACTGCTCGCGCGAGGAGACCTTCGTCTCCAACCGCGTGCGCCACGCCATCCGCTTCCATATCATCTCCTGGCTGCATCCGGACGGCAGCTTTGCCGCAAGAAAGGTCGAATGCTTCTCCAACCAGGGCGCATACGCCTCGCACGGGCACTCGATCGTGGCCAAGGCCATGGGCTCGTTCCCGCAGATCTATCCGTGCGAAAACTTTGAGGGCGACGCCTACACCGTCTACACCAACCGCCCCGTTGCGGGCGCGATGCGCGGCTACGGCATGCCGCAGGCCTCGTTTGCAGACGACGCAAACATCGAAGACTGCGCAAAGGCTGTCGGTATGAATCCGCTGGAATACCGCAACCGCTTCATCATGCCAAAGGGCTTTGAAGATGCGTTCACCCATAACGTCAACTACGACGATTCCTTCCGCGCCTGCATGGAAAAGGGGCGCGCGGCCATCGGCTACGACGAGAAGGTCAAAGAATATCAGAACCAGACCGGAAACCTGCGCCGCGGCATCGGCATGGCGGCCTTCTGGTACAATACGGCGGTCTATCCCATTTCGCTGGAAACATCGTCCAACCGCATGCAGCTGAACCTCGACGGCACGGTCACCATGCAGTGCGGCGAGACCGAGATCGGCCAGGGCGCAGACACCGCCTACAGCCAGATGACGGCGGAGGTTCTTGGCCTTTCGAGCTATCGCGATGTCCATGTGGTCTCCTGCCAGGATACCGATATTACGCCCACCGGCCTTGGCGCGTATGCCTCCCGGCAGACGTATGTCGCGGGCTTTTCCATCCGGCAGACAGGCGAGCTTCTGAAGAAGAAAATTCTCGCCTACGCCGCCAAGCTCACGCGGCAGATGCCGGAAAATATGACGATCGAAAACAGCAACATCGTCCGCATTGGAGACGGCAAGGTTCTCATGAGTCTCAAGGAGCTTGCCATGCAGGCGCAGTATAACCCGGCAGACTCTGAGCACATTACGGCTGAGTCGACCTACACGATTCGCAACAACGCCTACTCCTTCGGATGCAGCTTTGCAGAGGTCGAGGTAGACATTGCGCTGTGCAAGGTGAAGCTTCTGCGGCTCATCAACGTCCACGACTGCGGCAATCTCATTAACCCCGCCCTTGCCGAGGCGCAGGTTCACGGCGGCATGTCGATGGCCATCGGCTACGGCCTTTCTGAGCAGCTGCTCTTCGACGAGAAGACGGGAAAGCCGCTCAACAACAACCTGCTCGACTACAAGCTTTCGACCTTTATGGACCACCCCGACCTTGAGGCGCTCTTTGTGGAAAATCCCGAGCCGACCTCGCCCTTTGGCACAAAGGCGCTCGGCGAGCCGCCCGCGTGCTCCGGCGCGCCTGCCATCCGCAACGCGATCATGCAGGCAACGGGCGTATCCATCAACCAGACGCCCATCACGCCGCACGTTCTGTACGCGGAATTTGCAAAGGCCGGGCTGATTCACGACGACTGGGCAGAACAGGAGGGGAAATAAGCATGTATGATATGAAAGCGCTCTATGTGGCGCAGAGTGTGGAAGACGCCGTGCGCCTTCGTCTGGAGCATCCCGAGGCGCAGATCATCGCGGGCGGCACGGACGTGCTCGTCCAGATGCGCGAGGGAAAGCGCGCGGGAAAGGCGCTGATCTCCATCCATGAAATCAGCGCGCTGCGCGGCGTGACGATGGAGGAAGACGAGACCATCCGCATCGGAAGCCTCACGACCTTCTCCCATATTACAAAAGACCCCATCATTCAAAAATACATAAACGTTCTTGGCGAGGCGGTCGACATGGTCGGCGGCCCCCAGATCCGCAACATGGGCACCATCGGCGGCAACACCTGCAACGGCGTGACCTCGGCAGACTCCGCCTCCACGCTCCACGCCTGGGAGGCCATCATCGAGCTGACGGGCAAAAACGGCAGGCGCTATCTTCCTATCAAGGACTTTTACATCAGAGCCGGCACGGTCGACCTGCGCGCAGAGGACGGCGAAATTCAGACGGGCATTCTCATCCCGAAGGCATCTTATGAAAACACGGCGGGCTTTTATATTAAATACGCCATGCGAAACGCCATGGACATTGCGACCACGGGCTGCTCGGTCAACGCAAGGCTCTCAGAGGACAAGAAGACGTTTGAGCGTGTACGCATCGCCTACGGCGTGGCAGGGCCTGTTCCCATGCGCGCGCCCAGCGCCGAGGAATACATTCACGGCAAGCCCGTCACGATGGAAAGCATCGAGGGCTTTGCAAGGGCAGTTCTCGCGGACATCCACCCCAGAGACTCCTGGCGCGCAAGCAAGGCCTTCCGGCAGCACATTGCCGTGGAGCTTGCAAAGCGGTGTCTCATCGAATCGGTCAAACGCTGCGGAGGTGACGTGTAATGGCGCAGTATCAGCTTGTAACATGTACGATCAACGGCAAAAAGCGCGAGCAGGTGGTAGACGTGCGCGCAAGTCTGACGGATATGCTCCGCAACCAGTACCATCTGACGTCGGTCAAAAAGGGCTGCGAGGTCGGCGAGTGCGGCGCGTGTACGGTTTTGATTGACGGCGAGGCGGTAAACTCGTGCCTCTATCTTGCCGTCTGGGCAGAGGGCAAGCAGATCATCACCCTCGACGGCCTCATGAATCCGGATGGCTCGATCTCGGATATCCAGCAGGCATTTCTGGACGAGACCGCCATCCAGTGCGGCTTCTGCACGCCGGGCTTCATCCTTACGGCGACGGAGATTTTGAATGCCGGCGTGGAATACACGGACGATGAGCTTCGCAAGCTTCTCTCCGGCCACCTGTGCCGCTGCACGGGCTACCAGAATATTTTCAGAGCCGTCAAGAAGACCATGCTCCGAAGACTTGGCAGGGACGCGGAAGCCGAGCTTGTCAAATAAAAACAGCGCAGATAACGCCAAAGGGCGCGTGCTTTCGCACGCGCCCTTAAACTGTCAAAAAACTCTTTCAGAGTTTTTTGACAAAGAGCTTGCAGCCCGCTACAGCGCAAAGTTTTGGCGGCAAAGCCGCCAAAATTCACGTTCGCGGGCTGAGCAGTAAAATTTCCGATGCACATGTCCCCGGAAATTTTTGATTTTATTTGATTCGCGCCTGCGGGCGCGAACTCTGCGAGGCTTTCCCGAGCGAGGCTTTTCCAACGGCCTTAGACGTTAAAGAGGAAGTTGACGACGTCGCCGTCGTTCATGACGTACTCTTTTCCCTCGCTGCGGAACAGACCCTTGGCCTTGGCGTTGGCGATCGAGCCGCAGGCCTTGAAGTCTTCAAAGGCGATGACCTCGGCGCGGATGAAGCCGCGCTCAAAGTCGGAGTGGATCTTACCGGCGGCCTTGGGCGCTTTGCTGCCTCTGACGATGGTCCAGGCGTGGACGTCGTCCTCGCCGGCGGTCAGGAAGGAGATGTAGCCCAGCAGCTCATAGGAGGTCTTGATGAGCCGGTCGAGCCCCCGCTCATGAAGCCCCAGCTCGTCCATGAACATCTGCGCCTCTTCCTCGTCCATGTCCATGATGTCCTCTTCAAATTTGGCTGCCACGGGCAGAACCGCCGCGCCCTGCTCTGCGGCCAGCGCGCACAGGGCGTTGTAGTTTTTGTTGGCGCGATAGTCTGCCATGCCGTCCTCGTCGAGATTGGCGGCGTAGATGACGGGCTTGATGGTGAGCAGGCCGCCGTCCTGCAAAATATCGTGATCCTCCTCGGTGAACGGGAAGCTGCGCGCGGGCTTGCTCTCAGACAGATGGTCGAGCAGCGCCTGGCACATGTCGGCCTCGCGCTTATACTTCTTGTCGCCGCCCTTGAGATTTTTCTTTGCCTTGTCAAGCCGCCGCTCAACGACCTCCATGTCTGCCAGAATCAACTCCAGCTCGAGCGATTCCGCGTCGCCGCGCGCGTCGGCCGGGTCGGTGAAAAGATTGTCGTTGTCAAAGCAGCGCACCACGTGAACCAGCGCGTCGGTCTGGCGGATGCCCTGTAGAATGGAGCTGCTTTTGCCGCCCTTGCTGACGCCGGAAACGTCGACAAAGTCGATGGTCGCGGGAGAATACTTTTTTGGATGATAGAATTCGGCCAGCCAGTCGAGCCGCTCGTCCGGTACGCGCGCCTGGCCGATGTTAGCCTTCCCCGCGCCGCCGTAGCCGCCGGTCTCGGCCTGCGAGCCGGTCAGGGCGTTGAAAAGCGTTGTCTTGCCCACGCCGGGCAGCCCTACGATACCTAATTTCATATATCTTCATGCTCCTTTGATGTTCCTGTATTTGCATTGGCCTTGCGCCTGGGCGCTTCGGCTGCTGCGCCATGTTCGCACGAACCAATCTGGATTTTATCAAGCTGCGATGTCCAGGCAGCGACGCCCGCGAAGCCCGCCTCAATGGGCATACAGAGGCAAGATAATTATAGCAGATGATGGATGCTTTCTCAAGCGTAACTTTGCGGGAAACGGGCGCTTTGTGGCGGCGGTTTTCCGGTTTGCGTCCGGTCTGCGCCCGGTCAGACGCAAGAGCCGGTTAAATCCTGCGCCGCCCGTTTCAGATTCTCGGCAGCCTTATTTCGTGGCGCGCCGAAGCGCAGGCGGTTTTGTGCCTGAAAAGCCGGGCGGTTGAAGCTTTTTCATAAACAGCTGAGCGCAGGCATTGGAGGAAGCGGGTTTTTGTGTTATAATATAATAACAGAATTCAGTATCAGAAAAGCATACGCGCGCAACCGGAGCATGCAAAGTGATTGGTGATGCTTATGACATGGGAAGCCTACTACGAAAAATTCTACGACTGGTCAACCAGTACGCAGATCAGCCGAATGTCCTCTTTGACCTCGTTCGGCGCATCCTCTGAGGTTGCAGAAGTGGCACAGGAGCTTATGGACGAAAAGGCCGCCTCCCGTTTTATCAGGAAGGCGATCGCTGCCGGTGTCCAATTCACGCCGGAGGAAATCTATGACCTGGCCGATTGCTGTGATACCGCCACAATGAATTTGCTTCTTGAATCTTCCAAATGCCGCTTCACACAGGAGCAGCTTGAAGACCTGGATGGCATTGTGGAGGAAGAAGTCCTGAATAAAGTTGCCAAACGAAACCGTGTCACACTCTATGATTACGAGGAAGAAGATGACTTTGAGGTTGCCGAAGAACAGCCGCCCAAAGCCACCCTCTTTACAGCCAAAAGGAGCACCCTGCCATCAAGCCCTGCGGCAGAGCAGCCGCCCAAAGTCGGCTTCTTTACTGCCCTTGCATTAGGGCTGGGCATTGCCGGTCTCATGGATCAAAAGAAATCTCATAAGCACAAGGGAAAATGCAGCGGCGATTGTGCCAACTGCCCACCACATTACGGCTATCGCTATGGCAGGTGGTACTATGGACATCACCATACCCACGGTTGCGAGTTTGGCGGTAATCACGGTGACGGAGGAC
>CAZXIW010000064.1:0-10972 GCA_964640905.1 uncultured Oscillospiraceae bacterium
TGTCCGCCGGTGATCTGCTGAAGGAGCGCTATCCCCAGCTGAAGCTGGCCGTGGGCGAGGCTCTGCAGTGCCCCACCATCCTGGATAACGGCTTCGGCGGCCACCGCATCGAGGGCATCGGCGACAAGCACATCCCCTGGGTTCACAACGTCAAGAACACCGACATGGCCATCGCCATCGACGACGAAGACAGCCAGAGACTTCTTCGCCTGTTCAACTGCAAGGAAGGCCAGGAATACCTCAAGGGTCTTGGTATCACCGACGAGCAGCTTGAAAAGTTCACCTGGATGGGCATTTCCGGCATTGCAAACGTCCTTTGCTGCATCAAGATGGCAAAGTACTATGAGCTGACCGAGGATGACGTCGTTGTCACTGTTCTGACCGACTCTGCTGTCATGTACAAGTCCCGCGTCGAAGAGCTGAACGAGATGTACGGCGCATACTCCCAGCAGGCAGCCGAGCTGGACCACAACCTGCATATGCTGAACCTCAAGACCGACAGCATGCTCGAGCTTACCTACGCCGAGCGCAAGAGAGTCCACAACCTCAAGTATTACACCTGGGTCGAGCAGCAGGGCATGGACGTCGAAGACCTCAACGCCCAGTGGTACGACACCAAGGGCACGTGGGACGCTGTCCACGCACAGGCCAAGGAGCTCGACGCGCTCATCGAGGCCTTCAACGAGGAGACCGGCCTTCTCAAGAGCCTGTAAAACAAAAGAAACATCCGGATTTGCGGGGGTGGGGCTTGCCCCATCCCCGCTTGTTTCAGATACCGGTAGGGGCGGGGCTCTGCTCCGCCCGGAGGTTCATCTCCGAACTGCAGGGAAGAAAAATCTGGAAGCGCTCTTATTATGACCACATCATCCGCGACGAACAGGACGATCTTCGGATCTGGTAATACATCGAGGGCAATCCCGCCGGGCGGGCGGAGGACGAATCCTACATTTGTGAATTGTGAATAAGGAGAACATCATGCTGAAAAATGTAAAATGCGCGCGCTGTGTCAAGTGCGGCAAAGAATATGAAGCCGTCCCGAATCTGACCAGCTGTGCCTGCGGCGGCATTCTGGACATCGTTTACGACTATGACTATATCAAAGCGCATCTGACCAAGGATATGCTCAAAAACCGCAACAACCCCACCATGTGGCGCTACCGCGAGCTTCTTCCGGTGGAAGAGACCACGCCCGACACGCCCCTTCGCGTGGGCTGGTCGCCGCTTTATGAAGAGCCGCGTCTGGCGCAGGAGCTTGGCATCAAAAAGCTCTGGGTCAAGGATGACGGCGTGAACCCGACTGCGTCGTTGAAAGACCGCGCCTCGGCGATGGCCGTTGCCAAGGCGCAGGAGGCGGGCGCGAAAATCATCGCCTGCTCGTCGACGGGCAATGCGGCCTCGTCTCTGGCGGGCAATGCTGCCGCCGCAGGCTTCAAGACCTATATCTTCGTTCCTGAGCGCGCGCCCAAGGGCAAGGTCGCGCAGCTGATGATCTTTGGCGCAAATGTCATTTCCGTCAAGGGGAACTACGAAGAGACGTTTAAAATGTCTGCCGAAGCCATCGACAAGTGGGGCTGGTATAACCGCAACGCGGCCATCAACCCGTATCTGTCGGAGGGCAAGAAGACCGTTGCGCTCGAAATTGCCGAGCAGCTCGACTGGCAGATGCCGGACTATCTGGCCATCTCCGTCGGCGACGGCTGCACGATCGCAGGCGTGTGGAAGGGCTTAAAAGACCTCTACGCCATCGGCTTTATCGATAAGCTGCCGCGGCTCATTTCCGCGCAGTCCACGGGCTGCTACCCCCTCAACCGCGCGATTCAGGAGGATAAGCCCTGGGAGCCGATGGAGGAAAACACGATTGCAGACTCCATTTCCGTCGGTGTGCCGCGTAACGCAGACAAGGCGCTCATGGCCATCCGCGAGTCCAACGGCCTTGCCATCAACGTGACGGACGAGGAAATTCTGGCCGCGCAGAAGCTTCTTGGTAAGACCTGCGGCGTTTTTGGTGAGCCTGCTGGCGTTACCGGCACGGCGGCAGTCAAAAAAGCCTGCGAGCTGGGGCTTCTCGGCAAAGACGATACGGTCGTGTCCGTTGTGACAGGCAATGGCCTCAAGGACGTGGCCAACGCCATCAAGTCTGCCGGTGAGCCGATCAACATCAAGCCCGACCTTGCGCTCATGGTCTCGGAGTTTGCAAAGCGCGGCGTCACCGTCGAATAAGAAAAGCAAAGGAGGCACGGGAGTGCCTCCTTTTTATGCGCCCGCGTCAGAGAAGCGGCCGTGCCGGAGCGGGGGAGCGTCTGCCGTCGCCCGCGCTCAGCGTATAGAGCTTTGCAAGTGCAGCCCAGAAGCTCTGGTCGATGGCAGACTCCTGCGGAAGGCCAAAGAGCGCCTGATGCGAAGCGACGGCAAGGCGTGTTTCCTCGTCGTAAAGACCCGTCACGCGCGGGCGGGGGAGATTTTCATAGACCTCGGCCAGCGCCAGCATCATGGCCTGTATGAGATAGAGGTGGAGGTTCTTTTCACCCGGCGCGATGGTCTGCATGGGCTGCCAGATGGGCTGGAGTGGTTCGGGCGGCAAAACGCGCGGCGCATGGCGCAGGAAGGCGCTTACAAGCTGATTCCAGGTCTCACCGTCTGCAAAGCCGGTGACCGGGAGCGCCGCGCGCGCCTGAAAGGCGGAGACGGCGGCCTGTGTGCTGCGGCCATAGACGCCGTCCGGCAGAACCTCCGGAATGTCCGGGAAGACGCGCGAGAGCGTTTGAAGCATCGTTTGAAGGCTCTGTACGGGGCGGTTTTGAAAATCCTGTTCCAGAATCATTCTGCTGCCTCCTCATCCTGCTGGCCGGGGGTAAAGCCCTCAGCCGGGTACTGCAAAAAGCGCGGCGCGGCATAATTGAGCGGCGCTTCGGCGGCGGTTGCGGTTGGCTGCGCCGTGACGGGGAAGAGTGCGCCGTCGGTCAGAATTTCGCTGTGGATACCGGCGTATTGCGCGTAAATGGCGCTCCAGGTCACCTCGTCGACAGAGCCGGTCTCAGGAAGCGCCGCGTAGCGCTGAAAGGCGCGGACGGCGGTTTCGGTCGCGCTGTCATAGCTTCCGGTCAGCTGCGGCGCGGAAATGGTTGGGATAAACTCCGCCAGAACGGAAAGCGCGTACTGCAAAAATGTGACCCGGCTTCCGCGCGCGCCCGGCAAGAGCGCGCCGGGAAGCTCCCAGTTGTAGCGCGCGTAGGTCTGCCCCAGCGACTGAAGCTCCGTCAGCCGCTGCACGGCAACGTATAGCAGGACAATCTGATACCATGTTGCCGAGCCGACGATGCCGTCAACCGTCAGACCGAAGATCGACTGGAACGCGCGCACGGCGGCCTCCGTCGCCGCGCCGAAGATGGCGTCGACGGTGAGCTTGGGAATGGCGGGGTAATTCTGCGAGATGCGGTTGAGCGAGAACTGGATGAGCGCCACATCCGCGCCCACGCTCCCGGCACGAAGCGGCGCGCCGGGGTAGGAGCTGGCAGGCTCCTGCACGGGTGCGTCCAGAACCAGCTCCACATCGCCATAGTAGGTGCGCAAAATTTCCTGCGCATCTGCGCCGTTTTCAGCCAGCTCCTGCGAGCCCCACTGGCTGAGCCCATCGCAGGTGCTTGTGACGCCATTGCAGAATTTTGCGGCCAGCGGCTCGACAAAGCCGGGGCGGCGCAGATAGCGGTTGAAGATCTCATCGACAAGAAGCGAGATGTTTTCATAGATGTTCCGTCCGTTGATGAATTTCTGGTCGATGGCGGTCGAGGCCGTGATATCAAAAGCATAGCCCCGGCTGCGGTAGTACTCCGTGTAGAAGCGGTTGAGGGCAAAGGAGATGACCGCAAGCGTATTTGCCTCCAGTGCGGCGGGCTCCCAGGTGGGGTAGATCTCGCTGGAAACAACATTTTTAATGTAGTCCGGAAACGAAACCGTAACATCGGCGGCAGCGCTTTCCGGCGCGCCCAGATGCACGCGCAGCGTTTCGGGAATGTAGGGAAGGACGGATGTCGGCATGGCTATACCTCCGAAAGCGTTTGCGGCGGGATGATGAAGCGCTCGGTGCGCGCGTAGGACGCGGGGAGCGCGGGCGTTGGGATGAGCGGCAGCGCCTGCACCGTCTCAACGCCCGGAAAGACCTGCACGGCCTCGGCGCTGGCGCGGTCGAAGCCGCGCCGGCCGGCAAGAATGCTGATGGCGGCGTAGGGCTGCGGGCTGCCGGGATAGTGTGTGCTGCTGGCGGACGGGGGCGTCTGGATGATGACCGGCTCTGTCAGCCCGTCAAAATTTGTCACGCGGACGGCCAGAAGCGCCTGTTCGCCGTTTGGCTGTGCTTGGGTGAAGGACACGACAGCGCCCTGAATGGGGATCATGGCGCTCGAGGTGTAAAGGCGCACCACAACAGTGCCCTGTGGGTTCATATGCATCGCCTCCTGTATCCACCAGAATATGCAGGCGGAGACGGAAAATTCCGAGTGTCCGCATGCAAAAGACAAATGAACGGGAGGTGAAATTTGGCGAAATAAAGAAATGTAAAGAAAAAGCGTGGTTTTTTGCTGAGATTTCTGGAAAAACAGGAAGCGTCCGTTCAGAAACAGTTGGAAAATGCGGAAATAAAGATTGACGCGGCAGCATTTGCCCGTTATAATGGATAGAACAATGCGCTCGTGCGCGAACATGCGGGCGCGGAAGAAGAAAACACACGAAGGGAGTGAAGAATGTGGGCAGATATATTTTAAAACGTATTGTACTTGCGATTTTAACAGTATTGATCATATGCGCTATCACATTTTTCCTTATGAATGCAATTCCGGGTGGCCCGTTCAACCGGGAAAAGGCACTCAGCCAGGCAACCATCGACGCGCTGAACGCCAGATACAATCTGGATAAGCCGGTCGGCGAGCAGTTTGTTCTCTATATGAAAAACATTCTGCATGGTGATTTTGGCGTGTCGCTGAAAAACGGACGCGACATCGTGGACATCATCAAAGAGTCCTTCCCGATCTCGGCAAAGCTTGGCCTCATGGCCATCAGCATGGCGCTGGTCTGCGGCACGGTTTTCGGAAGCTTTGCGGCGCTGATGCGCAACAAGCTGCCCGACCGGATCATCGTCTTTTTGTCAACGCTCTTTACGGCAGTCCCGAGCTTTGTGCTGGCAACGCTGCTGCTGCTGGTGTTCTGCATCAAGCTTGCATGGTTTCCGGTCTGGGACGTCAATGACCCCAACTATCTGCTGCCGGTCATCGCGCTTTCGGCCTATCCGATGGCATATATCACGCGCCTCGCAAAGTCCAGCATGCTCGACGCGCTGAGCCAGGACTATATCCGCACGGCAAAGGCCAAGGGTGTTGCAAGATGGATCATCATCTTCAAGCACGCTCTGCGCAACTCCCTGCTTCCGGTCATTACCTACGCAGGCCCGCAGATCGCCTATATCATCACAGGCTCGATGGTCATTGAGACGATCTTTACCGTTGGCGGCATTGGCAGCAAGTTTGTCAGCGCCATCACCAACCGCGACTACACCATGATCATGGCAACGACCATCTTCCTGGCAACGCTCATGGTCGTGGCCAACGTGATCTGCGACCTTCTGTATAAGGTCGTCGACCCGCGCATCAAGTATGACTGAGAAGGGAGGACGCAGCGTGGAAAATTTTGACCCCAACAAGACGCCGAAAAAGCAGATTCTGAGCACACAGATCGATCTTTCAAAGTTTGAAAAGGCGACCGACGAGGAAAAGCGGCAGCAGGATGTTATGAGCGAGAGCACGTCCTTCTTCAAAGACGGCATGCGCAAGCTCTTTAAAAACCCGCTGGCGGTGATCAGCATTGTGATCCTCGTGGCGGTGATTATTACGATCATTGTTGCGCCGATGATCGTCCCCTACGGCTATGACGAGATTCTTTCCGTCAACGGCAAGCGCGACAAGGGCGCAAAGAACCTGGCTCCCTTTACATACAGCAAGGCCGAGCAGCAGTTTATCGACAACGGCGGCACGCGCTTCCCGCACATTTTTGGCACAGACGAGCAGTGCCGCGACTACTTTATCCGCGTGATCTACGGCACAAGAATTTCGCTTGTCATTGGCTTCTTTGCCAGCATCATCGTGCTCATCATCGGCATGATCTACGGCAGCGTGTCGGGCTATATCGGCGGGCGCGCAGACCTTATCATGATGAGAATCGTCGATATCATCTATTCTCTGCCCGATATGCTGGTCATCATCCTGCTCTCAACGGTTTTAAATGAGGTGCTGGTGTTCAAGACCGGCTCAACGCTTGCAAAGCTTGGCACAAACATGGCCTCCATGTTCATTGTCTTCGGCCTTCTTTACTGGGTCGGCATGGCGCGCCTGATCCGCGGCCAGATTCTTTCCATCAAGGAAAACGAGTATATTCTTGCCGCGCGCTCCATCGGCGCAAAGCCCGGCCGTATCATCCGCAAGCACATTCTGCCGAACTGTCTGTCTGTTATCATCGTCTCGACGGCGCTGCAAATCCCGTCGGCGATCTTTACCGAGAGCTACCTGAGCTTCATCGGCCTTGGCGTCAACGCGCCGATGCCGTCTCTTGGCTCGCTTGCAAATACCGCGCGGCAGGGTCTGCAGAGCTATCCGTACAAGCTGGTGTTCCCGGCCTTGATGATCTGTCTGATCGTTTTGAGCCTGAATCTTTTGGGCGACGGTCTTCGTGACGCGTTCGACCCGAAGCTGAAGAGGTGAGCGGCATGAGTGAACAATATCTTCTGAGCGTGCAGGATCTGCACACATCATTCTTTACCGATTCCGGCGAGGTTCAGGCTGTCAACGGCGTTTCCTTCAACCTCAACCCCGGTGAGATTCTTGGCATCGTGGGCGAGTCCGGCTCGGGTAAATCCGTCACGGCCTACTCCATCATGCAGATTCTGGCCGAGACCGGCAAAATCAAAAGCGGCAGGGTGCTCTATAAGGGCGAGGACTTGACCCAGTGGAGCGAAAAGCAGATGAGCCGCTTCCGCGGCAAGTGCTGCTCGATTGTCTTCCAGGACCCGATGACGAGCCTGAACCCGGTCTTTACGATCGGCAGCCAGCTCTCCGAGGCCATCCGTCTGCACACCGACCGCAGGGGCAAGGCTGTGCGCGACAGAGCCATTGAGATGCTTGAGCTTGTCGGCATCAATGAGCCGGAAAAGCGCATCAAGCAGTATCCCTTTGAGCTTTCCGGCGGTATGCGCCAGAGAGTCATGATCGCAATGGCGCTGGCCTGTGAGCCGGATATCCTCATCGCCGACGAGCCGACAACGGCGCTCGACGTGACGATTCAGGCGCAGATTCTCGAGCTCATGCAGGAGCTTCAGAAAAAGCTCGGCATGGCGGTCATTCTCGTCACGCACGACCTCGGCGTTATCGCCGACATGTGCGACAACATCATTGTCATGTACGGCGGCCGCATCTGCGAGCGCGGCACGGCGCACGAAATCTTCTATAACCCGAAGCACGAGTATACCAAGGGGCTTCTGCGTTCGATTCCGAACACGGCGAACATGAAAAAGAAGCTCATCCCCATCGCGGGTACGCCCATCAACATGCTCAATCTTCCGGCCGGCTGCGCGTTCTGCACGCGCTGCGACGCGGCAATGAAGATCTGCCTGGAGGCGCATCCGGAGGAGATGGCCATCAACGAAAACCACCGCGCGGCCTGCTGGATCAATGTCCGCGACCAGGCGCTGGCAGAAGGAGGGGAAACGAATGGCTGAGACGTTGCTCGAGGTCAGGAACCTCAAACAGTATTTCCCGGTGCGTACCGGCCTTCTGAAAACGACGCCCTTGAAGGCAGTCGATGACGTGTCGTTTACCATCGGACGCGGCGAGACGCTGGGTCTGGTCGGCGAGTCCGGCTGCGGCAAGACGACGGTCGGCAGAACCATTCTCCGGCTCTATGAGCCGACGGCGGGCGAGATCATCTTTGACGGCGAGCCGGTTACGGCAAAGAACATCACGCACATGCGCAAGAAGATGCAGATGGTTTTCCAGGACCCGTATTCGTCTCTTGACCCGCGCATGACGGTCGAAGACATCATCGGCGAGCCGCTGGATGTCCACAAGCTCTATTCCAACCGCAAAGAGCGCCGCGAGAAGATTCTGGAGCTTATGAGCACGGTCGGCCTCAATGCCGAGCACGCGACGCGCTACGCGCATGAGTTTTCCGGCGGCCAGCGCCAGAGAATCGGCATCGCAAGAGCGCTTGCCGTCGACCCCAAGTTCATCGTCTGCGACGAGCCGGTCTCGGCGCTTGACGTATCCATTCAGGCGCAGGTCATCAACATGTTTGAGGAGCTTCAGGAAAAGCTCGGCGTGGCGTACCTGTTTATCGCGCATGACCTGCTGGTTGTCCACCATATTTCAAAGCGTATCGCGGTCATGTATCTCGGCAAGATCGTGGAGATCGCGGATTCTGATGAGCTGAACGACAACCCCCAGCATCCCTACACGCAGTCGCTGCTGTCTGCCGTGCCGATTCCCGACCCCGATGTCACAAGAGCGCGCAAGCGTATCGTCCTCGAGGGCGATGTGCCGAGCCCGCTTAACATGCCGACCGGCTGCTCGTTCCGCACACGCTGCCGCTTTGCAACCGAGCAGTGCGCGCGCGAGTGCCCCGCGCTCACCGACCGCGGCGACGGCCACTTTGTTGCCTGCTGGAACAAATAAATGCCGAAAACGCGGAAACTGCCCGCAAATAATCCGGCGAAACGAACAAAAAACCAGCCGGACACTTGACGCGGCGCGCGCCGCATGATATCATGCGCACACAGCGCCTTTACCACTTTAACAGGGCGAATGATGTAATTGTTCTTTGCGCCGATCCGCCAAAAGGGAATTCCCTTTTGCGCATGTTACGAACGTAACATGCAGGGGGCTTGATGGCGGCGGGGCAGAGTTCAAAATAAAACAGGAGGTTCCAAAATGAAAAAGATCCTTGCGATGCTGCTTGCGCTCGTGATGCTCGTTTCTCTTTGCGCCTGCGCAAAGTCGACGGAAACACCGGCCACGACCGAGACGGCAACCACCGAAACCACTACCACCGAAGCTGCTGAAACCACCGAAACTGAGGAAGTCCCCAACGCGGCCGACCTCGTCAGCGATGCGTTCATCGACCCCACCGCTGAGTGGGATACCTACAACGCACTGATCGACGAGATCAAGTCTGCAACGGACTTCGCACACCGTACCGAGCTCATGCACGAGGCTGAGGACATTCTGATGTCCAACTTCTGCGTGCTGCCGCTGTACTACTACAACGACGTCTACATGATGAAGGACTACGTCACCGGCATGTATGCAAACCTGTTCGGCACGAAGTTCTTCCACGAGGTCAAGATGACCAATGGCGAGACCACGCTCCGTCTGAACCTGGCTTCCGAGCCCGACTTCCTTGACCCGGCTCTGAACTCCTCCGTTGACGGCGCCTGCCTGGCTGCTGCTTCCTTCTCCGGCCTGTACACCTACAACGCAGAGGGCAAGACGCAGCCCGCCTGCGCAACTGGCTATGAGACCAGCGAAGATGGCCTCACCTACACCGTTACCCTTCAGGAAGGCCTGAAGTGGTCCGATGGCAGCGACCTGACGGCTGCTGACTTCGAGTACGCATGGAAGCGCGCTGCCGCTACCGCGACTGCTGCTGACTACGGCTACATGTTCGCAGGCTTCGAGGGCTATCCCGACGAGCTGAACGTCACCGCTGTTGACGACACGACCCTCCAGTTCGTCCTGACTGCGCCCTGCGCATACATGGAAGACCTGATGGCGTTCCCGACCTTCTTCCCGGTCAAGCAGTCCGCTGTTGAGGCATTTGCTGATTGGCAGACCTCTCCCGGCGGCTGGTGCCAGAATGCCGGCTTTGTGAGCAACGGCCCGTTCGTCTGCACTGCCTGGGAGCATGACACCTCCATGACCTACGAAAAGAACCCGTACTGGTACGACGCTGACGCCGTCGAGCTTGAGAAGCTTGAGTTCATGCTTTCCGCTGACGACACCGCGATCTACGCCGCCTACAACGCAGGCAACGTCGACTTCATCGACTCCGTCCCCAACGACGAGATCCAGACCCTGCTCGACAACCCCGAGTTCTACATTGTTGACAACCTGGGTACTTACTACGCTGCCTTCAACTGCAAGTCCGCAGTCTTCGCTGACAAGACTCCGGAGGAAGCAGCCTGCATGCGCGAGGCCTTCTCCATCCTCATCGACCGCGACTACATCGCCGAGAACGTTGGCCAGACCGGCCAGGTCGCTGCGAACTCCTTCATTCCGCTCAGCATGGCTGACGGCAACGGGGGCGTCTTCAAGACCAGCATCGAGGACGAGGGCTATTATGATGCATACGGCATCAACAACGACTACGAAGGCACCATCGAGCGCGCCCGCACGCTTCTGAAGGCTGCTGGCTTCAAGTTCAATGACGACGGCATGCTCTCCGACGAGACCCCGATCGCCATCGAGTATCTGACCAACGAAGGCACTGGCCACGTTGCAGTTGCAGAGGCAATGCAGCAGGACCTGTCCGTTGTTGGCATCGAGATGACCATCAAGTCCTGCGACTGGAACGTCTTCCTGCAGGAGCGCAAGAACGGCAACTTTGACTTCGCGCGCGAAGGCTGGCTTGCCGACTTCAACGACCCCATCAACATGCTTGAGATGTGGATCACCGACTCCGGCAACAACGACTGCCAGTTCGGCCGCTAAACACAAAAAAATCACCTGGCTTCGGCCAGGTGATTTTTTCTGCCCACAGGGCAGAAGGGTCTGCGCCGCTATACTCCGGCGCAAGCCGAGGGCTTGCCGTCTGCTTTACACAGACAGAAAGCCCTCCTGTTTGCTTGAATAATAAATAATTGTCTAACTTTTTGGGGTTACTGCGTTTATCCCTGGCTGCTTTCAGGAGGCAAGGGCAGACTCCAGGTACTTCTTGACCT
>CAZXIW010000065.1:0-10648 GCA_964640905.1 uncultured Oscillospiraceae bacterium
ATGAAGCCTGGACGCTGGAGGCTATGCAGGACGCCATGCAGAAGCTCCCGGCGGACGCCACGATCTTTAACCTTGACATGACGAAGGAAAACGCCTTCTATCTCTGCCTGATGGCTGGGCTTTCCGGCTTTGTTGACTGGGAAAGCGGCACATGCAGCTTTGACTCCCCTGAGTTCCGCGCGCTTTTAAGCTTTGCCGATTCCTTCCCGGAGACCGCCGGGGACATCGACTATGAGACCTACGTCAGCGACTACCGCCGTGTGGGGCAGGAGCAGCAGCTTTTGGCCTCGATCTCGTTTTCCGGCTTTGACGATATCTATTTCCAGTTTGAGGCGATGGGAAATGATGTCTGCTTTGTGGGCTACCCGGGCGCGGGCGGCGGAAAAAGCGCAGGCTTCTACCCGCGCGGCTGCCTCGCAATGACAACAGCCTGCAAGGATAAAGACGGCGCATGGCGCTTTTTACAGACGCTTCTTTCAGAAGACGCGCAGATGACAGGCGGCGGCTTCCCCATCCTCCGCTCGGCCTTTAAAAAGCTGGCGGCCAAGGCAATGGAGCAGGAATATGTGCTGGATGAAAACGGCGAAAAGGTCCTTGGAAGCGACGGCGCGCCGATTCGCGTGGTGTTATATACGGTCGGCTTTTTCAGTGAGACTGTCGACGTCTACGCCGTCACGCCCGAGCAGTATGCTGCAGTCAGTGACCTCATAGAAAACACCCACAGCATCTATTCTTTTGACCAGAACATCATGCAGATCGCAGATGACGAGGCATCCGGCTTTTTCTCCGGCGCAAAGACGCTGGAAGAAACGGCGAAGATGATCCAGAACCGCGTCAGCCTCTATCTGGCCGAGCAGAAATAAGAAAAAGCGCCCGGAAGCTTTGCTTCCGGGCGCTTAAACTGTCAAAACGCTTCCAGCGTTTTTGTTACGAACTGAGCGCCGGGTTCATGTAATAGACATTTTTCTGGTCAAGCTTTTCGCGCAGAAGCTCGATAGCCTCGCCAAAGCGCTGGAAATGGACGATCTCGCGCTCACGAAGGAAGCGGATAACATCGTTCACATCCGGGTCATCCGAGAGCCTTAAAATGTTGTCATACGTCACGCGCGCTTTCTGCTCGGCGGCGAGGTCTTCAACCAGGTCTGCCATCGGGTCACCCTTGACGGCCAGCGCCCCGGCAGAAAACGGCGTGCCGGAGGCCGCCTGCGGGTAGACGCCCGCCGTGTGGTCGACGAAATAAGGCGCGAAGCCCTGACTTTTCATCTCCTCGTCGGAGAGCGTTCTTGTGAGCTGATGGACGATCGCGCCGACCATCTCCAGATGCCCCAGCTCTTCCGTGCCGATGTCGGTCAGAAGTCCCTTGAGCTCGTCAAAAGGCATCTCATAGCGCTGGCTGAGGTAGCGGAGCGACGCGCCCAGCTCCCCGTCCGGCCCGCCGTACTGCGAAATGACGATCGCGGCCAGCTGCGGGTTGACATTCTGGATACGAACCGGGTATTGAAGCTTTTTTTCATAGACAAACATCGCTCAGCGCTCCTTTCTGTATTCCCACGGCCACGGCCCGCGCAGCCAGTCATAGCTTCCGCCTGCTGCCGCATCCATCAGCGTAACAGGGCCATTCAGCTCCTGATACTGCTCGATGGCCTGCTGATAAAGCTCCACATACTGGTTAAAAAGCTGCGCGGCCTCGGTGTCGCCTGCGTGCGTGTCAAGATAAAGTGCCAGCTCCTGCATGGCAAAGCCAAGCTGCTGAAGCTCCACGCCCGCCGTCGCGAGCTTTTCCTGCGTGTTTTCCTGCCCCATGAGCGGCAGATCAAGCCCCGGAAACAGTGTTCCCCGGATGAGCGCGCAGCCCGCGCTGTAAAGCTCCGGGCCGGTCTGCTGGAACGGGACATAGGGATTTGCCAGCGGCGCGCAGGACGGAAGACTGCCGTCTGCATTTGCGCACTGCGGAAGCGTCATCACGCCGTTTTCCGCCTGCATTGTTTGATCGCTCAAAATTCTACACTCCTTCTAAGCTTTCTCGGGCGCTTGCGCCCTGCATCACTCTATGTCAAAGTGGCTCGAAGGGTGCAAAAAGCGCCCGGCATGCTGCCGGGCGCTTTTTAAAGCACGATTTCCGAGGGGTACTGGCTTAAAAGCTGCACATTTGAAAGTGCGTCCTCGCCGCGCGCCATCACGCGCGCAAGCTTGCGGCAAAGGCCATTCTGGCCGTCCGGCGGCAGATGGTAGATAAAGTTCTGCCTTGCGCAGTGCGCCAAAATCTCCCACATCTCCGGCAGGCAAAGTGCCTCCGGATTCCAGAAGGCAGCGTCCATCACCTGCCCTTCCAGAATCGCTTCATGAATGGAAGGCTCGGGCGCGCAGTCAGAGGCAATGTAGATGCGCTTGCCCTCGGCCTCAATGCGCAGGGTCTCAACTGTGGAGCGGCCGTAGCCTTCGACCTTCGTGTGCCGCGCGCAGCGGCAGGTGATAGAAAAATCCCCTGCCTGAAGCGTTTCGGTCGCGATTGCCCGCCTTGGGATATAGAGCGGGATATTCGGGTGGCGCGCGGAAAATTCCTCTGCTGCCTCGCGGTCAAAGTGGTCCGGGTGCAGGTGCGTAAAGACCATTCCGCAGACAGCTTGAAACACGCCCGCCCCATTTAAAATATCCGCGCGGATATCCGGCGGCGTATGGGAAAAAGGCGCAAGCGGCTTTGTAAGCGCATCGACCAAGAGCGTCCTGCCGCCGGACTCCAGCGCCAGGCCGCAGTTACAAAAAAGCGTAATTTTCATTGCAGCATTTCCAGAAAGTCCTGCTCTGAGAGAACCGGGATGCCAAGCTCGTTTGCTTTTTTGAGCTTGCTGCCCGCGTTTTCGCCCGCAACCACATAGCTTGTCTTTTTGGAGACCGAGCCTGCGGCCTTGCCGCCGAAGGCTTCTATTTTTGCAGTTGCTTCCTCGCGTGTAAAGAGGCTGAGCGCGCCGGTGAGCACAAAGGTCTTTCCGGCAAAGCGCGTGTCTGTGATCTGGCTGGTCGAGGAAAAGTTGACCCCTGCCGCGCGAAGGCGGGCGATGAGATCCTGCGACTGTGCGCTTGCAAACCAAGACAAAAGCTCCTGCGCGGTCGTTTTGCCGATGTCCGGCACTTCGAGCAGCGCTTCTTCGCTGGCCTGCATGAGCCTGTCCAGCGTTCCAAAGTGCATCGCCAGAACCTTCGCGGCCTTCATGCCGACCTGCCGGATGCCAAAGGCGCAAAGAAGCTTTGAAAGGTCGTTTGCGCGGCTCTTGTCGATGGCGGCTCTGAGATTTTTTGCCGACTTTGCCCCAAGCCCCGGCAAGCTTGCCAGCTTCCCATAGTCTAAGAAATAAAGGTCTGCCGGGGTCGCGATCATCTTCTCTTCGATCAGCTGCTCGATGATCGCGCCGCCAAGACCGTCGATGTTCATGGCCTCGCGCGAGACAAAGTGCGACAGATTTCTTGCCAGCTGCGCCGGGCACTCCGCGCCCGTGCAGCGAAGCGCGACCCCATCTTCATCGCGCGCGACCGGCGCGCCGCAGACCGGACACCTGTCCGGCAGGAAATAAGCCTGCGTCCCCTCGGGGCGCTTTTCTTTCACGACCTCGAGAATTTCGGGGATGATCTCCCCTGCCTTGCGGATCTTGACCGTGTCTCCGATGCGAATATCCTTCTGGGTGATAAAGTCCTGATTGTGAAGTGTCGCGGCGCTGACCGTCGTTCCCGCCAGGTGAACAGGCTTCACAATTGCGCGCGGGGTCAGAACGCCCGTGCGCCCGACCTGCACGACGATCTCTTCCAGAATCGTCTCCTTGATTTCCGGCGGGTATTTAAAGGCCGCCGCCCAGCGGGGAAATTTTGCCGTGCTTCCCATGCGGATGCGCCCGGCAAGGTCGTTAAGCTTCACGACCGCGCCGTCAATGTCGTAAGGAAGCTCGTATCTGGTCTCCCCCAGCCCCGCGATCACATTGACTGCCTCCTCAATTGACGCGCAGAGGCGGTAGTCGATGACCTTAAAGCCAAGCGCCCTTAAATCATCCAGCGTCTCGGTGTGCGTCCCGAAGGCCGCGCCCTCGCAAAGCTGCATGTTAAAGACCAGAATGTCAAGCTTTCTCTGCGCGGCGATTTTGGGGTCAAGCTGGCGAAGCGAGCCTGCGGCCGCGTTTCTGGGGTTGGCAAAGAGCGGCTTTCCCGCCGCCTCCTGCGCGCGGTTGAGCGCTTCAAAGCTTGCGCGCGGCATATATACCTCGCCCCGCACGATGAGCCTTGCAGGTGCATTGGAAAGCCGGAGCGGAATGGAGCGGATGGTCTTTAAGTTCTCCGTCACGTCCTCCCCCACAAACCCATCTCCGCGCGTCGCGCCGCGGACAAAGATGCCGTCTACATACTCCAGCGCAACGGAAAGCCCGTCAATTTTCGGCTCAACGCTGTAAGCGGCCGATGGCTCATCCCTTCTGAGCCGCTCGTCAAACTCCCGCAGCTCATCAAAGGAGAATACGTCCTGCAAGCTCTCAAGCGGCACTTCATGGCGCACCTTGACGAAGCTTTCCAGCGCCTGCCCGCCGACGCGGCGCGTCGGGCTGTTCGGAAGGGCGTACTCGGGGTGCGCCGCTTCCAGCTCCTCAAGCCTTCGGAGCTTCTGGTCATAGTCAAAGTCTGACATCTCCGGCGCGTCCTTGACGTAATATAAATAGCCTGCCCGCTCAAGCTCTTCGGTAAGGCGGGCGATTTCTTTTTGTACTTCCATTGTCTCTCCTTTTATCCAAGGTGGATATAGCTTTCCGGCACATCGCCGAGCAAAATCGTCTGCGCGACCAGAACGTCGCTTTCTGCCTTCGTGTCATAGATTCCGCCGGGCGCGAAGAAGGATAAATCAACACGGAAGGCGATGCGAATCTGCTGGACGCTCTGGTTGATGCCGGCGCTTTCAAAGCTGCTGTAAAAATCAGCATCCGTACTGTTGAGCGTGATGAGGCGCACCGGGATACGAAAGCCGCGCCCGGCAAAAAACGTCGGGAAAACCACGTTCCCAACCGGGACGGATATTTCCTCATCATCCATCGCGCCAAGCTCTTCATCCAGAAGCACCAGAATCTCTGATTTTAACCGCGCGATCTGCTCCACATCCGTCGTCAGCGCCGCGATGTGCCCGGCCTCGTCTTTTTCAAGGCCGATGATCCGGCTGTAATCGACGCCGCTTGTCTGAAGCTGGCGCGTCACGGCGCGGAAAATTGCCTCGTTGGCCTCGTTGATGATCTGGTTTTCTGCCATTTCCAGCAGCAGCGGCGCTGCACACAGCTGGATATAAAGCGCCAGCGCCAGCAAAAGCGCCAACGCGCCAAGCACCATCAGCCTTCTTCTGCGCCGTCTGCTTCTGCTCATGTCTCACACCCCCGTCTGCCAGCCTATGCGGCGCGGCGGCGGGATATGCGGCTAAAGCTTTGTCATGTGGATGCTTGCGGTGTTGGCCATGAGCCTCTTTGTGCCAACGTTATCAAAGGCGATTTCCAAAAGCGCGTCGCCTCCCATCGGGATGACGCTTAAAACCATGCCCCGGCCAAAGGCCTTGTGCTGCACCATCTCGCCCTTGGCAAAGCTTGGCGCGGGCTTTTTTGCCTTTTTACTCTCCGGCACAACGGAGGAATAGCTTTTCTTTGGCCGCTCAGAGGCCGGGCGCGGAGAATAGGACTGGTAATCGCCGTAGATGGAGACGCGTCCAAAGCTTCCGTAGTCGCGCGGCTGCTCATAGGCAGGCTTTGGTTGCTCGATGCGCGTCACGCATTCGGGCGGCAGCTCGTCAATAAAGCGCGAGGCGATGTTTGTTGTCGTTCTGCCGTAGAGCATGCGCTGGCGCGCGTGGCAGATGGTAAGCGATTTTTTTGCTCTCGTGATGGCAACATAGCAGAGCCTGCGCTCTTCTTCCATTTCCTCCGGCTCGCCCAGCGCGCGGCTTCCGGGGAAGAGGCCTTCTTCTGCGCCGACCACGAACACATGCGGAAATTCCAGACCCTTGGCCGCGTGCATCGTCATCATGACAACGGCGTCTGCCTCCGCGTCATACTGCTCAATGTCTGTGTAGAGGGCAATTTCCTCCAAAAAGCCTGCCAGCGTCGGCAGGTCGGTATTCTCGCAGTAGCTGACGATGCTGGATTTCAGCTCGCGCACGTTTTCAAGGCGCACTCTTGACTCCGGGTCGTCCTTTGCCTCCAGCATGGCCGTGTAGCCGGTGCGGATGAGAAGCTCCTCATAAAAGTCCGGCAGACTGAGCGTCTTTAAAAGCTCGGCGCAGTCTTCAATCATTACCGTAAAGGCCATGAGCTTTGCCGCCGCCTTTTCAAGACTTGGATAGCTGTAGGGGTCGGAGACGACGCTGTAAAGCGGAATTGCCGCCGCCTCTGCCTGCCGCGCGGCCATCTCAATGGTCTTTGGGCCAAGGCCGCGCGCGGGGGTGTTGATGATGCGAAGAAGCCGCAGGTCGTCTGCGCGGTTATTGATGAGGCACAGATACGCCAGCATGTCCTTGACCTCAGCTCTGTCAAAGAACCTTGTGCCGCCGATGATGCGGTATGGGATGCTGTTGCGCTTGAAGGCATATTCCAGCGCGTTGGACTGCGCGTTCGTGCGGTAAAGGATTGCAAAGTCCTGAAAGCCCTTTCCCCTGGACAGCGAGAAGATGCGCCCGGCAACATAGTTTGCCTCGTCTGACTCGCTTGTGGCCTCGTAGACGGTGATCTTCTCTCCGGCGTCGTTCTGCGTCCAGAGCTTTTTGCCCTTTCGCCCGCGGTTGTGGGAAATGACGGCGTTGGCCGCGTTCAAGATGGCCTGCGTCGAGCGGTAGTTCTGCTCGAGGCGGATGACCCGCGCGCCGCGATACTGCTTTTCAAAGGACAAAATATTTTCGATCGTCGCGCCGCGGAACTTATAGATCGACTGGTCATCATCGCCCACCACGCAGATATTTTCATACCCGCCCGCAAGCAGCGAGGAGAGCTTGTACTGAAGCTGGTTCGTGTCCTGATACTCATCGATGAGCACATAGTGGAACTTCTTCTGATAATACGCTCTCACGTCCTCAAAGCCTTCCAGAAGCTCGACGGTTTTGAGAATGATATCGTCAAAGTCCAGCGCGTTTGCCGCGTGAAGGCGCTTCTGGTATTCCTCATAGACAAGCGCGATTTTCTCCATCCGGTAATCGCCCGCGCGGTCGGCGGCCTTTGTAAATTCGTCCGGGCCTTGCGATTTGTCCTTGGCCTTGCTGATGATGGAAAGGCAGAGGCGGGGCGCAAAGGCCTTGTCATCGAGATTCAGGTCTTTTAAAACGTCCTTGATGACGCGCTCGGAGTCTGCGGTGTCGTAGATCGTAAAGCTTGCGGAATAGCCCTCGAGCCTGTCAATGTCGCGCCGCAAAATGCGGCAGCAGGCCGCGTGGAACGTCATCGCCCACACATCCATTGCCTGCTCGCCAAGAAGCCTGGCCAGACGGTCTTTGAGCTCGTTGGCGGCCTTGTTTGTAAAGGTAATGGCAAGAATCGACCACGGCGCTGCCGGGCGGAGCGCGGAAAGCGCCTCGGCTCTCGCCTGCCCGGCGGGCGCCGGGTTTTCCAGCCAGCTTTCCAGATATAGAGCATCGTCTTCTGTGATATAATCCGGAATTTCGTTTGAATCCGCGCCTTCGCCGAAGGCGATGAGATTTGCAATGCGGTGGATAAGGACGGTCGTCTTCCCGCTCCCCGCGCCCGCGAGAAGAAGAAGCGGCCCTGTTGTTGTCATAACGGCCTTTTGCTGCATGTCGTTCAGGGCGGAAAATCGCCGCGCGATTACGGCGCGACGCGCCGATAAAAACCGCTGTTCCATTTCGTATGTCATAGCTTCACCTGTTTTTTCGTAGTGAACCTATTTTAGTATATTTTCCCCCATTTGTCGACTAGAAAAATGACCGAAGGCGCAGCAGTGCCTTCTTTTCAATGCGGCTGATCTGAACCTGCGAGACGCCGATCAGCCCGGCGGTTTTCTGCTGTGTGAGGCCATGAAAATACCGAAGGTCAATGACCGCCCGCTCGCGCGCGGAGAGCTGGCTGAGCGCCTCGCGCAGCGAAAGGCGCTCCAAGATCCCTTCCTCCATCCCGGTGGTGCAGAGGACATCCTCCAGCGAGACACCGTCGTCCGCGCTCTGGCGCTGGATGGACTCGGCGGCGCTTGTGGCCGTCTCGGCGCTGGCAATTTCCTCTGCCGTCAGACCGAGCGCGGCGGAAAGCTCAGACAAGCGCGGCTCGCGGCCAAGCTCTGCCATGAGCTGCTCGCGCATCTTTTTGATCTGCGCGGCGCGCTCCTTGACGCTCCGGCTGACCTTGACCGCGCCGTCATCGCGCAGAAAGCGGCGGATCTCGCCCGCGATTTTCGGGACGGCGTAGGTTGAAAACTGTGTGCCATAGGAAGGCTCAAAGCCCGCAATTGCCTTTAAAAAGCCAACACAGCCGAGCTGATAAAGATCGTCCGCCTCCACGCCCCGGCCAAAATACCGCCTGGCAATCGACCAGATGAGCCCCGTGTTCTCTTCGAGAAGCTGCGCGCTTGCCTCCCGGTCTCCCGCCCTGGCGCGCGCAAGCAGCGCCATCATCTGCTCGTTCACGGCTTTTCGCCCCGGCGGACGATTTTGCGCTTCATATGTACCGTCGTCCCCTTCCCCGGGCTGGACGAGACCTTGAGCTCTGTCATAAAGCTCTCCATGATCGTAAAGCCCATGCCGCTTCGCTCAGCGCCTCCGGTCGTAAACATTGGCGTTCTGGCCTGCGCAAGATCTGCAATGCCGCAGCCCTTGTCCTTGACAACGATGTCCAGCACATTTCCCGGCAGAATGCGGCACTTGAGGGTAATTTGCCCGATCGTATCGCGGTAGGCGTGGACGATGCAGTTTGTCACGGCCTCAGAGACCGCCGTCTTGATATCCCCCAGCTCATCGAGATTCGGGTCAAGCTGGGCGGCAAAGGCTGCTGCCGCCGCCCGCGCAAAGCTTTCGTTGCGGGACAGGCTCGGAAATTCCAGCACCATCTGATTTTCACACTTCATTTGCCATGCTCCTTTCTTCAATCACGACGATTCGCTCCATCCCGGAGGCTTTAAATACCTTCATCGCCTGCGGCGGCGCATTTTCCACCCGCACCGTGCCCTTCAGCTCGCGCATGCGCCGGATGGCGTGGATGACGATGGCGATGCCGCTTGAGTCCATGAACGTCACATCCCGAAGATCCAGCACACAGAGCATCGGCAGATAGAGGTCGATCTTATTGCCAATCACGCGCAGGGTCTGCTTTGCACTGTGATGATCGATCTCTCCTTTGAGCGCGATGGTCAGGCGTCTGTCCTGTAAAAAGCTTGTCAGATTCATTTGTATCCCTCCAAACAGAAAAAATGGACACGCACGGAGGCTTCCGTGCGTGTCCATTATAGATTTTTTCCGGCGCGTCTTTCGTCGAACGCGGGCGGGGGCTTACTTTTTCAGCCGCTTTTCGCTCTCGATGAGCTGGGCAAGCAGCGCCTGATTCTTTGCCAGCTTTTCCTTCTGGTCGTTTACGACCTTCTCCGGCGCTCTTGCAACGAAGGCCTCGTTATTGAGCTTGCTTTCAAAAAGGGCGATCTGCTTGAGGCAGTTTTCCTTTTCCTTTGCGATTCTTGCAAGCTCCTTTTCAAAGTCAACCAGCTCCGACAGCGGCATAAAGAGTCTTGCCGCGTGGGTCGTGACCTCTACAAGCCCATCATCTGCTGCGGCCTTTTCGGCCTCCTGCATGGCGCAGACCGTGACATCCGCCGCGCCCGCCAGACGCAGGAAGAAGGCCTTGCCAGCCTCAAAGACGGCGGGGTCTTTGGCGGCGATGGTGAGGTTGACCTTCCTGCTCATCGGAACGTTCATCTCCGCTCTGCGCGCGCGAAGGGCGGTGATGGCCTCAATGATTTGCTCCATGCCGGCCTCTTCTGCCTCGAAGCAGAATTCCTCGTGGTAGGTCGGCCACTCAGCCGAGATCAGGAACTTGCCCGCGTGCGGAATCGCCTGCCAGATCTCCTCGGTGATAAACGGCATGAACGGGTGCAGAAGACGAAGCGTCTGGTCAAGCACATACACCAGAACCTTCTGCGCGGCAAGCTTGCTGGTCTCGTTTTCGCTGTAAAGGCGGGTCTTGGTCAGCTCGATATACCAGTCACAGTAGGTGTCCCAGATGAAGTCGTAGACCTTGCTGGAAGCAACGCCGATTTCATACGCGTCAAGGTTCACCGTGACCTCGCGGATGAGCGTGTTGAGCTTCGAGAGAACCCACTTATCCTCCTGCTCCAGATCTTCCATTGCGGGAAGTCCCGGCTCGTCGATGGAGAGGTTCATGAGAACATACCGGCTTGCGTTCCAGATCTTGTTGGCAAAGTTTCGCATTGCTTCGCACTTTTCAACATAAAAGCGCATGTCGTTTCCGGGGGAGTTGCCGGTGATGAGGTTAAAGCGCAGTGCGTCAGCGCCGTATTTATCGATAATCTCAAGGGGGTCAATGCCGTTGCCAAGGGATTTGGACATCTTGCGCCCCTGACCGTCACGGACAAGGCCGTGGATGAAGACAGTCTTGAACGGCTCTTTTTTCATCTGCTCCATGCCGGAGACGACCAT
>CAZXIW010000066.1:0-10365 GCA_964640905.1 uncultured Oscillospiraceae bacterium
ACATCTATTTCTACAACCACCAGCGTATCCAATTAAAAACTGGAGTGACGCCGCTTACACTGCGCCACTCCGCTTAAAACTTCATATTTCCTGCATAGGGGCTTTTTGTGCTGTCCGCACAATCTGGGGCAGTTCACTGTGCCTGTACGGGGCTTGGTTTCGGTTTTCGGTTGTTACTCGCTGAGCTTTTTGACTGCGTCGTCAAAAATATCCGTCACGGCCTTCTCCGGCGCTTTGTCCAGAAGCGAGCCCACGATACACGCCAGCATGCCAACTGCAAAGCCCGGCAGCAGCTCATAGATTCCTGTGGAGGAAGACAAAAATGCGAACCACAGAACATCTGTCGCCGCGCCCGCGACCACACCCGCAACTGCGCCGCGATAAGTCAGCCTGCGCCAGAAGAGGGACAGGATCACGACCGGCCCAAAGGCCGCGCCAAAGCCGCCCCAGGCGTTTTCCACCATGTTCATGATGGCCTGCGCGCCCTCGCCCTTGCTCGAGGCGATCCAGTAGGCCACCGCCGAAACGACCAGCACCACGAGTCTGCCCATCCAGAGAATCTCCTTTTCCGACGCATTCTTGCGGAAGGCGGGCTTATAGATATCGGAAGTAAATGAAGACGAGGCCACCAGAAGCTGGCTGTCAGCCGTGGACATGGAGGCCGCCATAATGGCCGCCAGCAAAATGCCCGCGAGGAAGGCCGGGAAGAGCTTTCTGGCAAGGACGATAAAGATCGTCTTCTGCTGGCCGCCGGGAAGCAGCTCCTCTGCCACCAGCATCCGGCCAAAGTATGCAATCAGGCACACCGCGCCAAGCGAGAGCACCACCCATACGCAGGCCACGATCGCGCTCTTTTTGACCATCGAGGGCTTTTCGATCGACATGAAGCGCACAATGATATGCGGCATGCCAAAGTAGCCAAGACCCCACGCAAGACCGGAGACGACATCCTTCCAGCTGGCAGAAAAGAGGCTCTCGCCGAAGGCGTACTGCGTGCCGTCGATCGTGTTGACATAGACGGTCTCAAGCGCGGAGGTATCAAGCTGCTGCGTCGCAACGATCGCGATGGGAATCGCCAGCACCGCGCAGAGCATCAGAAGACCCTGGAAAAAGTCTGTCCAGCAGACCGCCTTATAGCCGCCAAGGAAGGTATAGACGATGATAATGAGCGCGAAGATGAGCATTGCCGTCTGGTTAGACAGGCTCGGGAACACCATCGTAAAGACCGTTGCGCCCGAAACGAAGGCCGAGGCCACATAGATCGTAAAGCAGACGAGGAAGATCACCGCGCAGATGATCTGAAGTGTCAGGCTCTTTGTTGCAAAGCGGTTAGACAGGTACTGCGGCAGCGTGATCGAGTCATTGGCCGCCTCTGAGAAGCAGCGAAGTCTGCGCGCGACAATAAGCCAGTTTGCGATTGTGCCGATGCCAAGGCCGATGCCGATCCAGATCTGGCCAAAGCCAAAGGCCAGAATCGAGCCCGGAAGCCCCATCAGCAGCCACGCCGACATATCGGACGCCTGCGCGCTCATCGCCGTGACCCACGGGCCCATGCTGCGCCCGCCAAGGAAGTATTCCTTCTCGCCCGCGCCCTTCTCCTTAAAGAAGAACAGAACGCCGATGGCAAGCATCAGAACAAAATACAATACGAATGCCAGAACCTCTGCATTCACCATGAAAACCAGCTCCTTTTCTTTTTCTCGGCGTATCATATCACGGCAAAAAATAGACTGCAATGCAGAACGGAGTATAGACTACAGTCTATACTCCGTTAAGATATTATCAAATTATTGCTTGACACTGCAAAGAAAATGACCAGAATCGTTTTTAGACCGGCAGGAATTCGTTTTCTGATTCAAAAATTATTTTTCCCGAATTGAGGCCAGCAGCATCGGCATGGTCTCTGCCGCGTAGTTTTTGAGCGAATAGCTCCCGCCGCAGATGCACCAGTCATACATCAGCCCCCGCTCGCACATGGCGTAGAGCTTGGAAATTTCGTTTGCCGTAATGTTGCTGCGAATCTGCCCGCGCTGCTGCCCCTCCAGAATGATCTGACGCAGCACCTTATAGTATACGCGGCTGCTGTCGAGTAAATGGCGCTCGCCCTTTGTGGTGAGCTGGGTGGAAAAAAGCCGCGCAAGAAGCTCCAGCGAGACCGTGTTCTCGATCATGCCGAACAGCTCCCGGTTGAGATAGAGCAGCTTATCCATGCTGTTCATCTGCGCGTCGAGCGCCGGCATCAGCTCCTCATACTTTTCATCGAACAGAAACGACAGTGAGCTTAACAGCGCGTCCTTTCCCTCAAAATAGTGGTAGAACGAGCCGCGCGACGTGCCGGATTCCTCTACGATATCGTCGACCGTCGTGTTATCATACCCCTGCTCATAAAAGAGCTTCCAGGCCGCTGAGACGATCTTTTTCTTGGTGGTCTTTGCTTTTTTTGCACACATGCCGCGCCCCTCCGCTTCCGTGTCTGATTTTGCGCCGGGTCAGAATCTGGCCATGATCGCCTGCGCGCCGCGCGCAAGAATTTCCTCTGCCCCGTCTCCAAGCGTCTCTTTCAAAAGCGCCAGCTCATCAAGCCCGCCCTGTCCATGAAATACGCGGTACGCGCCCGCGTCGCTGCCCGGGGCAAGCATCGCGCCATGGGCAGCTGCAAAGCGGATGGCGTTTTGCTGATAGGATAGAAGCGGCCTTGTGGCCTTCTCCGGAAAGCGCGCGTCGCCAATGAGATTTCCGACTGTAACAAGCGTCGGCGTCCAGACGGTGTTGCTCTCGCTGAGCGCCAGAAGCGTCTCGTCTGTGAGATATGCCCCGTGCTCGACCGAGTCGATGCCCGCCTTCACCGCCGCGCGCACAGCCGCGTCGCCGTTGGCATGCGCCATGACGGAAAAGCCCGCATCGTGGGCGATCTCTGCCAGCGCGCAGACCAGCTCCTCCGGCATTGGCTCGTCGGTCAGAACGCCGTAGTGGTTAAAATCCATCAGCCCTGAGATCATGATCTTGATGAAATGCCCGCCCCGCGTTTTCACTTCCTGCACCAGCGCGCGGTATTCCTCCAGCGTCTCAAAGCCCCGGCCAATGAAGCTGCCGTAATGCCCCCTGCGATAGATCGGGAAGCAGGGCGTGCGGTAGCGGATGCCATATTCCGGCGCAAGCCTTGCCGCAAGCTCCCCCGCACCCCAGCGGTCGCCGCCGTCGCGCAGGTAGGTAAAGCCCAGTCTTTGATAGGTCTCCAGCGTGCTTCTGATAAACGCCTCGTCGGGCGCGGGCTCATGGCGTGCAAGCGCCGCGCGCCAGTAGCCGCCGTCCAGCGCCATGTGCATATGGCAGTCGAGCTTCATAAAATCCCCTCCAACGCTGTTTTCCTTTATCATAGCAATTTGCGCGAAAAAATGCAATGCCCGTAATTTTTTGTATTGCCCGCGCGTTTTCGGGGCATGCTGGTTACAAACCGCATTGAGAAAAGGAGTCTTCCATGAAAGCGTTTGCCATGCGCAGCCCGGGTGTAACGGGCTGGATTCAAAAGCCGCGCCCCATCTGTGACGCGCTGGGCGCGATCGTCCGCCCCATTGCCGTCTCGCCCTGCACGAGCGATGTCCACACCGTCTGGGAGGGCGCGCTCGGCGCGCGGCATGATCTGGTGCTGGGGCATGAGGCCGTCGGCGAGGTGGTCGAGACCGGGTCATTGGTGCGCGATTTTAAGCCCGGCGACCGCGTCATCGTCACCGCCATCACCCCCAGCTGGGGAAGCATCAACGCCCAGCGCGGCTACGCCATGCACGACGAGGGGATGCTGGCGGGCTGGAAATTTTCCAACCACAAGGATGGCGTCTTTGCCGAGTTTTTTCACGTGAACGAGGCCGACGCGAACCTTGCAAAGCTCCCGGGTGGCTTAGAGCCCGGCGCGGGGTGCATGCTCTGCGACATGATGCCAACGGGCTTTCACGCGGCAGAGCTGGCCGAAATCGAATTTGGCGAGAGCGTCTGCGTCATCGGCATTGGCCCTGTGGGGCTGATGGCCGTGCGCGCGTGCGTTTTGCGCGGGGCGGGCGAAATTTTCTGCGTGGGCACAAGGCAGGTCTGCCGCGAGGCCGCAAGCGCCTATGGCGCAACGGATTTTCTGAGCTACAAAGACGGCAGCCTGTCCGCCCAGATTTTAGACCGGACGCACGGCGCGGGCGTTGACAAGGTCATTGTTGCGGGCGGCACAGCCGATACCTTTGCTGAGGCCGTCCGCATGGTAAAGCCCGGCGGCATCATCGCAAACGTCAATTATCTTGGCGCGGGCGAATTTATTAAAATCCCGCGCGACGCATGGGGCTGCGGCATGGCGCACAAGCAAATCCGCGGCGGGCTGATGCCCGGCGGCAGACTTCGCGCCGAGCGGCTGGCAAAGCTTCTTGAGACCGGGCGCGTTGACCCGTCGCTGCTTCTGACGCACCGGCTGCATGGTCTTTCGCAGGTCGAGCCGGCGCTGCTTCTCATGAAGGACAAGCCGGCGGATTTAATTAAGCCCGTCGTCTGTCTGGAATAGAAACGCAAGCGGAGCGGGAGGATTCCCGCTCCGCACTTGCGTCAGTCTTTCAGAAGATAAAGTGTGCCGGTTGCTTCAAGAAGCTCCATGTTCTTTGCAAATCTATCCGTTCCAGTCGCACCACCATGGGTGTATACGTAGCCAAGTCTCACGCTCTCCCTTCCAGTATCGCTTGTCCATGTTCCATTAGAAACATACGTCCCGGGTTCTTCAATCTCTATGGTCTGCTTCGCCGGGTCGATCGTATAGCTGCAATTATACCAGTCGAAGCCCACCTTTGCGCCTGCTGTCGAATGCTCAATATACTTCGACTCATATTCATCCTTCAACACATAGTTATATCTTAGATCTGCATCTGTGACACCGCCGAAAGCATCACAGGAAACAACCAGTTCCTCCTGATATTCATAGTAATCAAGGAAATTATCCTTTGTCAGCGTGATGGTATCATAGCTTCCACTTCTATAATAATACCCCCCGCTAAGATCTCCAGGTATATACGCACAGTTTCTATCAAAATCAAATTGAACGTTACAACTGCCCAGCGCAGCAAGATATGCATTCGGCTCTGTTGTATAATATTTCGGAGTATGAGTAATACCATCCATTGTGAGAGTCCCATCGGCTGAGACAACAAACGTTTTATCCGGTTCACCCGGAATCTCCCACGTTCCAACTGCCTTTGCAATTGCCGCCTGAATATCCGCATCAGACGTTCCGCCGGAGGACGAACCGCCGCCGGAAGCAGTCTTTTCAACGATAACACTGCGCAGCATCAATGTCTTCGGCTCGTTCCACGGGGCCGTTCCGTTTTCGCCCTGCGTCGTTGCAACGCTGAAGCTGCCGTCTGCGCCGACTGTCGCCGTATAGCCCCAGCTGCTGGAATCCTGCGGGTCAAAGGTAACCGTCAGCTTCTGTCCGGCCAGCGCCGCGTCCGTCTCGCCGTCAACGTGGACGGTCACGTCGTAGGGCTTGAAGGTCGTCTTGCCGTCTGCATAGACCCACGACTGCGCGTCAGACGCGCTGTACTTCCCGGTCAGCTCATAGTAGATGCTCTCAAGCTTGACGGTATAGTCCGTTCCCCCAACCTTCACCGTCACGTTGAACGCGCCCGTGGGCTGGGTGAGATAAAACTTCGTCCCGACCGGGTAGTCTGCAAACGTCAGGCTTCCCGCGCCGCCGCTGCCGGAGGTCACATTTCCGGCGTTGATCACGCGGCCGGAGCTGAGGGCGATCATCAGGTTTCCGCTTCCGTCGACATACGCATCCGTTACCGACACGCCGTCGCGCCCGTCGTCGCCGTCGCGGCCATTCTTGCCGCTTTTGCCGACCTGCCCGGCGTTCAGCTTTGTGCCGTTAGCAAGCGCGAAGATGAGATTGCCGTCCTTGTCCACATAGATGTTTTCAAAGCCCGCGCCGGCGGCAGACGCCCCGGAACGCACACCGACCCTGCCATTTTCCCACGTGACCTCTGCGCCAAAGGCCTCCAGCACCGCGCGGATAGGAAGATACGTCCGCCCGTTTTTGACCTGCGCCGCCGTATCCGTTGCCACGCGCGCGCCGTTTACAGTGATGTAGCTTTTGCCGACCGGCACAATGACCGTCGTGCCGTCCTTCGTCAAAACGGCGGCCTGCTTTGCCGCGTCCCATGTGACGGCGCAGCCGTATTTCTCCATGACCGCGCGCAGAGGGACCTGCGTTCTGCCGTTTTCATCCACAAAGGGAACGCCGCTGTCGGCGGTAAAGGCCACGGCTTCGCCGTCAATTTCGACGCAAAGCGCCTGCTGCGCGGCAAATGCGCCCGTTGCCATGGACAAAAGCAGCACCAGCGCCAGCAGCATACACCAGATTCTTTTTTTCATGTTCTCATGCATCCTCTCTTTTGTCAGTTTCGCAGGGATGAATCATCGCCCCCTGTGGGGGCGATGAAGCGGACGTCCGCTTATTTCTTCCAGAATTATAGCACAGCCGAAAGCGGTTTTGTTAAGCTGACAGCCTAATTTTGAAAATTTTTTTCGCAAATTTTTCCGCCCGCCCCAATTTTTGAAAAATATCTTGCATTTTTCAGCCTGATATGGTAGCATAGCGCAGGAATTGCACCATACAGAAAAGAGGCAGACTGCTATGCAAACATTATTGCAGGAACAACGCATCCCCACCGCCGAGCTTCGCCACTGCGCGGGCATCCTTCTGGCGGCCTTTTTATATTCGCTTGGCATGAATCTGTTCGTTGTCCCGGCGGGGCTTTATACAGGCGGTATCATGGGGCTTTCGCAGCTGGTCAGAACACTGGTGCTTCATCTGACGGGCTGGAAGCCGGGGCTTGACATTGCGGGTCTGATCAACTACGCGCTCAATCTTCCGCTGCTGCTCATCGCGTGGAAGCAGCTCGACCGACGGGTGGTTTTCAAGACGCTCCTGTCCGTCACCGGGACGGCGCTCTTTTTATCCCTCATCCCCCAGCGCGATATTTTAAGCGGCGATGAGCTGGCCAGATGCCTCATCGGCGGCATGCTCTGCGGCAGCGCAATTGGCATCATCCTCTGGATGGGCGGCACGAGCGGCGGGATGGACCTTCTTGGCATGATGCTCATCAAAAGCGGCTCAAACACAAGCATCGGCCACGTGAACCTGCTCTGGAATCTGATTCTCTACACGATCTGCGCGATTTCGTTCAGCCTGTCCACGGCCATCTACTCCATTCTCTTTTCCTTTGTCTCCACGACGGTGATGGACAAGCTTCACATGCAGAACATCAACGTTGAGGTAACGGTCATCACAAAGGTGCGCAGCGCGCAGATGGAGCGCGAGATTCTGATCGACCTGCACCGCGGCGTGACGCGCTATGAGGGCATCGGCGAGTATACCGGCGAGCCGGTCGATATCTTTTACATTCTGGCCTCAAAATATGAGATCAGCCGCCTGCGCGCGATTATTTTAAAGTATGACCCGCACGCGTTCATCGTCGCAAAGGACGGTGCGGTGGTCTACGGCAATTATAAGCGGAAGATCTGACGAAAGCCTTTGCGGCGCGAAATTCCTGTTGCAATATACGCGCGCTTTGGGTATAATACGACTATATAATACAAACAGGAGGCCAAAATCATGGCTGTAAAAATCGAAAAATCCACCATCATCGGCGATATTCTCGACCTCGCGCCGCAGACCGCTCCGCTTTTCATGGCCATCGGCATGCACTGCCTGGGCTGCCCGTCCTCGCGCGGCGAGACGGTTGAGGAAGCCTGCATGGTTCACGGCGTCGACTGCGACGCATTCCTTGCGCAGGTCAACCGCTTCATCGAGGCCAGCGCAGAGGCCGGCATCTAAGAGGCGCAAAGAAAACGCAAACAGAAAAGGCGGCTTGCGCCGCCTTTTTTTGTGAAAATCAGGACACAGGAGGCGCTATGAAGCTGCCGATCTCAAAGAGGCTTTTATGCTGCGCGGGGCTGATTCCGCCCGGAAGCCGTGTGGCAGACATCGGAACAGACCACGGCTACCTTGGCATTCATCTATTAAAAGAAGGGCTGGCGCGGGGCGTGATCGCCTGCGACCTGCGCGAAGGGCCGCTGGATAACGCGCGGCGCAATGCGGCGCTTTTTGGCGTGCAGGCGCAGATGGACTTTCGCCTGTCAGATGGCCTTGAAAAGCTCCAGCCGGGCGAGTGCGAGTGCATCGTGCTGGCCGGGATGGGAGGCGACCTCATCGTGCGCATTTTGTCCCGCTGTTCGTGGCTGAAGGACAAGCGCTTGACACTGGTTTTGCAGCCGCAAAGCGGCGGCAACGCGCTCAGAAGATGGCTCTGCCAGACGGGCTTTGAAATTTTGCGCGAAGAGCCGGTCGCGGACGGAAGCTTTTTATACACCGTCATGCAGGTGTGCTTTGGAAACGCCAGCGCGCTCACGCCCGGAGAAGAATACTGCTCCCCGGCGCTGCTTCAAAGCGAGAGTCCGCTTCTTGGCGCGTATCTTGCGCGCGTGGAAGGCGCGCTGGAAACGACCGTTGCGGGACTCCGGAACGCGGAAAAGCAGCGGCCTGAGCGGCTTTCGTATTTTTCGCAGGCGCTGCGCGAAATTCAGGAAATGAGGGAACGCTATGCCGACCATTCGTGAAATTTATGATGTGCTCTTCGCCTTTGCCCCGGCGGAAATGAAGATGGAGTGGGACACCGTTGGCCTTGGCTGCGGCAGATTCGAGACGGAGGTCACGCGCGTACTGGTCGCGCTCGACCCGATGCTGGACGTCTTTGAGGAGGCGGCCGAGCGCTCGTGTGAGCTGGTCGTAACGCACCATCCGCTTTTGTTCCAGCCCGTCCGGCAGGTAAATGACGAGAGCTTTGAGGGGCGAAATCTTCTTTACTTAATTTCGCATAAGATTGCCACCATGAACCTGCACACCAATCTCGACTGCTGCCCCGGCGGGGTCAACGACGTGCTGGCCGAAGCGCTCGGGCTGCAAGACATCGAGGTTTTAAACCCGATGGGCATGGACAAGGCAGGAAAACACTGGGGACTCATCCGCACAGGAAACGTCCCGGCGCAGAATCTTAGTGATTTTGCGGCCTTTGTGAAGGGCGCGCTTTCCTGCCCCGGTGTGCGCTTTGCAGACGCGGGGAAGCCTGTAAAGCGCGTCGCGGTCGGCGGCGGGAGCTGCGGCAGCGAAATAGACGAGGTCTTAGCCGCAGGGTGCGACACGTTCGTGACGGCAGACTTAAAATACAATCACTTTGAGGAGGCCAAATACCGCGGCCTGAATCTCATCGACGCGGGGCATTTTGCGACCGAGAACCCCGTCTGCGCGCTTCTGGCGCGGCTTTTGCGCGAGGCGTTCCCGAATCTTACGGTGTATCTTTCGGAAAAGCACCGCGACGAGACGCAATTTCTGTAATTTCTGCGGCAAACGGTTGATTTCTGCCGCCTGCCTGTGATAGAATAAATTTGATATTGTAACGAAGGGAAGAAACCACATGTCCGGACATTCCAAGTGGCATAACATTCAGAAAACGAAGGGCGCGCAGGACGCCAAGCGCGCGGCGGCCTTCACCAAGATCTCCAAGGAAATGATCGTGGCCGTCAAAGAGGGCGGCGGCGTAGCAGATCCCGCCTATAACTCCCGCCTTGCAACCGTCATCACGAAGGCCAAGGCCGCCAACATGCCGAACGACAACATCAAGCGCGTTCTGGAAAAAGCCGCCTCCGCCGGTCAGGGCGACAGCTACGAAGCCATCACCTACGAAGGCCACGGCCCGAGCGGCGTTGCCGTCATCGTTGAGACCATGACCGACAACCGCAACCGCACGGCCGGCAACATCCGCCATCATTTTGACAAATACGGCGGAAGCCTCGGCGTCAACGGCTGCGTGAGCTGGGCGTTTGACAAGAAGGGCGTGATCGTGATCGACAACGAGGAAGAAGAGCTCGAGGAAGACGCGGTCATGATGGACGCGCTCGACGCAGGCGCGGCTGATTTCCAGCCGGAAGAGGGCTGCTTCACAGTCTACACCGACCCGGCAGACTTCAACGACGTTGCCAAGGCGCTTGAGGAAAAGGGCTACAGCTTTGAGTCCGCGCAGATCGAGATGGTCCCGCAGAACTACCAGAAGCTCGAAAACGCCGAGGATATCACGAACATGGAAAAGATGCTCGATATCTTTGAGGATGACGACGACGTGCAGAACGTGTGGCACAACTGGGAGCAGGAATAACATATTGCGAACAAAAGGGATTCCCAAGGGGGAATCCCTTTTCGTTTGGCAAAAGCTCTGCGGCGCGCCGCGCAAAGACCCCCTTGTGGAAAGGGCAGATTCCCCCTGCAAGGGGGAAATGTCCCGC
>CAZXIW010000067.1:0-9919 GCA_964640905.1 uncultured Oscillospiraceae bacterium
CGTCGATCATGACGGAGGTGAAGCCGCCGTCGATGCAGGACTTGCAGGTCTCAAAATCGGGGCCGTGATCCAGATGCAGCGCGATGGGGATCTCCGGGCATTCTGCAACCGCTGCTTCCACCAGCTTGAGCAGATACGTGTGGTTCGCGTAGGCGCGCGCACCCTTGGAGACCTGAAGGATCACAGGAGCCATTTCCTCGCGGCAGGCCTCGGTGATGCCCTGAACAATCTCCATGTTGTTGACGTTGAAAGCACCGATGGCGTAGCCGCCAGCATATGCCTTCTCAAACATTTCCTTAGATGTTACCAGAGCCATATTGAGCATCTCCTTATTTCATAACAATTTCTACAAAAGATTTTAGCAAAGTTCCGTGAATTTTTCAATTGCACGAATTTACAATTTCTTTGTTTTATGTTATATTGTCTTTGTTCAGTATTTTTATTCTGCGTATTTATTTCAACAGGAGGTTTGTTTTATGCCTACAGCTTTAAAAGGTTCTTTGATTATTGGCCAGTCCGGCGGCCCGTCGTCGGTCATCAACTCCTCGGCCTACGGTGTGATCCGCACGGCGCTCGACGCCGACTGCATCACAAAGGTCTACGGCGCGTACCACGGCATCAAGGGTGTGCTCGATGACCAGCTTCTGTGCATGGACGAGGAAGACCGCGCAGAGCTTGACCGGCTGCCCTACACGCCGTCCTCCGCGCTCGGCTCGTGCCGCTACAAAATTGCCGACCCCGACGTCGACGATACCGACTACAAGCGCATTCTTGAGATCTTCAAAAAGTATGATGTGCGCTACTTCTGCTACAACGGCGGCAACGACTCGATGGACACCTGCAACAAGATCTCGAAGTATATGAAGAAGGTCGGCTACGACTGCCGCGTCATGGGCGTTCCCAAGACCATCGACAATGACCTCTTCGGCACTGACCACTGCCCGGGCTTTGCCTCGGCGGCCAAGTATATTGCAACGTCTGTCATGGAGGTCGCGCGTGATGCACGCGTCTACAACATCGGCCAGATCACCATCATCGAGTGCATGGGCCGCCACGCAGGCTGGCTGACGGCAGCCGCGTCGCTGGCGAATCTCAAGGAGCGCTGCTGCGACCTTATCTATCTGCCTGAGGTCGACTTTGACATGGAGCAGTTTATTTCCGACGTCAGCGCCTGCTACGAAAAGAACGGCAGCTGCATCGTTGCTGTCTCCGAGGGCATCCACTATGCCGACGGCAGCTTTGTGGCCGAGGCGAAGACCGCTGCAACCGACGGCTTTGGCCATGCCCAGCTGGGCGGTCTGGCGGCGCTTTTGGCAAGCGTTGTCAAGGAAAAGACCGGCGCAAAGGTTCGTGGCATCGAGCTTTCGCTTTTGCAGCGCTGTGCCGCGCACTGCGCGTCTCAGACGGATATCGACGAGGCGTTTATGGCGGGCAGAACAGCCGTCGAGGAAATGCTCCAGGGTACGACCGACAAGATGGTCGGCTTTGTCTGCGACCGCGAAAACGGCTACAGCTGCAAGCCGGAACTGTTTGAGCTTTCGAGCGTTGCAAACTTTGAAAAGAAGTTCCCGCGCGAATGGATCAATGCCGAGGGCAATAACGTAAACGAGGGCTTTGCCAATTACGCGCTGCCGCTTATTCAGGGCGAGACGAAGATGGAAAAGGAAAACGGCCTGCCCCGTTTCGCACAGCTTAAAAAGGTCTTTGCAAAGTAACCACACAAAGTAAAAAAATCTGATACCGGTAAGGCGAAAGCCTTGCCGGTATTTATTTTGGTTGACCAAAGTTAACCACCGGCTTTGCCGGGGGTACAAAATTAGCTTTAGCGGACAGTAAAGTAATAAAAAGAATCCCTCAATAGAGCAGAAATGGTTTGCCGACCACAAATCTACACTAGAGAGGGATCCTTATTGACTTACGGGAGGCTATGAGAAAAAGCGCGATTGAAGCGTGCGAACCATCTCGACATAGCGCGCCTTACACGCTTCATACCGCCCGGCCTGCAAATCTGCATAACAGGGCGCGAGATATTCCTCGCGAAGCGCGCGGTAGGTCTCGTGGCGGTTCGTTGTCAGATCGATGCATGAGACGATGCCGGGCGCGATGCGGTAGTATTCCTCGATCAGCGCCCCGCCATCCGGGCAGGAGGACAGGTAGCCGTCGCGGAAGGCGCGGAAGGCCGTCAGCTCTGCGCAGTCATCCGGCTTGCCAAGCTCCTCGCAGACAGCCGTTGTGATAAAGCACAGGCCAAAGGCCTTCTTGCGAAAGCCGGTGGAGATTGTGTCATAGTCGCCGAGATAAAACGGCGTCTTCGGATACCGGCGCACCCATTCGGCCTGAAGCGCCGCGCAGAAGATCTCGCTTGCGGGCAGCGCAAGCTTGCGGATGGCCGGAACAAGGAAGACGGCAATGACCATCTTGTCGTCATCGCGCGCACCGGCGCGGTTTCGCTGTGTCTGCCAGTCGGCGGCCAGCGCGTCAAGAAATGCGCAGACAGCGCTTTTGATCTGCGCGTCCAGGTGCTCCGGCATGGCGGCCAGCGCCTGGTCGAGCTTGCCAAAGACCGGCGCGGCAGCCGCAGAAACGGCGGCAAAGGCCTCTTCATATTCGTTCTTCGTGATTTTCTTCTGGTAGCCGCGGAAATCGCGCACACAGGCAGGGAGCTGTAAAAGCGCTTCGTCATACTGCGCCTGTGCCTGCGCGGCGGAAAGCGCGCCGCCAGCCTCACAGGGCGCGGGGCGAAGCGCATCCTGGCTCAGACGCGCGCCGCAATACATACAGGAAAACTCTGTGAGCTTTTCCGGCACATTCAAGGCCTCGCCGCACTGCGGGCAAAGGCCGCTTACAAATTCGTCCATGCTCATTGACTGTGACCTGCTTTCTTAAGATTCATCAACACAAAGAAGATATCCCTGTGTCTGCGCGCCGGGCGCGTCAAAAACGCTTAGCTCATATGCGCCCGAAAGCTCTTTTTCCAGCGCGTCCAACTCCTCCCGGCTCATTTTATAAAGCGCCATGCCCTGCGGAAGCGCCTCTGCCTCCGCCTCCAGAGCCGGTGCGTAGCCCAGCGCGACCAGCACCCGGCAGCCGGTTTCTTCTGCCAGCGCTGCGGCCGCTTCCTCTGCCTGCTGCAAGGGGCTCTTTTCTTTTTCCGGGCGGGCTATGCTCACGCCGATCATGGATACCATTGTGTCGTCTCCAAAGCCCGGCAGACTGAGAAGATGAGAGCCCGCCAGCACAGCCAGCAGCGCCGCTGCCGCCGCCATTGCGCCCACAAAGCGCAAAACGGCGCGCTGATCCTTCTTGCGGCGGCTTTTCTGGCGCACCTCGCGCATCACGCGCGCATGAAGCGCCTGCGGCGGCTCACAGGAGAGCGCCGCCAGATCAGAATTCAGCTGGGAAAGCTCTGCCTGCACGCTCCGGCATGACGCACACTGCGCCAAATGCGCCTGAAGCGCGTCTTCCTCTGCGGGGGACAGCGCGCCGTCGAGACGGCTGCTGATCAGTTCCATGGCTTCACTGCAATTCAAAATAGACGCACCTCGCCTTCTACCGGTTCTGACGAAGCGGCGGAGAAATAGTTCCCTGCTTTTAAAATTTTTCTGAGAGAAAGCCGCGCCCGCGCAAGCCTTGACTTGACCGTGCCCACGCGGATGTCCAGAATTTCCGCGATCTGCTCATAGGACAGATCCTCCACCACGCGCAGCTGCAAAATTTCCCGGTGGTCGGGCGCAAGGCGCGCCATGGCCTGCGCCAGCTCGCGGCGGGTCTCGCCGGTGATGGCCTGCTCCTCCGGCAGAGGCTGGGGGTCTGGCAGAGAAAGCTCCTCGCCTGCGTCGCTGTCTTCATACGACTCGGTCAGCGAAAGCTCCTGCCGCCGCTTTTTCCGGCGCAGAAAATCGAGGCAGACGTTGCTCGTCAGCCGGAAGAGCCAGGTCGAAAAGCTGGCCTCAAACTGATACTGCCCCAGCGCGCGCCAGGCCTTTAAAAACGCCTCCTGCGATAGATCAAGCGCGTCGTCTGCGTTGGCGCTCATGCGCAGGCAGAGGTTATAGACCCGCTTCTCATGCAGGCGCAAAAGCTCCTCAAAGGCGTCGTTATCGCCCGCCTGCGCGCGGCGGATGAGTTGTTCTTCTGACATAATCGCTTACCTCAAATCGCGCCGGATTCCGGCGGCGATGGCATAGATGTCGTCCATGGTGGAAATTCCGGAGATTTTTTCTTTATAATACCCGCTGTGCGCCACGCCGCGCAGATACCAGGCAAAATGCTTTCGCGCCTCCAGACACGCGATGTGCTCGCCCTTATCCTCCCGCGCCAGCTCAAACTGACGAACCGCCATATCGACCCGCTGGCTCAGCGGCGGCCGCTCTGGAATCGGCTCTGCGCGCAGGGCGGCCTTGCACTGACCGAGCAGCCACGGGTCACCAAACACGCCCCGCCCCAGCATCAGCCCGTCTGCCCTTGTCCGCGCGGCGCAGGAAAGGGCGGCCTCGGGCGAGATGATATCGCCGTTTGCAATGACGGGAATGGAGACAGCTTCTTTCACATTGTGGATGATATCCCAGTCGGCAACGCCGGAGTAGAGCATGGTCTTTGTTCTTCCGTGGACGGCGATCATGCTTGCCCCCGCCTGCTCGAGCATTTTGGAAAGCTCGACGGCATTCACGCTTCCCTTGTCCCAGCCCTTTCTGATTTTGACCGTAACGGGGACGGGGACTGCCTTTTTGACGCTTTCTACAATCCGTGCCGCCTTCTCAGGCTCGCGCATCAGGGCGCTTCCGTCGCCGTTTCCGGCGATCTTCGGCATGGGGCAGCCCATGTTGATGTCGATAAAATCGGCCCCGGAATGTTCCAGCGCCAGCGCCGCGCCCTCTGCCATGACGGCCGGGTCATTGCCGAAAATCTGCGCGCCGCAAAGGCCGGCTTTTGTTTTGCGGAGCAGAGAAATGCTCTTTTTATCCCTGTAGACCAGCGCGCGCGAGGAGACCATCTCTGTTACCGTGATGTCTGCGCCAAGCTCTGCGCAAATGCAGCGGTAGGCCCAGTCCGTCACGCCCGCCATCGGCGCGAGGATGATGGGCATATCCAGTTCGAATGTTCCAAGCCGCATACGCGCACCTCTGCTTTTCTGAAGGTTTTTCGATATCATACCACGAACCGCCCCAAAACACAACAAAAACCGCGCTTTGCCGCGAAAAAGCGCTTTTTTGGGTATGACGAGGGTTTTCCGGAAGCCGGATTTTTTTCAGAATTCCATAAAAATAGGGGTAGCGCGGCGGGAAAAATATTGTTATACTATATAGTCAGGAAATTAGTGTCGCGCGGCGGCGGAAGGAGCAGGGCATGGATTTTGGAAGCTTTCTTGGCAACGATGCGCTCAAGGCGCGCCTCCAGTCCTCCTTTCGGCAGGGGAAAAGCTCCCACTGCTACCTGCTCTGCGGGCCGGAGGGCGCAGGGCGGCATACGCTGGCGCTGCAAATGGCGGCGGCGCTGGAGTGCCGCCGGGCAGATGACCCCGGCTGCGGTGTATGCCCGGCCTGCCGCAAGGTTCGCGCCGGGCAGCATCCGGATGTCATCACGGTAGACGACACGGAGCATAAAAATGTTTCCGTCGATGTTGTCCGCCAGGCGCGCAGTGATGTTTTCATCCGCCCAAACGAGGGGCGGAAAAAGATCTATATCCTGCCGCGCGGGCAGGATCTTGGCAGTGCGTCGCAAAATGCGCTGCTGAAGATTCTCGAAGAGCCGCCGGATTACGCGGTTTTCCTGATTCTCACGACGAGCGTGGAGGCGCTGCTGCCAACCATCCGCAGCCGCGCCGTGCAGCTACAGCTTTCGCCGCTTTCGCGCGCGCAGGCGCTCGCGCCGCTGCGCGCGCGCTTTCCGGAAAAGGCGGATGACGAGCTGGCGCTTGCGCTGGAGCAGGCAGAGGGCTATCTTGGCGCGGCATACAGCATCCTCTCAGACGGCGCATTTTTGCCGCAGACGCTGGCGCTGGCGCGCTGCTTTGCCGCGCGCGATGCGTTTGGGCTGCTGCAGACGCTGCTCCCGATGGAAAAATATAAGCGCGAGCAGCTTTTGCCGGTTCTCACGGGGCTGCGGCGGCTTTTGTGTATGACGCTTCGCGCGCGCGCCGACGCAGGCTGCGCCGATGAGACGATGCAGCTGCTTCTTCGCGCGCGCACCGGGGCAGAGCTTTTGCAGGCGGCGCAGAGCTGCCGGCAGGCGGCAGACGATCTGGCCGGGAATGTCGGTGTGGGCGCGGTCGTTGGCGGGCTGTGCATCAGCCTGCGATAAATCAGAATTTTCTACAAATAGATGGGAGAGCATATGGACGAACAGACAAAAATGCCTGCACAGCAGGATATGGCGCTCGCGCCGCAGAGCGAGCCGCAGGCCGACGCGCCTGCGCAGCAGGCGGCCGCAGAAGAGCCTGCGCGTGTGAAGGTAGTGGATATCCGCTTCCGCAATAACGCGAAAACCTATTTTTTTGACCCGGGTGAGCTGGAAATCAAGCCGGGCAGTCATGTCATCATCGAGACGGCGCGCGGCGATGAATACGGCCTTTGCACAAGCGGCTGCCACATGGTCAATGCCGCCGAGATCGTGCCGCCGCTGCGGCGGGTGATCCGCTTTGCAACGGCGCAGGACGAGCGTGTCAATCAGGACAACCAGGAGAAGGAAAAGCGCGCCTTTGAGATCTGCCAGAAAAAAATTCTCGACCACGGCCTTGAGATGCAGCTGGTTTCGGCGGAGGTCGCCTTTGACGGCAGTAAGATTCTCTTCTTCTTTACCGCCGAGGGCAGAGTTGACTTCCGGGAGCTGGTCAAGGATCTGGCCTCTGCCTTCCGCACCCGCATTGAGCTTCGGCAGATCGGCGTGCGCGACAAGGCGAAGATGGTAGGCGGGCTTGGCGTGTGCGGGCGGCCGTTTTGCTGCAAGGAGTTTCTGGAGGATTTCCAGCCGGTCTCCATCAAGATGGCAAAGACGCAGAATCTGAGCCTGAACCCCACCAAAATTTCCGGCACGTGCGGAAGACTGATGTGCTGCCTGAAATATGAGCAGGAGGCCTATGAGGATCTTCTCAAGACTGCCCCCAAGAACGAGTCCTTTGTTGACACGCCCGACGGGCGCGGCACGGTGACGGAGGTCAATCTGCTCCGCCAGAGTGTGAAGGTTCGCATGGAAGACAGCCCGGAGGTCATCGGCTGCTATAAAAACTGCGACATCTGCGTGCTCAGAAACGGCAAGGCACATAAAAATGACCCGCCCATTCCGAAGGATCTTGCGCCAATCTCCTCAAAGCCGCGCAAGGCGCAGCCAAAGCCGGAGGAGTTTGAGCCGCTGCCGGAGCTGATCTATCCCGATCAGGTCAGCGTGTTTGACCATGAGGCGGCCTTCTGCGAGCAGGCGCCTGCCGCGCCGTGGGAGCAGGAGGATGAGAAGACCGCCGCGCAGGAAAAGCAGGCGGGCGCGAAGCGCCGTCGCCGCCGTGGCCGCGGCAGAGGCGCGGAAAATGCACCGGCAGAGGGAAAGGGGCAGCCAGAGCGCCAGCAGCCGCCGGAGGACAAAGCCTCTGAGCCGCGCCGGGAAAAGCGCCCGGCAGATGCAAAGCCCCGCCCGCCGCGCCAGAATTCCGAGCGCCGCGCGCAGGAGGAAAAGCCATCGGGCGACAAGCCGCAGCCGGAAAAGCAGGAAGCGGGCGGCGCGCCCAGAAGACCGCGCCGCAGATATCGCGGAAATAAGAACGCGGGCGGAAACGCCCAGAGTCCCAAGCAGGGTGAATAAGACGCAGCCGGACATGGATTTCCATGTCCGGCTTTCGTGTGTCAAAAAAGCCTCGAGCCGTTCATTCGCGCCTTTTGGCGCGAAAAAAATTGGAATCATTTTTTGCCGCGACATGTGCGGGGTAAAAAATACTCTACAGCCCGCAAACGTGAATTTTGGCAGCTTCGCTGCCAAAACTTTGCGAGGCCTTACGGGCTGCAAGCTCTTTGTCAAAAAACTCTGAAAGAGTTTTTTGACAGCAAAGCCGGACATGGTCTTTCCATGTCCGGCTTTGCTGTAACTGTAATATAAAATATGGGAAATCAGTCGAAGACCACGTCGAGCGCCTTGCAAACGGCAGCGCAGCGCGGGCAAAGATCGTGCTCGTCGGCCTGCATCGAGTGCATCCAGCAGCGCGGGCACTTCTTGCCCGTTGCCTCGGTCACGGTGATGGTAAGACCCGGGAAGTTTGCGCCGGCGCCAACGACTGCGCCCTCGGCTGCGGCTTCTTCCGTCAGGGCAACGTTCGAGACGATGAAGAGCTCGGCAAGGTTCATATCGGTGATCGCCTTGACGGCCTCTGCCGCCGCAGCGTCGAGCGCCTTGAGGGCAACATGCGCCTCGAGCGATTTGCCGATGCGCTTGTCGGCTCTGGCCGTTTCCAGAACGCCGTTGACATCCGAGCGAACCTTGAAGGCAAAGTCCCACCTGGCCATCTCGCTCTCAGAAAGGGCGTAGTCGGTATAGGGCTTCGTCATCTCATTGAGCACGACGTTTCTTGCGTCGTCGCCTGCGCGGTGCGGCATGGAGAGCCAGATCTCATCGCAGGTGAAGGCAAGGATGGGCGCGAAAACCTTCGTCATCGCATCGAGAATCATCCACAGCGCCGACTGCGCCGAGCGGCGGGCGTGGGAATCCTTGCCGTCGCAGTAGAGATGGTCTTTGATGATATCAAGATAGAGGCTCGAGAGCGTCACGACACAGAAGTCATTGACGGCGTGCGAGACGGTCAGGAACTCGTAGTCCTGATAGGCCTTTTCGCACTTGACAAGCAGCTCGTTGAGCTTCGTGATCGCCCAGCGGTCAAGCTCCGCCATATCCTGCGGGGCTACAAGCTCGTTGGGGTCAAAGTCCGTGAGGTTATCGAGGCAGAACTTTGCTGTGTTGCGGAACTTGAGGTAGTTCTGGCTCAGCTGCTTGAAGATCGCATCCGAGCATCTCACGTCCACATGGTAATCCGCAGAGCCTGCCCACAGACGGCAGATATCCGCGCCGTATTTCTTAAACACATCCGCCGGGTCAACGCCGTTGCCAAGCGACTTGTGCATGGCCTTGCCCTCGCCGTCGACCGTCCAGCCGTGGGTCACGCACTCTTTGAAGGGTGCGCCCTTGCCGAGCGCGCCGACTGCCGTCAGAAGCGAAGACTGGAACCAGCCGCGGTACTGATCTAAACCCTCGAGATAAACCGTTGCCGGCCAGAAGCCCTGATCCTTCTGCATGGAGGCAAAGTGGGTCGAGCCGGAGTCGAACCAGCCGTCCAGCGTGTCGGTCTCCTTTTCAAAGTGCTTGCCGCCGCAGTGCGGGCAGGTGAAGTTTTCGGGAACGAGCTCGTCTGCTTCCTTCTCAAACCAGATGTTCGAGCCAAACTCACCAAAGAGGCTCGAGATCTTTTCAATCGTCTCGTCGGTGCAGATGGGCTTGCCGCAGTCCTTGCAGTAGAACACCGGGATCGGCAGACCCCAGCGGCGCTGACGGGAAATGCACCAGTCATTGCGCTCGCGGATCATGGCCTTCATGCGGTCAATGCCCCAGGCGGGCAGCCAGCGAACCTCGTCGCAGGCGTCGCAGGCCTCGTCCTTAAAGGAGTCGACCGAGCAGAACCACTGCGGGGTGGCGCGGAAGATGATGGGCTTTTTGCAGCGCCAGCAGTGCGGGTAGGAGTGGACGATCTCTTCGGATGCAAAGAGCGAGCCAGCTTCCTTCATGTCGGCCAGAATGACCGGGTTCGATTCTTCTACGCGCATGCCCTGATATTTGCCTGCGTAGTCGGTGTGGCGGCCCTGATCGTCGACAGGAACGACCATGTCCATGCCGTAGCGGCGGCAGGTCTGATAGTCGTCCGCGCCGAAGCCCGGGGCGGTGTGGACGC
>CAZXIW010000068.1:0-9787 GCA_964640905.1 uncultured Oscillospiraceae bacterium
CATTCAAGAGGTCAGCGGTTCGATCCCGCTTATCTCCACCAAAGAACGGACATCCAAAAGGATGTCCGTTTTCTTTTGCACCTGGATAGAAAATCGAACCGCTGACCTCTTGCTATTTAAATCGTCAGCGCCCCGCCAACGGGCAACGCCCGTTGGCGGAACGATCCCGCTTATCTCCACCAGAAAAGTCCTGAAATCGAAAGATTTCAGGACTTTTTGCTATTAAAAAGCTTGCATATGTGGCAAGTTGCGATAAGAAACGTTGTTCAATTCGTTTTGTCCTGGTTATCTGCGAACAGAATACGTAAATAATCTCTGCGGCCATAGAGCACACGGTCAATGTAAATGTCGCTGCCTTTTACCCGGTAGAAAATCATGTAATTCCCGCTGACAAGGAAACGGTACTCTCTGTCCACATTTGCGGCAGCAGAAAGCGGTGTGCCGATCAGCGCATGGTCACGGAGCATACGGATTGCTTTCGTGATCTTGCTTACTGTGGCGATTGCCGCCTGCGGATTTTCCAAGTCCTCTGCGATATACGCCTTGATGTCTGCAAGGTCATTTTGCGCATCAATGGACAGGTGCAGATTATTCATGGGTAATTCCGAGGTGTTCCTCCACGGCCTCCAGGGTCAGCCAGCCTTCCGTTTCGCCGGATCTGCGGCCTTTGGCAAGCTCGTTCATCAGGCGCAGGGTTGCCTGCGTTTTTTCATAATCGTGCATATCCACGATGGCATAGCGCCCACGCCCGTTCTTTGTCAAAAAGACAGGAGCACCTACATCCACATCACGCAGCACCTCTGTATAGTTACGCAGATCAGAAATGGGTTTGATATTTGGCATATACATTCAGCTCCCTTCGCCAATAGTATATCCCACTTTGCCGTAAAATTCAACCGTTAATTTTACAGCTGTTTGTTTTTTCAAATGCCTCCCCCACTCTGCCCCGCCACCGCAATGCGTCGGAATCTCCGGTTGATTTCCATAGCTTCCTATGCTATAATACATAGGAAGCTATTATTTTTGCGGGGGGGGGGAAGTTATGGAAAAGCGAAGAATATCACTTCTTATCAAAAAATCCACGCTGGTCTTTGAAAAGCTCTCAAACCAGCTCTTAGCGCCTTTTGATCTGACCAGCAGCCAGTTTAAGATTCTGATGCTGCTCTACCATGCGCCGGGCGGCAGCCTGCGCCAGGCAGACATTGAAGCACGCTTTTCCATGACCAACCCCACAGTCACAGGGCTTTTGCAGAAGCTGGAGGCAAAGGAGCTTGTCCGTCGAATCCCCCATCCGGAGGACAGGCGCAGCAAGGTTCTTGTCCTGACCCCAAAGGCCATGGCCATGGAGCAGTCGCTTCTGGCGCTGGCCGACAGTCTGGAGCAGCAGATGACCGCAAAGCTGACGGCAGCCGAGTGTGAGCGTCTGGGCGCGCTTCTGGAAAAGCTATTGTCATAAACTTTTTCTTCAGGAGGAAATGATATGCAAACAGTATGTGAATTTCTGCAAAAGGCGCATGTATTCTATGTGGCAACGCTTGATGGTGCGCAGCCCAGAGTGCGCCCCTTCGGCATCGCCCATATCATCGACGGCAGACTGTGCCTCATGACGGGAAAATGTAAGCCGGTTTCCAGACAAATCGCCCAAAACCCCAACGTGGAGGTCTGCGCCTGCATGGATGGCGAATGGGTTCGGATCGAGGGCAAGCTCCTTGAAGATGACAGACTTGAGACCCGCCAGGCCATGCTGGAGGCCTACCCTTTCATGAAGAAAACCTATGCCGCCGATGACGGCAATATGCAGGTGCTGTATTTTCAGGATGCCACAGCCACATTTGATGGCTTTTCCGGCAAGCATCGCGTTGTAACATTTTAAGGAGGAAGAACCATGAAAGAACGCAGCCGTCTTGGCCTTGGCACGATGGGCATGTCCATTGTGCGCAATCCCGAAAACTCCGTCAAAACCATCCACGCCGCGCTGGATGCGGGCATTACGCTTCTGAATACCGGCGAATTCTACAATGCCAGCGAAAGTGAGCTGATCGTGGGGCAGGCGCTCAGGGGCGTCAAGCGCGACAGTTTTTTCCTGTCCGTCAAGTTTGGCGTTCTGCCCTCGCCTGAGGGCGGCATCTATGGGCTGGACGTGAAGCCCCATAATGTGAAGGGACATCTGACCTACTCTCTGCGCCGCCTGGGGCTTGACTACATTGACCTCTATCAGCCTGCCCGGATGGATACCACCGTTCCGGTAGAAGATCTGGTGGGCGCAATTGCCGAGCAGGTGCAGGCCGGCTATGTCCGGCACATTGGCCTTACCATGGTGGATGCGGAGACGCTGCGCCGCGCCTGTAAGGTACATCCCATCCACACGGTGGAAATGGAGTATTCGCTCCTGAATCGCAGCATTGAAACCGAGCTGATTGCCGCAGCCAAAGAGCTGGGGGTAAGAGTTCTTGCCTTCGGAACGGTTGGTCACGGTCTTCTTCGGGATGATATTCTGACTGCTCCTGCAAGCTCCATGATGCCCCGCGGGATGCTCTCTCCTGAGCAGCGGGAGCATATGCTGGCCATGGTGCGCCAGGTCAAGGAGCTGGCGGATGAAAAGGGCGTGCGCCTTTCTCAGCTGGCGCTGGCGTGGAGTCTTTCAAAATATGACCAGATTCAGAGCCTCATCGGCACGACAAATCCCGCGCATTTGCAGCAGGCGATCGACGCACTCAGCATCGAGCTGACACCCGAAGAGATTGCCCGTATGGAAGCTGCCTTCCCGGCCGGGCAGTCCGCTGGCCGCGGAATGCGGAACTTCGTCTTTACCGACGGCAGAATGTCTCTGGCTTAAAACAGGAGGCGCTTTGCATGCATGAGCCGCTGACCTTTTACCCGGCGCATCCATCCGATGTCAGAACCCATCAGATCGAGACCACGCCAATGCCCCTTTTGCCGCAGGACGCGCCTTTTTCCGTAAAACCGCTCTGCGAGGCTTTCCGGGCAGACCTGCAAGGCGCGCTGGAACGTTATGAAGGCCGGCGCTTTGCAGTGAGCGGCATTGCCGTCAAGGTCGGCCCCGATCTTCATCACAAGCCCTCTGTTGCGCTCTCTGACCGCCCTGGCGGGCAGACCTATGCCCTGCTGATTTTCCCCACAGACGAGCATTACAGCAAGGTCTCGGTCGGAGACCACGTAACCGTCCGCGCGAATTATCTGGTGCTCAGCAACTGGTTCGGCGTGGTAATGAAGCACAGTGAGCTGCTGCAGGTAGAAAAAGCCCATGTTTAAGCCGAATGCACTGCCGGCAAAACTTGCACCAAAATCAAAAGCGACAGGCTTTCACCTGTCGCTATTGTTCTGTATATGCTGAGCACAATGGAACAATTTGCAAATCAAGAACACAAAACCGCGACCCAACGAAGTGGTCGCGGTTTTGAACGAAGAAAGACCTTTGCTGTCAAGGCGGGCGCGCTCTGGGCGGCTGCCTGACATTCAAAGGTCATTTCCGAGTGTGCCAGACATACAGAACAGATGATTGCGGCTTTCTGGTTTCGGAAAGGAAAATAGTGTGAAAGAAACCCATCAGGGGTTGACGAGCCGACCGCTGCCAGTGGCAGGAGGAGGGAGGCGAGGAAAGCCGAGTTCTTCGTTTTTTCAAGCTGCACAATGCAGCGCAGAAAAAACGTTAGAACGCTGGCGGGGCAGCGCCTCTTTCGCGTTCAATTCCCGCCGCAGCGGAAGTTTTGCCTCCGGCAAAACTTGCACCAAAATCAAAAGCGACAGGCTTTCACCTGTCGCTTTTGATTTTGGTGCCGGTGGCCGGACTCGAACCGGCACGCCATCGCTGGCGGTGGATTTTGAGTCCACTACGTCTACCAATTCCATCACACCGGCATTGCTTTCGTATTATAATACAGACGAAGAGAAAATTCAAGCCCGAATTCGCAGAAATTCAGTTTTCCTGTCCCTGCATGCGCTCGTTGAGATGCTTACAAAGAAGCGCCAGCGACGCGGCCATGTTTTCATTCTGCACCAGAATCTCGTCCGGCACGTTCAGATGCTTCGGCGCAAAGTTCCAGATGGCAAGAATGCCGTTTTCGATCAGCAGCTCACACACCGCCTGCGCGCGCTCGGCCGGGACGGTAATGATGCCGATCTTGATCTTATAGCGGCGGCAGATCTCCCCCAGACGGGACATGTGCATGATGGGCTTGCCGTTTTTACTCGTGCCGATCAGCGCGTCGTTTTCATCAAACGCCGCGACAATGTTCAACCCATACTCGGCAAAGCCGCCGTAGCCAAGCAGCGCCCGCCCCAGCTTGCCCGCGCCGATGAGCACGGCGTCGTTGCTGTTGCCATATCCAAGAAATTCCTCAATGTCGGCAATCAGATGCTCGCGGTTGTAGCCGATCTTCGGCCGGCCGCCGTCGCTGACCAGCGCCAGATCCTTGCGCACCTGAACCTCGCCCATGTGCAGACCCGCCGCCAGCGCCGTTGCCGAAATATGCGCCGAAGCATCCTCCGGCAGCGATTTCAGATACGACAAATAGGTTGGAAGCCGCTTTAATGTTGCTCTTGAAATTTCCTTCTCCATTGCTGTGCTCACCTCTGCTCCAATGCCCGTTTCTCCGATGCGGACATCACTCCGCCAAAATAACCAATATACATAATATCACAATTTTTCCGCGCAGGCAACAGGAAATTTCACCCCGCCCGCCTGTAGCCGCTAACCGCAAAGCTGGCGCGAGATCTCGCGCCGCAGGCGCAGCATGATCCGCTTTTCAAGCCTTGAGATATACGACTGCGAGATGCCCATCAGGTCGGCGACCTCCTTTTGCGTCTTCTCGGGTCTTCCGCCAAGGCCAAAGCGAAGGCTCACGATTTGCAGCTCCCGCTCCGGAAGCCGCGCAAGCGCCTGGCGAAGAAGCTGGTGGTCTACATCGTCCTCCAGCGGCCTTAAAACCGTGTCGGCCTCTGTGCCGAGCACGTCGGAGAGCAGAAGCTCGTTGCCGTCCCAGTCGGTGTTGATCGGCTCGTCGAGCGAGACCTCCGTCTTCTGCCCGGAGATTTTGCGGATGTGCATCAGGATTTCGTTTTCGATGCAGCGCGAAGCATACGTTGCAAGCTTGATGTTCCGGTCGAGCCGGAAGGTCGAGACCGCCTTGATCAGCCCGATCGTTCCAATCGAGATCAGATCCTCCATCCCCACCCCCGTATTTTCAAACCGCCGCGCCAGATAGACCACCAGCCGAAGATTGCGCTCAATGAGCGTCTGCTTGGCCGCCTCATCGCCGTCTGCCAGCCGCTTTAAAAGCGCCTGCTCCTGCTGTGGCTTTAAAGGCTGCGGCAGAACATCGCTGCCGCCAATGTACATAAGCTTTTCCGGCTGCAAAAGACCAAGCCGCTGTAAAAGCCTCCAGAGTTCCAGTTTCATGCCGCTCCTCCTGTCAATGCGTCAAATTCTCCCGCGCCCGATACCGCCGTTGGCGAAAAGGCCGCAAGCGCGGCGCGCCGCTTTCCGTCCACTGTCTCAAGCTCACAGCGAAGCGCCAGCAAAAGCCCCTGCGAAACGCCGACCGCCCGATATGGAATCAGCCGCGGGCGCAGCTGCGGCGCTTCACGCGCGAGTCTTCGCAAAAGCGCCGGTGCATCTGAAAATTCCTCTGCCCGAAGCGAAAGCTCCGGCAGAAGCTTTGCCGCCACCTGCCAGCTGGCAACGAGCACCGGCTCATTGCTCAGCGGGTCTTTGAGCGTATTTCCCGTGTCGACCAGCGCGCGCAGGCGCACCTGCGCCCCGCCCAGATGCAGTGTCAGCTCCTGAAACGCCGCGTCCGTGTGCTGCATACACGAAGAAAAGAGCAGCCTCCCCCCTGTCAGCATCGCGCCCAGAGAAACCAGCAGCGCCCGCAGGCCGCTCTGCAAGCACGCGCCCGGCGCATGCTGCACCAGCGCCGCCGCCAGCCCGCCAAGACAGCACCCCGCCAGCATCACCATCACCACCAGCCGCAAAAGCCCCGTCCCCGCGCCAAAGGCGATCAGCCCCATCAGCCCCGCCGCGCAGACGATCACAAGGCTCTCACGCAGAAATCCAAGCCCCGGCCAGAGCGCCGCCACAGCATACGCCCCGCCAAAAAGGCTTGCCAGCGTGATGCGCCCGGCGCAAAGCCGCGCCCCGCAGAGCCGCGCGCTGCAAATCAGAAGCCCCGCGTCCAGCAGCGCGTTGAGCGCAAATACGCCTTCTGCCCAGACCCGCAACCGCCTCACGCTCCTTTCTCCCCGCGTCATGGACAAAGTATAGCGCCGGGGCGATAAAAAAGCGGTCGCAATTCCTTTGAGAATTGCGGCCACTCGTTCGCCTGTTTCTGCTTCTATTTTCCATCCGGCCCGGCGCTCTCCTCGCGGACGATCTGCCGGATGTTTTTTTCTGCTTTGCTGCGCGCAAGCAGCACCTCATGCCCGCAACCGGCGCAGCGCAGACGAAAGTCCATCCCGCTGCGCAAGACCAGCCAGCGCTTTTCCCCGCAGGGGTGCGGCTTTTTCATGACCAGAATATCTCCCACGCGCACATCCATCCGTTTTGCACCTCCTTACTTCTTGATCTCATCCCAGTAGCGCTTTGCCGCCTGCTCGGTCTTGTTCTCGCCGTATTCATAATAGCGGCGGTCTTTGATCTCATCCGGCAGATACTGCTGGCGCACCCAGTCATGGGGGTAATTATGCGGGTATAAATAGCCCTGCTCGCGCTCAAAGCCCGTGCCGTCGGCATGGACATTTTGCAGGTGGCGGGGCACGTTTCCGGTCTTCCCGGCCTTCACATCCTGCATCGCACGGTCAATGGCAAGATAGGCGGTGTTGGACTTTGGCGCGGTGGCAAGCAAAATCACAGCATCTGCAAGCGGAAGCCTTGCCTCCGGCAGGCCGAGCTGCAAGGCGCTGTCTACGCAGGCTTTGACGATAGCAATGGCCTGCGGATAGGCAAGGCCAATATCCTCGCAGGCAGAGCACAAGATCCGCCGGCAGGCAGACGGCAGATCCCCCGCCTCCAGAAAGCGCGCCAGATAATGAACCGCCGCGTCCGGGTCTGAGCCGCGGATGGACTTCATGAGCGCAGACAGATCATCATACTGCTCGTCTCCGCCCCGGTCATAGCGCATGGCAGAGCGCTGGGTGATCTGCCGCGCATCTTCCATCGTGAGCGTGAGCATACCATCTTTTCGCGCGGCAGCCGAGAACAAAAGCTCCACGGCGTTGATGGCCTTTCGGATATCGCCGCCGCAGGCCTGCGCGATGTAGGAAAGCACGCCCGTCTCAGCCTCGGCCTTCACGCCCTGCTGCGCCGAAAGCACACTGACCGCGCGGGCGATTGCCCGCTCAGCCTCCTCCGGCGGAACGGGCTTAAACTCAAAGACCGTCGCGCGCGACAAAATTGCGTTATAGACATAAAAATAGGGATTTTCTGTCGTTGAGGCGATGAGCGTGATCTTGCCGTTTTCGATATACTCCAAAAGCGTCTGCTGCTGCTTTTTGTTGAAGTACTGAATCTCGTCGAGATACAAAAGCACGCCGTTTGGCGCAAGGAAGGTGTCCAGCTGCGCGTAGATCTCTTTGATGTCTGCCGACGAGGCCGTTGTTGCGTTGAGCTTACAGAGCTTGCGGTGGGTCTGCTTTGCGATGATGTTGGCAACGGTCGTCTTCCCCGTCCCGGACGGGCCGTAAAAAATCATATTGGGAACTGAGCCGGACGCAATGAGCCGCCGCAGCAGGCCGTTTGCGCCGAGAATATGCGTCTGCCCGCACACGTCGTCCAGTGTCTGCGGGCGAAGCGCATCTGCCAGCGGCTGATACATCTTCTTCGCCTCTTTTTCGGTGATTTGTTTGAATTATAGCAAAGTCCAGAAAAAAATACAACCTCCCGCCGCAAAGCCGCCGCTTTTCTTTGCGCGGAAAATGTGATAGAATGTCCAAAAAGAACGCATCGGAGGAATTGTCATGGAACTGCAAACGCGCGTGGCGGGCGTGTTATCCGCGCTCAAAGAGGCTTACCCGAACCCGGTCTGCGCGCTGCAATATGAAAAGGATTATGAGCTGATGATCGCCGTGCGCCTCTCTGCGCAGTGTACCGACGAGCGCGTCAACAAAATCACGCCCGCGCTCTTTGCCCGCTTCCCGACGCTCGACGCCTTTGCAGACGCCGAGATCGCAGAGGTCGAGGAATACGTCCGCTCCTGCGGCTTTTATAAGCACAAGGCGCGCGACATTGTCCTGGCCTGCCAGCTGCTGCGCGAAAAGTTTGGCGGCAAAGTTCCAGGGACGATGGAGGCGCTTCTCTCGCTTCCGGGCGTGGGGCGCAAGACAGCAAACCTTCTGCTGGGAGACCTGTATCAGGTTCCCGGCTCTGTTGTCTGCGACACACACTGCATCCGCATCACAAACCTTCTTGGTCTTGCGCAGAGCAAAGAGCCTGAGAAGGTCGAGCGGCAGCTGCGCGCCATTCTGCCGCCGGAGGAATCGTCTGACTTTTGCCACCGGCTGGTGCTGCACGGCAGAGCCGTCTGCGTTGCGCGGCGGCCAAAGTGCGAAAGCTGCACCCTCGCCCCTTTCTGCCGGAGCTTTTCCGGCGAATAAACGCGCAAAAATTTGCCGCCAGCTTTTCAAGGCCTGAAAAGCTGGCGGTCTTTTTGAATACTGACAGAGAGCATAGCCCGTTCATCAGGAGTGATTGGTTGGGAAATCTGCAATAATATTCCTTTCATCAACAAAAATGCCAGAATGATCTCCGTTCGTTGCAAAATAAAACAGATATCCATATTCCGGATTGCTTCTGAAGAGAGAAAGATCACTTTCTGTGAAATAGCCGACAACAACAGTGTAGTATCGTTTTTCTCCTTTCCCTTGATAAGTCCAACATTCTGCTGTGTAAAGTTCATATCCCAGCGAAATAAGCCGCTGATACTCCGCAATCCGTTCTGCTTCGGATAGTTCTACAATTTGTTCCCCAGTATCTTTGAACATAGAAAAAGCCAATAGAAAGCTTACTTTTTTTCCATCATATTTCTTACGCGCTTCTCTTACCTCGCCTGTAAAGCTTACCTCGCCGGGAGATGGGGTCGCATAGCTGCCAGACGAATTCGTATGATATTCACAAATGACGCGTCTGCCATCGTGCGTTGCCGGATTCCCAAGGAGAACTCCAACAACCAAGATCAGGCAAGCAGCCATAGCCGCCCATTTTACCCAAACAGGCTTGCGTGCTTTTTTTGTTACGGTGTAGTCAGCAGCTTTTTCAATGTATTCGGTGCTGATGTTGGTAATGGCGTCGGAAATCGTTCTTTTCGTCACAGCTCGTACCCCTCTTTCTGCAAATGGATTTTCAGTTTATTCCGTATGCGGGACAGGCGAACCGATACATTGTTATTGCTGGTATAAAACCTCGCTGCAAGGTCTGAAATACTGTCCGAATACCAATAGCGACGCACAAACAGCATTTGGCTTTCTTCGTCCAATGTGGCAAGAAAGCAGTCGATTTGCCTGGACAATTCGCTTGCGGCGATTTCCTGCTCTACGGTATTTATTGCAGCGAGGCAATCGCTCAATTCCTCCAATGCAGCATCATAATAGCTGTTGCGTTTGGCGGAAGTGTTTGCGTGGTAACGGCTTATTGCAATATTTCGGGCAATGCGAAAAATGTATGTCCGCAACGGATTCGGCTTTTGCGGCGGGATGGTATTCCATGCCGCAAGGTATGTGTCGTTGACACATTCTTCTGCATCAAGGTCATTTTTCAAAATGTTCCTTGCAATCC
>CAZXIW010000069.1:0-9734 GCA_964640905.1 uncultured Oscillospiraceae bacterium
CTTGGTTCGCTCTTAGCTTTACTCAAGAATTTTCGTTGGCTATTCAAAGAATCTCTGTTCGACATTCATTGAACAACTTGTTTTTGGTCTCTTGCGAAACCTTAAATTGTCCAAGGTGTTTGTTCATGTTTCTCGTTGTTTAATTTACAAGGTGCACTCCGCATCTCAGCGGTTTTGCTCACAACGGAGCTTTTTTATTATATCACATCAAGTTTTGTTTGTCAAGAACTATTTTCAAGATTTTCAAAACTTTTTTGTGATTCCGTTCAGCTTTGAAGTTTTGGGCTTCGCAGCGAACTCATTTATTCTAGCACAGCTTCATCTGTTTGTCAAGAACTTTTTTCGATTTATTTCAAAGTTTTTTTGACTCACATCCACTTTGCTGCCGCTCTCTCAAGCGCTCGCATATATTATCACCGCAAAACCCTTTTGTCAACCCTTTTTTCGCAATTTTTCAATCTTTTTTTATGGCCACTATTAGTTGTGTTAATAACGGTATGATCCCCCAAAATATAGCCGCTCCCAGCGCCAGTGCTTCTGCCGGAAGCCTTGCCGTCAGAAAATGCAGGCCATACGCGCCCGCCGCCAGCGCCCAGGCATGCCACGGCCTGTGTAAAACGCCCATCGCCGTCTCCAGCTGCGCCTCTGCCGCCGCCAGCAATAGCGCTGCCAGCGCAAAAAAGCCCATTAAAAGCGCCGACGATACCAGCGGCTCAAAGCGCTCCATCACGCTAAACAGCCGCAGGCTCTGGCTCACCGCATAAAATGGCCGCGGCAGACTCTGCGTAAGCTGTGGCGAGAGACATCCGGCCGTCACAGCCGCAAATACCGCCGGGAGCAAAACCAGCCCGGCCAGCGCGCCGCCCTGCGGCCTTTGTGTCTGCCCCGGCAGATACCGGATGCAGCCGAGCGCCAGCAGCATCGGCAAAACTCTGCCCGTCTGCCGCGCCCCGCCCCAGGGCCTGAGCCATGCCGCCTCCGCCTGCCCTGCCGCGCTCCAGAGCACGAGCCCATAAAGCCCCGCCAGAATCAGCGCCGTCACCCCGCAGACCCGCGCTGCCGTCTGCACCTGCTTCCGGTTTACCAGCGCGGCCAGCGCCAGAATTGCCGGCGCGGCCAGTGCCGCCGTCTCGTCCTCGAACGCCGCGCCTGCGCGCCCCGCCGTCTGCGCCAGCGCCAGAAGCGTAAAGCCGCCGTCAAGCGCCAGAATCACACGCCCCGCGCCCGCGCCAAAGGCGCGGCAGGTCATCTGTGTCAGCGCGCCCGCCTCGCCCCGTGTCAGCTCTCCGCCAAGATAAAAAATCACCGCCGCCAGCGCGCAGCCAAGAAGCACCCAGCCCCAGCCAAGCGGCGCGCATCCCAGCGCCGCCAGCGCCGTCAGCGCACAAAAGCTCCATGCGCCTGCCTGCCGCGCAGAAATTTCATGCTCCAAGCCGAAAGCCTCCCTCTGTGCGCCGCACCTGCGCAGGCTCTGCCTGCTCGCCCCGCAAAAGCAGCGCCCGCATCCGGCTGAGTGTCATCTGCCCCGGATGCGCCTGTAAAAATGTCAGAAGCGCCGCAAGCTCTCCCGGCGCTTGCTCCACCCGGTATATGTGCGCCGCCGGGCGCAGCTGCCCGCTCACGCAGACCTGCGGCGCAAGATACCACGCGCGCCTTGTCAAAACCACGTGCTCTGCCGTCTGCGTAAAAAGCTGCCCGGCGCACCCCGCCTTCAAATCCGCAAACGCCGCCTCCATGCTCTTCCCGCTCCCGATATCACCCGTGTCTGTCGTCAGGCGGATGCTTCCGCCCTGCGCATCGATGCACAAAAGCTGCACCGGGATCAGCTCTGCCGCGTCAGCGGACCTTCCTGCCGCCCCGCCGGCCGCACCTGCCAGCACCGCAAGCCCCAGCGCCAGCACCAGATATTTTTTCATCCGCGTCACCTCTGATTTCGTCTGTCCTCCGTCCGGAGTGCCTTTTCCCGAAGCTTCTGCCGGACAAGGCGCGGCCGCAGCAGCGCGCCGGAAGCCTCCGCCTGGCCAAAGGGCGTAAGATAGCTCCTTCCAAGGCTCTCCAGCCCGGCCAGCTCGGCCAGCAGCCATAAAACGCCCACCGTCACACCAAAAAGCCCAAGCGTCCCCGCCAGCGCCACCAGCACAAACCGCCAGAGCCGGAGCGCATCCGAAAGCTCCCGGTTTGGAAGCGTAAAGCCGCAGATGCCGCTCGAGGCCGTTACGATCAGCGCCGCCGGGGAAACAAGCTTTGCATCCACCGCCGCCGTCCCCACAACTAAGCCCCCGATGATCGACACCGCCGTTCCAACTGCCTGCGGCAGATGCAGCCCCGCCTGCTGTAAAACCTCAAAAGCAAGCAGCAGCCCCAGAACCTCAAGGAGCGTTGGAAACGGAACGTCCTTTTTGCTCTCTATAATTGAGAGCAAAAGCTTTGTCGGCAGCATCTGCTGATGAAACATCGCCATCGCCGCGTACACCGCCGGCAAAAGCAGACTCACAAGCATCGCCGCATAGCGAAGCGCACGCAGCATAGACGCCGAGCGATAGTCGGTCGCCCGGTCCTCCGGCGAGCACATCAGCCTTGCAAAGCTCACCGGCGCGAGATACCCAAGCGGCAGCCCGTCTGCCAGCAACCCAACCTGCCCGTCCAGCAGCCCCTGGCAAAAATGATCCGTCCGCTCGGTATATTCCAGAAGCGGAAAGGCCGTCTTCCGTGAGCCGGTCACATATTCTTCGATCGCACTGGGCGAAAGAAGGCCGTCTATGTCGATCTGCGCCAGCCGCGCGCGCATTCGCGCCGGAAGCGCCGGGTCGGTCAGCCCTTCCAGCCAGCAGATGGTGAGCTTTGTCCGTGTCCTGCGCCCAACCGTACACTCCTCCAGCCGAAGCTCCGGCGCGCGCAGATGGCGTCGGACAAGGCTTGTGTTCGTGCGCAGCGTCTCGGTAAAGGCGTCCTTTGCGCCCTTTACGGTGTTTTCCGTCTCCGGCGGGCTTGGCGCGCGCTTTTCCCCCGTCTTGACCTCGCAGGCCAGCGCCTGCGCCTGCCCCGGAAAGAAGACAATGCAAAAGCCATTGACCAGCAGCCCCTGCGCCTGCGCCAGCGTATCGACCCGCTTCACCGACGCGCACCAGAGCCCTTCCCGCTCCGCCTTTTGCAATAGCGTCTGCCCGGTCTGCGGCGGCGTCAGCTGTGTCAGCGGCCGCAGCACCTGCTCGGCAATGTCCCGCCCGGAGCAAAGGCCGTCAATAAAATAGACCGCCAGACGCTCCCCGGCGCATACGATCTCGCGCCGTTCAAAATCCGCCGCGCCCGCAAACTGCGCCGCAAGCAGCTCACTTTTCAGCTCTGCCATCGTCTCACCTCTTTTGTCTATATTGTGCCGCACGGCGCAAAAAGTATGCGCCATCATTTGCATATTCCCTTGTAATATGGTAAGATAATAAGAACATATTTGCCATCCGGCGCGCCATCCGCGCGCGATACTATATAAATAGATGTGGAGACCTGCCATGTACGAATTCATTACCGAAAAAACGCTCGCGGAGTATGAAGCCTTCCTCCAGTCCCACCCCAAGGGAAACTTCGCCCAGAGCTATCTCTGGGGCAAGCAGAAGCCCATGTGGAAGTGGGATGCCATCGCCGTGCGCGGCGAAGACGGCAAGATCAAAGGCACGCTTGCCGTCATGACAAGAAAAGTTCCCGGCATTGGCCGGACGCTCATGTACGGCTGCCGCGCGCCTGTGTGCGACCTGGATGATCGTGAGACCCTCTCGGAACTTTTAGATGGCGCAAAAGCGCTTGCAAAAAAATATAAGTCCTACGTCATTAAAATTGACCCGGACGTGCCTTCGTCCAACACTGCTTTTTCCGCCATGCTCCGGAGCTTCGGCTTCCGCACCAAAGAGGGCGGCAAAAACTTCGAGGCCATCCAGCCGCGCTATATCTTCCGCCTGAACGTTGAAGGAAAGACAAAAGAAGACCTTCTGGCGGGCTTCCACCAGAAATGGCGCTATAACATCCGCCTTGCCGAGCGCAAGGGCGTGACAGTCAGAATCTGCGGCAAGGAAATGATCCCCGCCTTTTCCGATCTCATGCGCACAACCGGCCTGCGCGACGGCTTTGTGACAAGACAGCCCGAATATTTTGCGGCCATGCTCGATAACCTTGGCGAGCACACCCGGCTTTACATGGCCTTTGACCCCGAAGGCACGCCCATCGCAGGCACGCTTGCCATCCACTACGGCGACAAGGTCTGGTATCTTTACGGCGCGTCCTCCAACGAGCACCGCAATCTCATGCCGAACTATCTTCTTCAGTGGCGCATGATCGAGTGGGCAGTCGAGACCGGCTGCCGCGTGTATGATTTCCGCGGCGTCTCGGGCGACATGTCGGAAGATAACCCGCTCTATGGCCTGTTCCGCTTCAAGCAGGGCTTCGGCGGGGACTTTACCGAGTTTGTCGGCGAGATGGACTTGGTTCTCTCCCCTGTCATTTACTTTGCCGTTGAGCACGGCACATCCATCTTCAAAGAGCTTCGCCGCCGGGTCTACCTTCTTCGTAACCGCGGCAAACAGGAAAAAGGAGCACACGCATGAAACGATACCTTGTCGATTCCGCCGCCATCCGCGCAAACCTCGCCGCGCTCAAAAAGCGCGCCGGCAAGGCGCAGCTCTGGGCGGTTCTGAAAGGAAACGGCTATGGCCTTGGCCTTGTGCCGATGGCCGCGCTCTGCCGGGAGGCGGGCGTCAGCTGCTTCTGCATCACCGAGGTGCAGGACGCTAAAGAACTTCGGGACGCAGGCTTTTCCGAGACGCTTCTCATGATCCGCCCGACGTGTGACATTGACGAGGTTCATGCTCTTTTAGACCTGGATGTTATTCTCACCGTTTCCAGCCAGGATGACGCCGCCGTCTTAAACGGCATCGCCGCCCAGCGCAAAAAGAAGGTTCGCGCGCATGTTGAAATCGACACCGGCATGGGGCGCTGTGGCTTTCTGCCGTCGGAGCTTGATAAGCTTGTCCACATCTATTCCTATATGGATGGGCTGGAGCTTTGCGGCATCTACACGCACTTCCATTCTGCCTTCTGCAACAAAAAAGCCACCGACCTTCAGATGGTTCATTTCCGCTCCGTCATCCGCAAATTGCAGGAAAAGGGCTTTGATGTCGGCCTCTGCCACTGCTGCAACTCCGCCGGTCTTCTCCGTTTTCCGGACTATGCCATGGACGCTGTGCGCGTCGGCTCTGCCATCCTTGGCAGACTCAGCATCAAGGGAAGCTACGGCCTCAAGCGCGTGGGCACACTGGAATCGAACATCGACGAGCTTCGCTGGCTGCAAAAGGGCGCTTCCTGCGGCTATGGCGCGGGCTGGAAGGCCAAAAAGCCCACCCGCATCGCCGTTCTCCCCGTCGGCTGGTACAACGGCTTTGGCTGCCAGATGGGAGACGATCTGACCCGCCGCCGCGACTCGCTGCGCGCCGCGCTTTCCAATTTCAAGCGCTTTGTCTTTGGCCGCAGGGGCTACAGTGTCCAGCTCGGCGGCAAGCGCTGCAAGGTTCTTGGCCACATCGGTATGCTCCATACCGTCGTTGACGTGACGAACGTCAGCTGCAAGCTCGGCGATAAAGCCGTTTTTGATGTCAATCCCCTGATGCTCAAGGGCGTTGACGTTGTGTTCCAGTAAAAATCCCGCCCCGGCGCATCCGGGGCGTTTTTCAAATTGAGGTGAATGTTATGGCTCATCCCATCGCCGCCATCGCAACGGCCTTTGGCCGCAGCGGCATCGGCATTCTGCGCATGTCCGGAACTGACGCGATCGCGCTGGCCGGGCGCGTATTTTCCCTTGCATCCGGCGCGCCGCTTCTTGATCTTCCCGACCGGAAGCTTGCCCGTGGTACGCTTTTTGATGCTTCCGGCCGCCCCATCGACGAGGCGCTGGTCTTCGTCTCCCGCGCGCCGCACTCCTATACGGGCGAAGACACGGTCGAGTTTCAGTGCCACGGCTCTCCCGCCGTTTTGTCTTCCGGCCTGTCGGCGCTGCTTGCCGCAGGCTTCCATCAGGCAGGGCCGGGCGAGTTTACCAAGCGCGCCTTTTTAAATGGCCAGATGGATCTCACGCAGGCCGAGGCCGTCATCGACCTCATCGACGCCGAAACTGCTGACGCCGCAGCCAACGCCGCCGGGCAGGTGGCTGGCGTGCTGCGAAGAAAATTAGACCCGATCTATGATTCTCTCATGGATATCTGCTCACATTTCCACGCCGTTCTGGACTACCCCGATGAAGACATCGAGCCGTTCCAGCTGCAAAGCTACGACGCCGTTCTCTGGAAGGCGGAAAACGCTCTGGAATCGCTTTTATCCTCCTGCCGCCGCGGCAACTTCATCAAAAACGGCATCCAGACCGCCATCCTCGGCGCGCCGAATGCCGGAAAGTCAAGTCTTCTCAATCTCATGGCGGGCTTTGAGCGCGTCATCGTCACCGACATTCCCGGCACAACGCGCGACGCCGTCGAGCAGACCGTGACCCTTGGCCGCCATTTCCTGCGCCTGCTGGATACTGCCGGCATCCGCGAGACAGATGATACCGTCGAGCGCCTTGGCGTTGCCCGCTCGTTAAAGGCCGCGCAGAGCTGCCAGCTTGCCATTTTCGTGGTCGACGGCGCAAAGCCCCTCACCCCGGAGGACGAGGCCGCGATGGACGCTGCTATGCAGGCGCCCGAGGCCATCGCGATTCTAAACAAGCAGGATCTTCCCTGCCAGGTTGACGCCAGCGACCTCCCGTTCTCCTATGTCATCCCCGTCAGCTGCGCAAAGGGCGAGGGGCTTGATCTTCTTGAGCAGGCGCTCGACATGATTTTTGAAGAGGACGCGCCCTGCGACGGCTCGATTCTTACAAACGCCCGCCAGGTAGACGCCATCTGCAAAGCCCGCGAGGCACTGTCTGCCGCGCGCGCCTCGCTTCGCCAGGCCATGACACCCGATGCTGTTCTGGTCGATGTCGAGGCCGCGATGCAGGCTCTTGGTGAGGCCACCGGCCGCGTTGTCCGCGAGGATATCACAAACCGCATCTTCGCGCGCTTTTGCGTCGGAAAATAATTCCCCTTCTATTTTGACAGACTCCCCTGAATCGAGGTTCACCATGATCTATTTTGATAACTCCGCCACCACCCGCCCAAATGAAGCCTGCGTCGCGGCCATGACGCGCCTGCTGCGCGAAACGTGGGGTAATCCCTCCTCTGTCCACGCGCTTGGCATGGATGCCGAGCGCGAGCTGAAGGCCGCGCGGAAAGCCGTTTCCGCTTCCCTTGGCGCAGAGCCGGAGCGCGTCTTCTTCACCTCCGGTGGCACGGAGGCCGATAACTGGGCAATCTTCTCCGCCTGCGAGCGCCTTGGAAAACGCGGCCACCATGTCATCACCACCGCCGTCGAGCACCATGCCGTTTTGCATCCCTTTAAAGCGCTTGAGGCAAAAGGCTTTGACGTGACCTACCTCCAGCCGGACGAAACAGGCTTTGTCTCCGTTGACGCGCTCAAGGCCGCCCTCCGCAAAGACACAATTCTCGTGTCCATCATGATGGTCAACAACGAAACCGGCGCCGTCATGCCGATTTCTGACATGATCCGCGCCACGCGCCGCCAGAGTCCTCTCGCCCTTTTCCATACCGACGCCGTGCAGGGCTTTTTGAAAGTCCCCTTCAAGGCCAAGACCCTCGGCGCGGACATGATCTCCGTCTCCGGCCACAAAATCCACGGCCCCAAGGGCGTGGGCGCGCTCTACATTCGCCCCGGTCTTCCCCTTCCGCCCTTCATTCAGGGCGGCGGTCAGGAAGGAAACTTCCGCTCCGGCACAGAAAATCTCCCCGGCATCTGCGGCTTTGCCGCCGCCTGCGAGAGCCAGAACGCGCAGGAAGGTATCGCGCACATGGCAGCGCTTCGCGACGCCTGCCGGGAAAAGCTCGCGCAGATCCCCGGCCTTGTCTTAATTGGCAAGCAGGACGCGCCGCATATCGTAAACCTCGCCCTTCCCGGCCTTCGCTCACAGGGCATCATCAACTGCCTGCAATCGCGCGGCATTTACGTCTCAGCAGGCTCTGCCTGCTCCAAGGGTCACCGCAGCCACGTCTTGGAGGCCATGCACCTGCCCCCCGCCGTCATTGACGGCTCGGTTCGCGTGTCATTCTCAAGTGATAATACACTTTCTGAAATCGACACACTTTATGACGCACTTTTAGAGGCCAGGGCCACGCTCAAATGCTAACAGGCAAATTCATAAAACGCAAAGCGGCGCAGACACGAGAGTGTCTACGCCGCCTGTTTTAACTTCATTCAGGCCATGGTCTGCACAAAGCCCTGTCCATCCAGCTCCAGATACCAGACCCTCTGGCCGATCTCGAACGCATCGGACATGCAGTATTTTTCTGCCGCCTGCGTGCTTCCGTCCACCGAGACCCGAAGCGGCGAAACCGACTCGATCACGCCCTCCTGGCAGCTGACGGCCATTGCCGTGTCAAACGCCAGATCGCCGTCATGGTCGATCATAATAATCCGCGCATTGGCGCGCGAGAGCACCTCTGCCCCGGCCACGTCAAAATTAAAGTAGTATTCCGCGTCCCCGCTCATGGTAAACGCGCCGTTGGAAAGGAGCTTTTGCACCTCCTGCGCGCTGTCAAACGTGTAATACAGCTCTCCTGCCACGTAGCACGGCATACCGACCACACGTCCGTCCTTCACAAAGATATCCACATTGCGCCCAAGCAGGCTCAGATCAGACGAAACCGCAAATTCCTTGTGCCCGGCAAGCTTGGTAAGCCCTGTGTCAAGCTTCCCGCCGCCCTGCGTCAAATCCGCGTACTCATTGCCCGTCAGAACCGCCGTATAGCGCGTCAGCGCATACCGAACCTCCAGATAAGACTTCGGGTTCATCAGATCATCCAGCACATATTTCATTGGCCCTTCGGCCTCCGGGTCTGCAATCGCGGGGCAGCGCATGGCGTTATAGATGAGCAGACATGCGTTGTCGCGCGAGACCGGCATATCCACCTGCGTTGTCAGCCCGTCGTAAATCCCGGTCTGCTGCGCGTCGGCGTTGACGTTCTGCGCCCACTGCGCCCCGCTGTAGCGCTCCGGCTCGTTGCCGAGAATCACCAGCAGCATCTTTGCCAGCTCCTGCGCCGTCACATTGTCCTGCGGGCGGAAGCTCCCCTGTCCGTTGCCGCCGATGATGCCCTGCTCGGCGCAGTAGCCAATGTAAGCCAGCGCCCAGGAATTCTGCGCGTCATAGAAATAGACGCTCCCGGTGCTCTGCGGCTCTTCGGTACACAAGATGGCAATCAGCTTGGAAACTTCCTCGCGTGTAATATAATTCTGCGGACGGAACGTCCCGTCCTCATAGCCTGAAATCAGTCCAAGGTCTACCAGCATCTGCACCGCGCCGACATTTCGGATACGCCCCTGGTCGCCAAATGCTTCCGTATCCGCCGCAAACGACGGCACTGCCAGGCAGAGCAGAATGCAGACACTTAAAATCAGGCAAGCGGTTCGTCGGATCATACTCCGCCTCCTTTTCTTCTGATATTATAATTCAGTATAGGCGCTTTGCCGCCCGTTTGCAAGCGCCCGGCGGCAGTTGTAATGTAACTGTAAACTTTCTACAGCGGCGCACCGCCCAAAGGCCCCCTTGTGGAAAGGGCAGATTCCCCCTGCAAGGGGCGGCTTGCCGCCCAAAGGCCCCCTTGTGT
>CAZXIW010000070.1:0-9360 GCA_964640905.1 uncultured Oscillospiraceae bacterium
CCCAGTCTCGGCTACGCCGAGCCAGCCCCCTTTACACAAGGGGGCCTTTGGGCGGCAAGCCGCCCCTTGCAGGGGGAATCTGCCCTTTACACAGGAGGCCTTTGGGCGGTGCAAAATCGCTTATCGATTGCGATAAAGGAAGGTCACGATTTGGCTGCGAGTGCAGGTATCATCCGGGCTGAACACCCCAACGTCTGTGCCGTTCGTAATGGCATTTTCAACTGCCCAGTTGATGGCATCCTCGCAATAAGAGCCGGTCTTCACGTCGGCAAAACCGAAATCGTCGTGCGCATCGTAGCATCTTGCGGCTCTGTGCAGGAAGGTCACGATCTGGCCTCTGGTGCAAGGCGCGTCGGGGCTAAAGTGGGTCTCGTCTGCGCCCGACGTGATGCCGTTGGCGACTGCCCAGAGGACAGCCTCAAAGTAATAATCGTCTGCATCGACGTCTTCAAACGGGTTTTCTGCCCAAATTTCGGGGCAGCCAGCCGCGCGCCACAGCATGGTCACGGCCTGCGCCCGCGTGCAGCTCTCGTCCGGGGCAAAGTGCTTCTTGTCAACACCACTGGCAATGCCGCGCTCCGCTGCCCATTCGACTGCGTTGTAATAATATGCGCCGCGCGAAACATCGACGAAGGTTTCTTCCAGCGCGTTGGCCGCGCCCTCCAGAATGCCGGAAAGCAGACCGCCGATCACAAAGCTTTCCGGCGTCCACTTGGCGTAGAGCGGGATGTCAGCCGTCACAATATCCTCGTCAAAGTCCCACGCCTTGGTGAGTTCTTTGTCCTTGTACCAGCCGCCGAAGATGTAGCCCTCTTTTGTCGGCGCTTTCTCGGGCGGGGTGATTTTTGTATTGCCGCCCACCACAACCGCCTTCGCAAACGGCTCGGTTTCGCCGACGCTGAACGTCACGGTGTATTTCGTACCGCTGATTAGACTGTCGAATTCAATATCACCATAGAATATGCCGCTGGAAATCGCGTCAGTAGTAGTGCCTCTCACGTATCCGTAAAAAGAAGTGATTCCCGCTATGTTGGTATCTCGTTGAATCTTTGTGCCTTTGCCATTAACTGATATTTCTCCATACACGCTGCCGCCATTTGCGTTAAGCGTGGCGTAAGGTGAAAAATTAATCGCTTTGCCAGATGAGCGAACTTCCCCGCTTTTCCCGGTGCTGCTGTCCATCAATGTAAGCGTTGAAAGACCACTTATAAGCAGCATCGTGGGGGCGGTCGTTGTCAATTTATGTCCGTTTAAATCGAGCACAACCTTAGCAGGATTACTGCTTCTACCAATCTCAAGCCAATCATTAAGCTCAATATCATTTTCCAGCTTGTAGCTGCCCTCCGAAAGTGAATACCAGCCGCCGCCAGGAAACGGATTCCACTTCGGGTTTGAATCCTCGGAAGTATTCGTTTTGCTAAAGCTCTCCTGCGTCAGCGTAATAACCGTCGGTGCATCTGCCAGCGCAGCGCCCGGCAGCAGCGCCGCGCAGAGCGCCAGAACCAGAAGAATACTTAAAAGTCTTTTTTTCATTCTGTTTTCCTCGCTTTCGTGCGTTTCAAAAGCCTCATCAAGATGTGAAATCTTGATGCAAGCGCCCCGGGGCGCTTGTCAGTATTTTACTTCTTTTTATTATATACCAAGCCCACAAAATGCGCAAGCCTCTTTGCGAAAAATAAGCCCTGCGCGCAAAAAGAGCTTCCCCTGAAATCAGGAAGAAGCCCTTTGCCTCTCTCAACCAAGCCCCAGCGCACCGGCTGCCACATTCAAAGCCCCCGCCAGCAGCATCACGGCAATGGGGCTGCGCTTTGTCCTGCGCAAAAGCAGCAGACAAACCGCAAAAATCAGCACCATCGGCCATTGCAGCCCCGCCCATGCGGGCGCGCCGCCGCCCCAGAAGGCAGTTTTGAGAATGGACACGCCCGCCGCCGCGATCAGCGCCACGACCGCCGGGCGGAGCGTTGCGAGAACCTGCTGCAAGGCGCTGAGCGTCCGATACTTTAAATACAGCCGCGCGATCAGCGTCACCAGCACGCACGACGGCAGAATGCACCCCGCCGTTGCAAGCAGCGCGCCGCCCGCGCCCGCAACCTGCGTGCCGACAAAGGTCGCCGCGTTGATCGCAATCGGGCCGGGCGTCATCTCTGCGATGGTCACAAGGTCTGCAAATTCGCCCATGGTGAGCCAGCCGTGCTTTGTCACGACCTGCGCCTCGATCAGCGGCATGGCCGCGTAGCCGCCGCCAAAGCTGAGAGCGCCAATTTGCAGAAAGCTCAAAAACAGCTGCCAACCCATTACCCGCGCCCCCTCCTTCTCTGTATGGCCACGCGCAAAAGCCCAAGCGCCAGACAGGCCAGCACAACATAAATCGCATTGACCGAAAAGAAGCACACCGCCACAAAGGCCAGCAGCATGATGAGCATCGAGCCCTCGTCCTTCTTCCTTCCAACGCTCTTTCCCATGTCCCAGACGACCGACGCGATCACCGCGCCCACGCCCGCCTGCATCCCGGCCAGCATGCGGCTGACAAGCGCGTTATCGCGAAAGGCTTCATAGAAGGCGGAAAGCACCGAAAGAATGACAAACGGCGGAAGCACCGTCGCGCCGATTGCCACCAGCGCGCCCGGAAGCCCCGCCAGCTTGTAGCCCACAACAATTGCGCCATTGACCGCGATTGGGCCCGGCGCGGACTGCGCGATGGCAACCAGGTCGAGCATCTCCGCGTCTTCGATCCAGTGCAGCTCATCAACAAATTTCCGCTTCATCAGCGTCACGATCACATAGCCGCCGCCAAAGGTAAAGGCGCTGAGATAGAGCGTTGAGAAAAACAGCTGCCGCAGGATTTTCCCTTTTGTCTGCATGCTTCCGCCTCCCGCTGCGTTTTGCCGCATTTTTGTATAGTGTATCAGATTCTGCCGGGTTTGTAAAACAGCATTTTCCGCCGCAGGCACAACGCGCGGGAGAAAGGCAAAGCCTCCTCCCGCGCGTCGGTTCTTTTTCGTTTTTGCGCGTTAAGCGCCCGCCTGCGCAAGCGGCAGCATCTGCCCGCCAGCAGCCTCGCCAAAGCGCCAGCTCTCAAAAAGCCGCCATGTTTTCTCGCCGTCCGAGTAGGAAAGGTCTCCAACCGCGTCGCTGGAAAGCGCGATCTGATGTGAAACCTTGCCGCCCGCTGCAAAGGCATCCGGGTCTTCGGTCGGCGCGAAGGTGACCGCGCCACTGGCTGCATCAATGTAGTAAGACAGCGGCGAATGACCACCAATGGCGCTGTTATAATAGGTTAACATAATCTTTAAACCATCCGCGCCATTTTGCACGCAGACATGGTTTCCAAGGCCGCCCTGAATGAGCGTCGTGCCGGTGGCCGCCTGAAGGTCGAGCGCGCAGGTGATCGTCTCCTGCCGAAGATCATAGACAAAGAGGCCAAAGTAGCCGTGGAAGACCACATAGCTTTCATCTGCGTAATCGGTATCCACGCCAATGCCAATCGTCATCTCCGCTTCCAGCGTGGGCGCCTGCGCCCAGCCGCAGAGCGCGCCGGTTTGCAGCGAATAATAAAGCGTCTGCTCCGGGAAATCTGCCCCATCGCACATCACGAGCGCCAGCGTTTCCGCGTCCATCAGCCGAAGCGTCCAGCGCTGCGCGTCAGACGGCGCGCAGGAAACGGAGACAAAGTAGTCTGCGAACGCGCCATAGTAATTGGGATAATTTCCGCGCATGCCGTTTTCGCGCGCATCCGCGCCAGAAAATGCGTTGACTGCATCCTCTGTTGCAGATTCTAAATCCCACGCGGCCGCGTCCAGCTTTTCATAGACTGCCTGGCGAAGCTGTGCTTCTTCCTCCTCGCTGCGCGCTTCCGGCAAAGTGTCCTCCGGCGCGGGCAAAGCTTCATCTTCCTTAGCCGTCTCAGCCTCTAACGGCGCGCCGCTTTCCCCTTCTGCGGTTTCTGCCGTCTGCGTGGGCGGGGTCTCAGGCTCTGTCTGCGCCGTTTCGCGGCCTGTAAACGTGCAGGCGGCAAGCAGGAGCACGAGTGCCGCAAGAAGCGCCGCCATGCCCGCCTTCATGCGCGGCTTTTTCGCGATCAGCCCGATGCGAAGGCGAAGACTCCGCTTGCCGGAGGCCATCGTTGTCGCGCCGGAAAGAAGGACTTTGGGCGAATTTTGCGCCCGAATCTGCGCCAGAAGCGTCCTGCCATATTCCGCGCGCGCCCCGTCACCAAGCCTTTTGAGCGCCGCCTCATCGCAGGCCAGCTCACAGTCCTCCCGCGAAAGGCAAGCTGCCAGCCAGACCAGCGGGTCAAACCAGTAAAGCGCCAAAAGACACAGCCGAAGCGCGCCCCAAAGGTGGTCAAGTCTTCGGTAATGGGTCAGCTCATGCTCTAAAACATAGCGGTTTGGCGTTCCGTCCTGCTCAAGCGAGATTGGCGTGAGATAAACAGCCGGGCGAAGAAGGCCAAACAGGCACGCCGACGGGAGCTTTCCGGTCAGATACACCGGAATCTGAACATCTGGCGCGTCCAGCCGGACGCGGCTTTCTTTGAGCGTTTTCGCAAGGCGCAGATTGCGCCAGAGCATCCAGCCGCCAACCGCCAGAAAACCGAGCGCCCATACAAGCATCAAAATCCTTCCTGCGTGAGAGGCCGTCTTTGCGCTTTCCTGCGCCAGCGCGGCGGAGGCGCTTTCGATGCCATCCGTCACAGCCGCTTTGCCCGCTGGAAGAAGCAGCTCGAGCCGCGCTTCCTGAAAATCAGGATTTGCGCTCTGCAAAGCTTCCGCTTCCAGCGCCGCCTGCGGGAGAAGGTTCATGACGCTCGCGCGGCTCTCGCCAAGCGAGACCGGGAGCAACAGCCGCAGCGCAACCAGCAGCCAGAGCGCATACTGCACACGCGGGCTGATTCTCCCGCGCAGCAAAGCGCGCAGCGCGCAGAGCGCCAGAATAAGAACGGAAGACGAGATGAGAACGTCTGCAAGAATCTTCATTTTAAGCCCTCCTCCGCCTGGCGGAGCATGTCGTAAAGCTGCTCCAAATCTTCATGCGTGAGCGAAGCTTTGTCAATGAAATTGCTCATCATCAGGCCGAAATTGCCGCCAAAGGCGCGCGAAAGAAGCTGCCTGGTTTCCTGATAGGCCGCGTCCTCTTTTTGAATGTTCGGGTAATAGAGCCGCGGGCGCTCACCTTCAAAGCGGAGCGCGCCCTTTTCTGTCATGCGCGTGATGAGCGTCTTGATGGTGCTGGGTGACCAGTCGGTTGACTTTTGTAGATTTCCAACCAGCTGCATTAGCGTCTGCGGCGCATGACCCCAGAGCGTTTGCAGCACGCGCCACTCGCTTGCGTTCAGCTTCACATCCATGGGTATCCTCCTTTGTTTACTTCTGTAAACCTAAAATACCATATCAGTTTACGTTTGTCAACCTATCGCGAGAAAAAAGTCTACATCCGTCGCCTTGGGACGCAAATGAGCGGCAGAGCCATGCTCTGCCGCTCCGGTGCTTTTCAGTTTTATTTCCCTGCCGCGATTTTTTCCTCCGTATCCTTCCGGATCTCGGCGCGCAGCGCGGTCAGATAGGGCGAAAATTTTACAAAATCCGCTGCATACGTCCGGTTCAGCTCATATTCGTGCGCCTCCCAGGTGGAAAGCGGCGACTCGTTGTGCTGAATGACGGCCTCTAATTTATCGATCGATTTATAGAGCCTTGCCTCGAGCGTCTCGAGCGCCTCCATCTCGCGGTACAACGCCGTCATTTCCGCCCGGTAAGGCTCTGGAAGGTGCTGCACCCAGCCTTCCAGCAGGGACGCTTCCTTTTCCTCATCGGCGTCTTTTTTCAAAAACGTCGGAATGTCGCCCGTAAAGCACTCGCCAAGATCGTGGATGAGGCACATCCGGATGACCTTGTCCATGTCTGCCTCCGGAAATTCGTCCTTCATCCAAAGCGCCATCAGGGCCATGCGCCAGCTGTGGCTTGCAACATTTTCCGGCGCGCCGTTTGTGGTCGTGCAGTGGCGCGTGGTGTCCTTCAGGCGCTCGGCCACATGCAGCGCCTCCAACAATGCTCTTGCTTCCATGTCAGTCCTCCGTTCTTTTTGCTATGCAAAAGCATAGCAAAATATGAAATGCGCCATTTTCTCGCCCCTTCGGGGCAACCGAAAATGATGCGCGAAAACTTCATGCGCGATACGTTTGCCGCATTTCGTGGTGTGCCTTAGCGCATGAAGTTTTATGCTCAAAGCGCCATTTCAATGGCCTCGCGGATATTGCGGACGCGCACCAGCTCCATCCCCTCCGGAATTTGCAGCTGCGCGCTTGAATGGCGCGGGACGATGCAGCGCGTAAAGCCGAGCCTTGCCGCCTCGGTGAGCCGCTGCTGCATGGCCGTGACCGCGCGCACCTCGCCCGTCAGGCCAACCTCGCCGATGGCAAGCGTCTTGGCGTCGATCGGCTTGTCGCGGTGGCTCGACGCCAGCGCCAGCACAAAGGCAAGGTCTGCCGCCGGCTCATCAAGATACAGCCCGCCGATGACGTTCACATACGCATCGCACATCGAAATATTCTGCCCGCCGCGCTTTTCCGTCACAGCAAGAAGCAGGTTTGCCCGGTTAAAATCAAAGCCGTTGCTTGTCCGGCGCGGCACATTGAAGCTCGTCCGGCTGACCAGCACCTGCACCTCGGCCAGCACCGGCCTTGTCCCCTCCATCGCGCAGGCCACGCATGTGCCGGGCGCGTTCAGAGGCCGCCCGGACAGAAGCATTTCAGACGGATTTGAAACCTCGCGCAGACCATCCTCCACCATCTCAAAGACGCCAATTTCATTTGTCGAGCCAAAACGGTTTTTTGCCGCGCGCAAAATGCGGTAGCCCAGCGCCTGCTCCCCCTCAAAGTAGAGCACGCAGTCGACCATGTGCTCAAGCACCTTTGGCCCTGCGATCGCGCCCTCTTTGTTGACATGCCCCACGACAAAAACCGCCGCGCCCGTGCTTTTTGCCAGGTGCATCAGGCGCATCGTGCAGTCCTTGACCTGCGAAATGGAGCCTGGCGCAGAGGCGTTTTCGGGCGTGAAGAGCGTCTGGATGGAGTCTGCAATTAAAATATCCGGCTGCACCTCGGAAAACGCCTCAAAGATCGCATCCAGCTCCGTCTCCGCCAGCACGAAAAGATTCTCGCTTTCAACGCCCAGCCGGTCGGCGCGCATTTTGATCTGCTGGCCGGATTCCTCGCCTGAGACGTAGAGAATTTTCTGCGCCAGACCGAGGTGGGCGCAGATTTGCAGCAAAAGCGTTGATTTTCCGATGCCCGGCGCGCCGCCGACCAAAACCAGCGAACCCTTGACCCCGCCGCCGCCCAGCACGCGGTCAAGCTCGGAAAGGCCGGTTGAGAAGCGAACCTGCCGGTCGGAGGCATCCAGCTCCCGCAGGCGCTTTGGCGCGCTCACTGTCCCCTTTTTCCCGCCCCCGGCGGCGCGCGCCGCCGGCTTCTTATCCTCAAATTCCACAATGCTGTTCCACGCGCCGCAGGCCGGGCACTGCCCCTGCCACCTTGGCGTCTCATTGCCGCAGGCATTGCAGATAAATACGCTTTTAGATTTCATCTGTATCCCCTTCTGTTTCCAAAAACTCACACACCGCGCCGCAGATCGCGGCGGCCAGCCTCTGCTGATATGCAGCTTCTGTCAGCCGCTGCGCCTCCTGCGCGTTGGATAAAAACCCGCACTCGACCAGAACCGCCGTGCAGGAAGCCTTCTGCATCAGATATACCGACTCGGCCTTTTTACACTGGCGCTTATTCTCCGGGTCAGCGACCTGACGCAGTGCGCGCTGAATTTTTTCCGCCAACACGTCGCTCCCCGGCGTTGCGGCATAAAAAACCTGCGCGCCGTGGTATTTGGCCTCCGGAAAGTAATTCTGGTGAATGCTCACAAGCAGCGCCCCCGGTGTTTCATTTACCAGCTTCACGCGGTTTTTAAGGTCTGAGACCTTCTTCTGCTGGATGCTTTCGCCCTCTGTCCAGACCGATACATCCTCCGTGCGCACCATGGCCGTGCGAATGCCCGCGAAGTGCAAAAGCTCACGCAGGGTCGTGGCGATCTCCAGATTGAGCCGACTTTCCAGAATGCCGTCTTTGCTGCTTGCGCCGCCGTCTTCCCCGCCGTGCCCGGCGTCGATGACGACCCGCACCTGCTCCGGCGCTCTGGCAAAGGCACTCTTGGCCGCGCAAAGCTCCCGCCCGGATACATAGCATACCGCCGCCGCAGCCAGCGTCAGCGCCCCGCACAAAATAGCAAGCGCCGCTTTTTTCATGTCCATCACCTCATAAAATCCTATGAGGCTTTTTCTCAGTATAGCATAGAATTCTTCCGGAGAAAAGACAAAAAAGTTCTGCCGCATCAAGTATGCGGCAGAACCGGAGCATTTGCAGATGGAAATGTTATTTGGCAAGAACCGCCTTGTGGTGAACCTTCTTGCCCTTGCGGATCTTAAGCCCCTCTTTGAGCTGCGCCTCGGTGAAGCTCTCGTCGATCGAGGAGACCTTCTCTTCGTTGACCATCACGCCGCCCTGCTGGATGAGTCTTCTTCCCTCACCTCTGGACGGAATCAGCTTGCAGGCCAGCATCAGGTCGATGATGGAAATTTTGCCGTCTGTGAGCTGATCTGCGGTCAGCTCGGTCGTGGGCATGTTGGAGTCGTCGCTGCCGCCCGCGAAGAGCGCCTTTGCGGCGGCCTCAGCCTTTTTGGCCTCTTCCTCGCCGTGGACAAGCTTGGTCAGCTCGAAGGCGAGAATTTCCTTGGCGCGGTTGAGCTGGCTGCCCTCCCACTTGTCCATCGCGTCGATTTCCTCAAGCGGGAGGAAGGTCAGCATGCGGATGCACTTGAGAACGTCGTGATCTCCAACATTGCGCCAGTACTGATAGAACTCAAAGGGGCTGGTCTTCTCCGGGTCGAGCCAGACTGCGCCCTTGGCGGTCTTGCCCATCTTCTTACCCTCGCTGTTCATAAGCAGGGTGATGGTCATCGCGTGTGCGTCCTTGCCGAGCTTGCGGCGGATGAGCTCTGTGCCGCCGAGCATGTTCGACCACTGGTCGTCGCCGCCAAACTGCATGTTGCAGCCGTAGTTCTGGAACAGGTAGTAGAAGTCATACGACTGCATGATCATGTAGTTGAACTCCAAAAAGCTCAGGCCCTTTTCCATGCGCTGCTTGTAGCACTCCGCGCGCAGCATGTTGTTGACGGAGAAGCACGCGCCCACTTCACGCAGAAGCTCCACATAATTCAGATCGAGCAGCCAGTCGGCGTTGTTGACCATGAGGGCCTTGCCGTCGGAGAAGTCGATGAAGCGCTCCATCTGGCGCTTGAAGCAGGCAGCGTTGTAGT